>JBJMXE010000048.1:0-71031 GCA_045809745.1 Chthoniobacterales bacterium | reverse complement strand
TCACTAAGATGCCGGACGTGCTAACGATTCGCTGGCCTGCATTTGTCATCCCATTTCACGAAGCATTCCGAATGCGTGAGGTTCAATTAACCGCAGAGCAGGGGACCCTGTTACGTGATTGCTTCAATAAGAATGCGTCTGTTGCCACCTGGATAGATGAACAGTTGCTTCGCGAAGTCTTGCGGATCGCTTCTCCTGAGCAACTCCTGCACATTCGCGGAATGATTCCGGCGCTTTGGCAGGTGCTATTGCAGCAGACTGATGATGGCGTCCGCAACAAGTTGTTACTGATTGCTGATCCGCCAACCAAGCAGGAAATCGTGAACCTCGAACTGAATTCATGTCGATTGCAGTCGCTGCGTCGCATTGTCGCGGAGGCGACCGCCGGGACGTCAGCAAGGATTGCGGCGATTCCCTTTCGCAATCGTCGAATCGGGTTGAATTAGAGCGGGAAAAGCTGGCGCGTGGCGTCTGGAGTGGCGGAGGTCGCTGATGAGTGATTTATACCAAGTGACCTTCAAAGTTAGGCCGGCGAAAGAGCATCCGCAGTTCTGGAGGTGGCAGTTTGGATGGCTGAACGTCTTCTTGTTTGCAGCAGGGGAATATGACGCCATCGAACGTGCGAAGACGATCACCGACCAATTGCCTTATGAAGCTGTTGAACTAACCGGAATGGTGCAACAGCTGAATGGGACCGCTGTAAAGCCGCACTTCAGGCAAGCCGAGCAAGACGCGCGACACTCGGGATTAGGTTTTCATTTGATCGGTTATGTTCCAGGTGCTGACGAAGAAGATTTCGAGGCCTTCTGTCCAAGCTAACGATAATCTTTTACGGCGCCGCAGGCTTTCGCCGGAACTGATGTTGTAACGCCTTGAAGATCGGACTCGTGCCGCGAAACGATCAGCAGCACGCAATCCGGTATCGTATTACGTCGAGCCGACTGCTAGGACCTTTCGAGTTCAAAGCGGAACAGCTACTCGCCAACCGATAGGGAGAGGCCTTGCAGCTACTTTGCACCGGCTATGCAACAGCGCGGCCGGGTGTGTGTGTGATGGGGGTTCCTGGTTCCTGTTAAAATCGATCGGTTGACTTTTCCCCGTTGGAAGTCGATCGCCTAGGCTGAACAGGAACCGCCGACGCAATTGGGCCGATTTTGGCGGGAAAGGTTCCCGTTCACCGCGTTATGACAGCGGCGATTCGTAAGTCCCATGTTTTGAGGATATTTCGACTTAACCCGAGGTGTTTCGAGATTTCACGGATTCGGGAAGACTGAAGCGCAAAGACTCATCTTAGGTGTTTTTCTCATAGGCATCACCCTTAGACTTTATATAACATATATTGTCTGATGTTATGGAGCTTCAGGGACGCGGCGATCCGGGGAACGCTTACCTGCTCCTATTACCCAACTGCCACACCTGTAACTTTGGTTAATTGCGTTTGCTGCTGTCAGGGCTCCGCCCCCAGCTCGATCGGCAGCTTCCGCTGCTTTCGCGACGTTTGCTCGGGCTCAATTCAGGCGGCCAGGATCATCGGCAAGATGCCGACGCCACAAGAATTGAAGGCGTTCCACCGTCGCCACAGCATATCGAGCATGCATTTACCCGCCCTTAACTCGGGTTCATCCTCCAGCTGAGTTCATTAGCGTTGTTTTTACGCTCTCTATATATAGAGCAATTCGGACACGGTCAGTCCGGTAATGGCTTCTGGACCCATGTCTGGTTCCATCCACGCTAGCATCCCTATTCTTGACCGGCTGAACTGCGCTGGTAGCCTGCGCGGACATTCGTCGCCCCGTCATTATGAAGCTGTTATATCGCTCTCTTTTCGCCGTCGCCATTCTTTGCCTGGTCGCGGGTCCCGAGGTTTTCGCCCAGGAGGCGCTCGAAATCAAAGGCGACCAGGATTCGCCCGTGTCCTCCGAGCCGACGCCAATCCCGGAACGGACGCACAAGCCGGCGCCGGAAGCCCCGGCGGAATCTGCGAACGAGACGGACACCGAGGCTACTCCGAAGAAAAAGGCCAGGGAAGCGCCCAGCACGGTTGAGGAGATGGATCCCGCGGCATTCAAGAAGGCGGGGTTGGATAAACTTTCACCGGAAGAATTGCGCACCCTGAATCAGTGGCTCAAAGGTTATCGGCACGCCGCCGAAACCAAGGCAGCCGAGCAAGCGACCGAACAGACGCGGGAATCGGCGCGCGAAGAAGCCACTGCCGAAGCGAAGAAAAAGTTTAATCGCAACTGGTTGAGCACGGAACAGGTCTTTAGCCGGATCGACGGCGAGTTTCACGGTCTTAAGAAATACACCCATAAAGCGATCATTCGCCTCGAAGACGGCACGGTATGGAAACAGGCTAACGACAGCGATAATCTGGAAGCAAAGCTAACGGATCATCCGCCGGTAATGGTTACGCACAGTATGGTCGGGTACAAGATGCACGTCATCGGTGCAGGCGAGTTCTACGTGAACCCGGTTAGGCCCAAATAGTCAGAAGAGGTCCGCTAAACACGCTAAATAACGCGAAAGCGGATTGGGCTGCGGCGCAGAGTCGAACAACCCGCTACTGCACACGAAACACACGAAAGATTCGAAAGTCGGAAAGCTAGGATCCCCTTTTAGTTTGGTTCGTGCGCTTCGCGGGCAATCAATCGCTCGAGCCACCCTCGCCTTGATCCTCTCCCTGAGGGAGAAAACACATGCGATACGTGCTGGAACGAACAGGTCTGCCTTTTTTTTGCGTCATTTCGCGTATTTCGCGTTCGCCTCTTAGCCTAACGGTTTTGTCGCCGCCAGCGTTGGCGCCAGACGGGCCAGGCCGAATTCCTCGTGAATGATCTGCGCAGCCTTGTCCGCTTTGGCGCCATCGATTAGGACCGCGATTTTGATTTCAGACGTCGAGATCAACTGAACGTTGATATCGGCTTTGCCGAGGCATTCAAAGAATCGGGCCGCCACGCCGGCGTGAGAGCGCATGCCGATTCCGACCACGCTGAGCTTGGCTGCGCCGCTCGTCGTATTCAGCCGGTTCGCTTCGATCTCGCTCACCACCGGCATCAACACCTTTCGCGCATCTTCCAGTTCGTCCTCGTGAATCGTGAACGAGATATCGATTTTTCCTTCGATCGCCGCGCTTTGCACAATCATGTCTACGATGATGTGATGCGCTGCGACCATGGAAAAGATCCGGGCGGCAGCGCCGGCTTGGTCCGGAACGCCGGCCACCGTTAACTTCGCCTGTTTGCGATCCAGACTGATTCCGCGGATCACCACGTCTTCCATGTTCGGCGTTTCTTCGCGCGCGATCGTTCCCGGCTGCGGTTTGAAACTCGAACGAACCTCAAATTCGACTCCGAATTTTTTCGCGAACTCTACTGCGCGCGATTGCATGACCTTCGATCCGGCGCCGGCCATTTCGAGAAGCTCGTCATAGGCAATTTCATCAACCTTGGCCGCGTCTTTAATCACACGTGGATCACAGGTGAAAACGCCGTCCACATCGGTGAATATCTGACACGCATCCGCGTTCAGCGCGCCGGCCAGGGCGATCGCGGTGAGATCCGACCCGCCCCGGCCTAACGTGGTGATCTCGCCCTGTGGACTTTGTCCCTGGAATCCGGCGACCACCACGATGTAATCTTCAGCCAGCAACTCGTGAATGCGTCGGGGGCTGATGTTTGCGATGCGTGCTTTGGTATGCGTTCCGTCGGTTAGGATGCCGGCGTCGGCGCCCGTTAACGAGATTGCCTTGCCGCCAAGCGCGTTGATAGCCATCGCGGTTAGCGCACTGGCTGCGCGTTCGCCGGTGGAAAGTAAAACGTCCAGTTCGCGGTCGGTTGGATCATCCGACATCTCTCTGGAGAGCTTCAAAAGATTATCGGTGACTCCGGCCATCGCGGAAATGACACCTACCACTCGCGCGCCTTCGCGCTGGGTGTCGAGCAGACGGCGGGCAACGTTTTTGATGCGAGCGGCGTCGCCTACCGAAGTGCCACCGTATTTCTGGACGATCAATGGCATGGATAACTGAAAAGCGCAGATGCAGTGGATCGCCTAAGGGAGCAGAAGAGCACCAAAATTGTCATCCTGAGCGTAGTCGAAGGATCTCTCTTACTCGCGTAATGTTTTCCGCATCGGTGAGGTCCCTCGACTCCGCTCGGGATGACATAGCTTAGCTGCGGGTGATCGCAACATTGAATGAGTCCTGTTCCACCTAGCTCCAACGAGCGAGTTAAGATCGTCACTTCGCCTTTGGCCAATGTTGATGTGGACACAACGCGATTGAAGTGACGAGCGACTGAAGAGCACACCAACGTTGTCATCCTGAGCGCAGTCGAAGGACCTCTCCTACTTGCGTAACGCTATCCGCATTTGCGAGGTCCCTCGACTTCGCTCGGGATGACATAGCTAAGTTCGGGGTTGGACGTTTTTGCTTCGTCGACCTCGCGGCCCAAGACAGCAAGCGGTTTAGATTTTCAACCGAGCGCTTTCGCCACTTCGTCCACATTTGCCGCGACTGCGATCGCAGAAAATTTCCGGGCGCTGAACGCATCCGGATCCTTCAATCCATGTCCCGTCACGGTGCAAACGATGCGGCTTCCCTCCGGAACATTGTTAAAGGAATAGCGAGCGTCATCAGCTTTGCAGCATTTGAACAAACCTGCGATCGACGCCGCGCTCGCTGGTTCCACAAAGATTCCTTCATTCCTCGCCAGCCAAGCCTGCGCCTCGAGGATCTCAGTGTCAGTCACGATGTCGATTGCGCCGTGTGATTCTTCAATTGCGGCCCGCGCCTGTTTCCAGCTGGCGGGATTCCCGATCCGGATCGCGGACGCGATTGTTTCCGGTGTGTCGATGACCCTGTTATGGAAGATCGGCGCCGCGCCTGCGGCCTGGAATCCAATCATTGTCGGTAACGCGGTGCACTTGCCTGCATCCAGGTAATCGCGGTATCCGGCCCAATATGCGGTGATGTTGCCGGCGTTGCCAACCGGCAGAATGTGAAACTGAGGAGCATCACCAAGAATATCGACGATTTCGTAGGCCGCGCTCTTTTGGCCGGCGATGCGATCCGGGTTGATCGAGTTGACGATGGCGAAGCCTGCGCGCTGCCCGAGCTCGCGAACGATGCGAAGCGCATCATCGAAGTTCCCATTGATCGCAACCACTTTCGCGCCGTAGACAAATGCCTGAAGCAATTTGCCACTCGCGATCTTTCCCGCGGGCAGAACAACCGCACATGCAATTCGCGCCCGAGCCGCGTAAGCGGCGGCTGATGCGGATGTGTTGCCGGTAGAGGCGCAGATCAACGTCCGGGCCCCCTGCTCCAATGCTTTGGAAACAGCCACGGTCATTCCGCGATCCTTAAATGAGCCAGTCGGATTCAGTCCTTCGTACTTGATATAGACCTGGCAGGTGCGAGCCGGATTAGCACAGCAACCAACCATCTCGCTGAGCCGCGGCGAATAAATGAGCGGGGTGTTGCCTTCCCCTAACGACACGATGGGAGTGGAATCGGTAACCGGAAGGTACTGCCGATATCGTTCAATGACTCCCCTGCTCTGTTTCATGGGCAGTTTTTCTTCCACAGATCTGCCTTACTAAACCATGGAGGGACACGCTCTGTCGTGTCCCAAATATTTCGGCGATTACACAGTGTTGGAAGCTGTCCTGCTGGTTCGACTGCACCAAACCGCTGTCATCCTGAGCGATGTGCCAGCCGGGCTCGGGCCGAAGGACCTCTCCTACTTGCGTAACGCCACCTGCATTTGAGAGGTCCCTCGTTCTTCGGCTCCGCTGCGCTGCGCTCAGAATGACAGTTCAATGATTTCACAGTGAAAGTGCTCGGGATGACATAGGGAGGCTATGAACCGCACGACCCTTGAGGGCGAAATCTGTGAAGCAGCTCTGCGCACGTTTTCCACTGGCCAGAACGGCACGGCACGTGTTCATTTCGGGCGCGCTGTATGGCTGAGCTCACCAAGGAAGAAAAGCTTCGTCTCCTGACCCTGGTTCTGGAGAGCCGCCATGGCGATTTGCGCGAACAAAGTCTGAATCGGCAGGGCAAAGGACATTTCCACGTCAGCGGTATGGGCCATGAAGCGCTGGCCGCGCTTGGTGTCCAGCTGCGCGACGGCGATTACATCGCCGGGTATTATCGCGATCGCGCGCTCGTTCTCGGCCGCGGCGTCGCATCACGTGAGCTGGCGATCGATTACTTCGCGAAGCGAAGCGGGCAAAGTCATGGCCGACAGATGCCGTCTCATTATAGCTACGCGTCCAAAGGGATTTGGAGCGTCCCCACGCCAACGGGTTCGCAGTTGCTTCCGGGCTGTGGCCTCGCGTGGGGTATCCGGCTCGACAATAAGCCGAACGTAGTCGTTACCACGATCGGTGATGCAGCATCGCGCCAGGGGGACTTTTATGAAGCGATGGCGTTCGCCAAGGAACGGCAGCTGCCGGTCTTGTTCGTCGTCGAAGATAACAAGTACGGGATCAGCAGTCCGACGAGCAAAATTCATCCGCGCGCGATCAACGTGGTTAACCCGGAAGATTGGCAGGTTATCGACGGCTCGGATGTTCAGGCGGTGTACGATGCCGGAGCGGAGGCGTTCGAATCGATGCGCGCCGGTGGAGGTCCTCGCTTTTTCTGGATCGATTTGGAAAGGCTCTCCAGTCACACCAGTTCCGACGATCAGAAGCTGTATCGCACGGCTGAAGAACTGACTGCCTGCGAGCAACGCGACCCATTGCGGCGATGGAGTGACACCCTAATTGCCGAAGGCGTGCTCACTTCGGACGAATACGAGCGGCTCGACAAAGAAATTAAGGAGCGGATTCGCAAGGAATTCAACGAGGCTGAGCGAGCCGAAGATCCGTCAGCTGACGAATTGTTCGACCAAGTCACTGGCGAATTGCCGCAGCTCAATGACGAAGTGTTGCCGCCGGGCAAATACCGGATTGGCGATACCATCAACAAGACCCTGCATCTTGGCCTAACCAAAAGCAAAGACCGCATCGTTTTCGGCGAAGACATAGAAGATCCGAAAGGCGGCGTATTCCGTCTTACGCAGCGCCTCTCGACTGAATTTCCGGAACAGGTATTCAATTCGCCCCTGGCTGAATCCACTATTATGGGTGTCGCCTGCGGGCTTGCTTCCTACGGGAAACGCCCAGTGTTCGAACTTCAGTTCGTTGATTTCATCGGGCCGGGCTGGAACCAGGTGGTGACAAACCTTTGCAATCTTCGCTGGCGATCATTCGGCAGCTGGAAATGTCCGCTCGTAATATATGCTCCCTACGGCGCCTATCTTCCCGGTGGAAGTTTGTGGCACAGCCAGGCTAACGAAGCGCCGTTAGCGCATTATCCCGGAATTAACATCGTGATTCCGAGCACACCGGAAGATGCGGCTGGTTTGCTCTGGACCGCCATGCATGCCGAAGATCCGACGTTCGTGCTAATCCCCAAACATCTGCTTTGGGCCGAGCACGAATCCACTAAACCGGTTCGAGCAGTCCCGCTCGGCGTCGCGCGACGACACCAATCTGGGTCGGATGTGACCATCGTGGCGTGGGGTAACACGATGGAAAAATCGCTCGAGGCGGTGAAGCAGATCGGCGGCGAGATTAGTATTGATCTGTTAGACCTGCGGTCGATCGCGCCGTGGGACAAAGCTGCCGTTGAGGAATCCGTTAGGAAAACGGGTCGGCTGGTTGTTGTGCAGGAGGACACGGAGAACTGCAGCGTCGGGCAGATGATCATCACTCATATCACGTCTCAACCTGATCTGTGGGATGCGATGATGGCGCCGCCCATCCTGGTCAGCAAAGGGAACGTGATGATCGGCTATAATCCGATCTACGAGTACGCAGCATTACCCGATGTAGAGCGGATCGTTTCAGCCGTGAAACGTTCTGCCGGTACGACGGCGCTGAAGCGCGCCGCTGTAGCCGGCGGAGGTGACACCGGCAGGATTTCGACCGATCGCCGTGACGCCCGCAAAATCGCGGCTGATGGCGACCGCAAATCGGCTGAGCGCGATCAAGTCATGGAAGCTTTCGAAGAAGAAGAACCGGGGTCGCCGCCCCCGGCTCCGACGAGCACGCGCCGTCAGACGATTACGGTTCCGATTATGGGTGAAGGAATTCGTGCGGCAAAGGTGGTGTCGCTTTTGAAGAATCCCGGTGATTCGGTCGAACTCGACGATCCGTTATGCGAGGTGGAGACCGATAAAGCAGTCTATCCGATCGAGAGCTCGTTCGCAGGCACAATGGGCGAATGGAAAGTGAGCGTAGGCGACACGGTCGATATTGGTCAGGAGCTGGGAACGGTTCTGACTGGTGAACCGATGTTCCACGATGAAGAAACTCCCCCTGTAGGGGAGCCTGCCCGGCTCCCAGGCAAACGGGCAGCTTCCCCTGCAGAGGGACGGAATCTGAAAGGCTCCTCTGCAGAAAACCGGGACCGGTCGCGCGACAGCTCAACCAGAGAACCGGCGCTGTCGCCAACCATTACCCGGAAACTTTCACGCGTTATCGCGGCGAACTTGCAGATCGACGCGAAGTGGGATGCGCTCAGTAAAGCGCGCGACGCTGCTAAAAAGTCTAACGGAACATCGGCCCCATCGCCGAGTGTGATGATTGCCTGGGCGGTCGTTCGGGCAATGGAAACTCATCCGCATTTCCGGCGACTAATGTTGGAAGACGATCAAATTATTGAGAACGAGAATTTCGATCTGGGTATCGCAGTTGCGTTGGAGGGCGATCGGCTGGCAACGGCTGTCATCGTTAACGCGAACCAGAAAACCTGGCCGGAATTCGTGCAGGCTTACACCGAGACGGTGACGGCGACTCGCGAAGGCCGAATCGATGCCATGAATGCGCCGGTGGTGATCAGCAGCCTGGGAGCTTTCGGCGTGAAAGTGGGCGCGCCAATCGTGGTGCCACCCTCAGTAGGCACACTTTTCGTCGGAACAGCTCATCCGGCACTGCTATCGAACGGAAAGAAAAACGAAACTGCCGAGGTGATTACTCTCTCACTAACCTTCGATCATCGGGTGGTGAACGGAGCCGGCGCGGCGAGCTTCGCACACGCCGTTAAAGAGAACATCGAGCAGTTCAAGCTGCCGAGTGCGCCGGCCGGTTCGCGGAATGCAGCCGCGGTATCAAGCCGCAAAAAGTAGCTGCCGCTCAACAATTTGTGCTTGCGGCAGGAAGTCTGCTTGGTCAGCCTCGCCTGCCAATTCTTAATCTATGATTAAACGTTTTTCTGCCCTGCTGCTTCCTGTCCTTGTGGCCACTCCGCTCCTGGCCCAGGACACCGATTCCACGAGCACGACCACCATCAATCCAATTTTTTGGATCATCTACTTCGTAATCATCGTCCTGATGATCGCGGCGCTGTGGAAAGTGTTCACCAAAGCCGGTCAGCCCGGATGGGGAGTGCTCATCCCGATTTATAATCTTTATCTGATGTGCAAGATCGCCGGCCGGCCCGGTTGGTGGCTTCTCCTGACGCTGATCCCTTTCGTTAACCTGATCATTTTCATCATTCTTTACGTCGATATCGCCCAACGGTTCGGCAAAGGTGTCGGATTCGCGATCGGTCTACTCTTTCTGCCGTTCATCTTCTTCCCCATCCTCGGATTTGGATCGGCGCAGTACGAGGCAGAGCCGGTGCCGACGACAATGGTCTAGATTCTTGGGGCGAGACAAGCTCGTCCCTCCGCTTGGTACTGGTAGCGGCGGTTCACCGAAGCGCCATGGGGTGATCGCGAAAACTTCAGCAGATGGCGATTGGGTCAATCGCCGCTATCATGTAGCGCTCAGGCGAAGCGTAGCAGGCGCGGATAAGGTTATTTTACCCAGTTAGGCAGCCGCTTCTCGTTGAAGGCAGCGATTCCTTCCCGTGCTTCCGACGACGTCCGGGCCTGCATGTGATGTTTCAGTGCAAGTTCGATGTCGCTGGTCACTGATCTGCCCCAGAATTCTTCGATCAGACGTTTGGTTTGTTGCAGGGCTCCGGGCGCACCTTGTAGTACTCGATTGGCAAACGCCTCTGCGTCGGCCATAGCGTCAGCCTCAGTGGCCACCACCTTATTGACCAAACCCATCTCGCGAGCGCGTTCGGCGTCGATCAAATCTGAACCGAGGAGAAGTTCGCGAATGTCGCGTTCGCGGAGTTGCCGGCGGAGAAATGTCATCACCAGCCCAGCCACCAATCCGCGGCGGACCTCGGGATAACCGATCTTTGTTTTCGCCGCGGCGACGACATAATCGCAGGCCGACATCAGCCCAGCGCCTCCGGCAACAGCCGCACCGTGCACAGCGGCGATCGTCACCAGCCGCGTTTGGCTCAATGTGATCAGCGCCTGGGCAACCAAATCCGCAGTCGCATGCGCCTTGTTGTGATCGGAAGCCTCTTTCAAATCAAGGCCAGTGCAAAAAGCGGCACCTGCGCCGCGAAGAATCAGAATGCGTTCTTCGGCCTGGTCGGAAGCCATTTTGATCGCGGAGATCAGTTCGTTGAGCAGTTGAAGTGAGAGAGCGTTACGACGCTCGGGCCTGTTCAGGGTTAATACCGTGAGATGGGCGGTTCTCTTTTCGACGAGGACGACAGCCATGGGATTGGGTAAGCGTTGAGTCGTTGAATTGTTGAATTGTTGAATCGGTGAAGGGGCAAAGCGGTGGGGAACTACGCTTAATCCGAATCCCCTCCCGGCAAAGGTCGCGCTTCTGGGCTATTCTGTCAGTAAGCTTGCAATATGGAACGCGTCAAATTGATCGAATGTCCCCGCGACGCCTGGCAGGGGCTGAAACGGCACATTCCGGTGGAGCGGAAAGTTGCATACCTTCGCGAACTGATCGCCGCCGGTTTTCGGCACATTGATGCGGTGAGCTTCGTCTCGCCGAAGGCCGTGCCGCAGATGGCCGACAGCGAAGAGGTGCTCCAGCAGCTCAACCCGCCAGCGGACGTCGAGATCATCGGGATCGTGGTTAACGAAAAAGGCGCTGAGCGCGCGATTTCAACCGGTGCGGTGAACACTCTTGGTTATCCGTGTTCTGTTTCGGAAACGTTCCTTCGGAGGAATCAGAATCAATCCGCCGAAGAGAACATGGCGTCGCTGAAAGAAATTAAGGAACACGCCGAAACCGCGGGCCTGCAAACGAATGCTTACATATCAATGGCGTTCGGAAATCTATATGGAGACACATGGAGCGAAGGGAACGTCGCGGAAATGGCGAAGACCATTCTTCGTCTCGGTGTTGATGCGATCTCGTTAGCGGACACGGTTGGAGCGGCCGCTCCGGAACTGATTACCCGACTGGTGAGCGCCGTCTTAAATGAATGCAGCGGAGCTGAGATCGGGGTGCATCTGCATAGCACGCGTGGAGGCGCCGGAGCGAAGATTTTGGCTGCCTATGATGCTGGATGTCGGCGGTTCGATTCGGCGATGGGCGGGCTGGGAGGTTGCCCTTTCGCCCAGGATGATCTGGTCGGGAATGTGCCGACGGAAGAAGTGCTGCGGGTTCTGCAGCAACGCGGCCTGGAATTGCCGTTCGCCGACCGGTTAGGTGAAGTGACAATTTCGAATGACGCGATCGGGAGGGAGTTTGGGGTCAACTGACGAATCTTGGATCCGTGCTTTTGCCCACGAAACACGAAATAAACGAAAAGGCAGACAGAAGAGAGGCGAAGAAAGGCGACCGCGCAATTGTAGGGCAAGCGCCTCGCTTGCCGCTGTCGTGCTCGGTTGGTGACGAATGTCGCAACGTCAACGGCTCAACACCCAAAAACCTCGATGTGCCGAATGGAGCGGATCAGCATCCAAAGGTTGTCATCCTGAGCGCAGTCGAAGGACCTCTCCTACTAGTGTGACGTGCACTGTATGGGCGAGGTCCCTCGACTACGCTCGGGATGACATAGCAAAACATGCTTAGTTCCCGAGGTGCGGCGGCGTACACGCCATCGCGACTCGACCGACGACGAGCGTGCGTCAGACCTGGATCACGCCGGTATGGAAAGGCGCGTGAGGGGTTGGTCGTGAGACGTAGTTCAACAACCGCATCAGCACATTGCGGGTATCGTGCGGCTGGATGATGGCGTCCACCCAACCACGTGCGGCGCCGTAACGAATATCGGTCTGCTCTTCGTAGGTTGCCTTCACCTTCACTCGAAGCTCTTCGAGTTCATCGGCACTCGCTTTTTTGTCGCGTTCACGAGCTTTCTTCAGCACAGAGAAGACGGTATCGGAAGCCTGGGCAGCGCCCATCACCGCGTAACGAGCGTTAGGCCAGGCCAGGATAAATCGCGGATCATATGCCTTGCCGCACAACGCGTAATTGCCCGCCCCAAACGAACCGCCGGTGACCACTGTGATTTTTGGCACCACCGAATTGCTGACGGCGTTCACCAGTTTTGCGCCGCTGCGAATGATTCCGCTCTGCTCCGCGTCTTTACCAACCATGAAGCCGGTGACGTCCTGGAAGAAAATGATCGGCAACCCCGTTTGGTTACAATCGAGAATGAATCGGGCGGCTTTGTCGGCGCTGTCCGGATAAATGACGCCCCCCATCTGAATACCTTCTTTTTTGGTGCGTACCTGCAAACGCTGGTTAGCCACAATGCCGACTCCTCGTCCGCCGATCCGCGCGTAAGCGGTCACGAGTGTCTTTCCGTAGTCCGCCTTGTATTCGTCGGCGGATTTTTTATCGACAATCGTGCCGAGCAGGTCGCGCACGTCGTAGGTCTTTTGGCCGTCGAGGCCGACCATGTCGTAGACCGCGTCCGAATCGGTCGCGGGCTTAGGCATCTTGTCTTCGCCATTCGAAGTTTTGGGTCCAGCCTCAGGCAGCAGCGATACCAGCGAGCGCAGTCGTTTCAGACAGCTCTCATCATTCTTTTCGTAGAAGTCGGCGGTGCCACTAATTTCAGCGTGCATGCGCGCGCCGCCGAGTTCCTCCTGATCGACGATTTGACCAATAGCTGCTTTGACTAACGACGGGCCCGCCAAATACAAGCCGCTGCCTTCGGTCATCAAGATCTTGTCGCATAACACCGGCAGGTAGGCGCCACCGGCAACACAGTTGCCCATAATCGCGGCGAACTGCGGGATTCCCGCGGCCGAGATCACGGAATTGTTCCGGAAGATCCGGCCGAAATCGTCTTCATCGGGAAAAATTTCATCCTGCATCGGCAGGAACACGCCGGCGGAGTCCACCAGGTAAATGAGCGGCAGCGAACATTCAAAAGCGATGCGTTGAGCGCGCAGGAGCTTCTTTACCGTCTGTGGAAAGAACGCGCCCGCTTTTACGCTGGCGTCGTTCGCCACGATCATGCACGGCACGCCGGCGACATCACCGATTCCCGCGATGGTGCCGGCCGCGGCGATGTTCCCCCACTCCTGGTACATTCCGTAGGCAGCCCAAAGGCCGATCTCGAAAAACTCCGAACCTTTGTCCAGCAGCAGCGCGATGCGTTCGCGGGCCGGGAGACGTCCGAGTTTACGTTGGCGCTCCAGGCCGGCTTTGCCGCCGCCTTCCCGCAGTTTCGCTTCCTGCTGCAAGATTTCGGCGCAACGCGCGCGCAAATCCTGAGCAGTGGATGGTGGTGGTGCCTGGCTCATGACGCGAGGGAGACGGTTATCTGTGGAGGCTCCTGAATCAAGCGATGGCTGCAGGAAAGGTGCGGATGCCCGATTGGGAGTACAAAGCGGAGAAGAAGGGACATTCTATCTCCTCGCAGCGCTCGCCAGAGCGAAAGATCTCTCGACTACGCTGGAGATGACAAGAAGCTGCGCGCCGCGGCCCGTGAAGCGGAGCTGAGTCACCACTCCGTAATTAATGTGTTCGGCGCGATGCAATGCCCGGCGGCTTGGCCGTATCGCCAAGCCGGCGAAGCGGCAGGCGGAGCGCCTGCTCTACAACAGATTGCCGGCACGAGGAGACCAATCTTCGGCCGCAGAAATGCGTCAACGTCTGCCAGTATCGAAAGACCAAACCCGGGCAGTCGCAGACCGCCGCTACCGGGCGCCGGTTAATAGATGTGCTCTTCCGAACGATAGCCGGAATCGCCGCGAATCGAGTTCAGTCGTGCTCGGCTGCCCCGCTCGGACTCAGGCCGATTCAGCTGTTCCATTGCCAACTTCAGGAAGAATGGAAGTGCTGCCAGTGTGCCTACCGACAACAAAGTTACGGCCGCGGCGCGACGCACCGGTCGCTTAATCTTATCGGCCATCAACATCCCCAAGCCCAGGCCGAACGCAGTCCGCGTCAGCACCAGCAGACTGTCGAATGACAGCGGTTCGGATGTTTTTGATATCGAAATAGACATCGCCTACCCTATACGTCGTGTTTTAGAAAAAGAAACGGGAAACTTTCCAGGTGACGGCGGTGTGATCGCCTTTATTGCACGAAGATGGCCAACTCGATTTATGCGTTGATCCTCGCTGGCGGAAGCGGCGAACGTTTCTGGCCGTTGAGCCGTAAAGCGCGACCGAAGCAATTGCTTCGGCTGGTTTCCGAGCGCGCGTTGCTGGAAGACACGGTGGCTCGACTGGAAGACTGGATCCCGCGTGAACGCATCCTGATTCTCACCAACGTTGAACAGGAAAGTTCTGTCCGTGAGTTGCTCACGGATTTCCCGAAGGAAAATATAGTGGCCGAACCGGCGAAACGCGACACCGCCGCCGCGATTGCGCTCGGCGTTGGGTGGGTCGCGTTGCGTGATCATTTCGCCACCATGATGGTGTTACCCGCTGATCACGTCATCAGCAATAGCGATGCCTTTCGCGAGACGATGGAAGTTGCTGCGGAAGTGGCTCACCAGACCGGCTCGCTGGTAACGATCGGTATCAAGCCGACATGGGCCTGTCCCGGCTTCGGCTACATCGAACTAGGCGCTCCGCTGCCTAACCGACAGAAATCGCCAGCTGTCCATCGGGTAATTCGTTTTCGCGAAAAACCAAACGCCGATCTGGCGGAATCATTTCTTCGAAAGGACAATTTCCGCTGGAACGCTGGCATGTTTGTATGGTCGGTTCCGACTGTGCTCAGCGAGTTCAACCGGCACGCGCCGGAGTTGGCTGACTTCATCTCGCAGCTGCGGGCACCGAAGAAATTCGATCAGATCATCAAGACGAGCTTCAGCAAGTTACCACGGATTTCGTTCGATTATTCCATTATGGAAAAAGCGGATCGGGTGCTGATGGTTGAAGCGACGTTCGACTGGGACGACGTCGGCAGCTGGAGTGCGGTAGCCAAGTATTTCCAGTCCGACGAACACGCAAATGCCGCCAGCGGGGCAGTCACGGCCGTTGACTCGACTAACAATATCGTATTCGACCAGACCGGTACAACCATCGCCTTGCTCGGCGTACATAACCTGATCGTCGTTCGCACCGGGGATGCGTTACTGGTCTGTCATCGGCACCAGGCTGAACGCATCAAGGATCTCATCGGGAAGTTGCCGCCTGAAGTTCAATAATGTGGCGGCGATGAGACCGATTCTGGGTATCGATTTCGGTCGCGCGCGCATCGGAGTAGCCATTTCGGATGAGCTGCGGCTTCTGGCTCATCCGGTTGAAACGATTCCGGCAGAATCAGCCAAACAGGCAATTCATCGTGTGGCCGAGCTGGTGAAGGAAAAGAACGTGGAGCGCATCGTCGTCGGGGTGCCTAAGTTAATGAGTGGTGGACTTGGGTCAGCGGCTACCGAGGCTTTGACGTTCATCGAAAACATTCGGAAAGCGGTCGAATGTGAAGTGGTGACATGGGATGAGCGGTTAACGACAGTAGCTGCCCATCGTGCCCTGCGCGACGCCGGAAAAAAGACCCGGGCAACCCGCGGTTATGTGGATCAGGTAGCAGCCCAGATGATTCTGCAGGGTTATCTTGATAGCCTGCCAAGCGCGAGCATGAACCCCGAAGTGCAGGCTTAAGTGCCCGATGCCGCAACGGCTCAAGCTGATCGTCGCCTACGATGGTGGTCGTTTCGCCGGCTGGCAAAGCCAACGCCATGGCAAAACCGTGCAGGATGAGTTGGAGCGAGCTTTCAAACGGATAACCGGCCACCAGATTCGGGTTCACGGCGCCGGACGAACGGACTCCGGCGTACACGCGTTGGGCCAGTGCGCTCATGCAGATGTTGATGATCAACGGCTTTCCTGTGCGCAGTGGCTGGCCGCTCTAAATGCTTCACTGCCGCCCTCGCTTCGCGTCCTTCGATGTCAGAGTGTGTCGGCTGAGTTCCACGCCAGATTTTCGGCGGCAGGTAAAGTTTATCGTTATCGCATCTGGACCGGACGGATTCTGCCCCCGCTGGAGTATGGGCGAGTCTGGCACTTTCCGCGCACTTTAGATTTAGCTGTAATGCAAGCCGCTGCGGCGCGTTTCGTAGGCAAACACGATTTCGCCGGCTTCGCTGCCAACCGAGGACGTGCCGAAAACAACACAGTCAGGAATCTTCGGTCGGTAATCGTCCGGAAACGGGGTTTTCTGTGGATCCTGGAGGTCGATGGAGACGGTTTTCTCTACAAGATGGTGCGGTTGATCGTCGGCGCGTTAATCGACTGCGCCACCGGCAAAATAACTTTGGAAGAACTGACGCGTCGTATCGATGGAAGAGCGCAAAGCAGCAATCGGATCGCTGTTCCTGCTGCTGGACTGTATCTGATCCGAGTTCGGTACTGAGTTTGCTTGTTCGTTGGCGCGATCGGGCGCGCCTGTAGAGCGCTGCGATGGCAGAAGACCTGCTTTCCAGTAATTATAGATGCGCCAGCCAGAGGAGACGACCGAATCCCCGCTCCCACAGCGACCGCCCAGCCTCTTTCGGCGGGCCGGAAATTGGCTGTTTAGCCAGCGCCATTTTCATTTCAAATTGCTCTCCGGCACCGCCGTGGGCGCCGTCGTTATCTTCCTGCTCGCGGGGATCTTTCTGTATATAACGTTGCGGAACCATGCGCAGGAAACGCTCCGATCGCATACCATCGAAGTGATCCGGGTCAGCAGCCTGGTAGAAAACGACATCGCTGCTCTCGAAACCGGCCATCGCGGATTTCTCCTAACCGGGGACCAGGGCTACGTCGTCTCATTCGACCGTCGTCGTGAACTAATTCATCGGCGGCTGGGCGATCTCACCAAATTAATCGACCGAAACGACCGTCAATCCAAACGTCTGACGAAAGTCCAGGATGTCGTTACCGAGTGGATCAACAATGTTGCGCTACCCGAAATCAACCTACGCAGCGCAACTCCGGCAGCCGTTAGTCCGGCTCCCACTGATCTCACGGCAGTTAAAGCGCCGATTGTGCTCGGAAACACTCTGCTCGACCGCGCCAGAGAAGCTCTGCAGTCATTGCAGGACGAGGAACAGATCGTTCTGAACCAGCGGATGGCCGAACAGGAGTGGGCGGCGCAATCAACGCAGATCCTCGATTTCCTTCCTAAACTCGAACGGTCCGTGATCGAGATGGAGAAGGAACAGCGCGGTTACCTGTTGACTGGAGACGCCGCCTTCGCGGAAGCGTACAAACGCGCCGTCACCGACTTTTCCACTTATAACGGCTATCTCTCGATTCTGCTGGCAAATGTTCCGAGCCATGCCGAGTTGCTGGCAAACATTCGGGCTCAGGTCGACCGCTGGACCAAGGCGTCGGATTCGCAAATGGAAGCAAAGCGACTCGGCCGGGACATCCAGCCGACTGGATCAGACGCAGGCAGCGAGACGCTGATGCGGGACACGCGACAAATGCTGGCTGATTTCGAAAGCACCGCTCTGACCGATTACCAGAACCGGACCGCCGCCGCGTCCCGGGAGAGAATCATCAAGACTTCAGCGTTGGCCGCACTGGCAATACTGGCCGTGGCTCTGCTCGCCATTTCAAACTATTACAGCTTTGTCCTGGTCCGACGACAACTGGGCGAGTTAGAAGGCGTCGAAACCCGAATCCGTTCGATTATTGAAAACATTTTGGACGGCATGATCACAATCGACGAGAACGGCATGATCTCTTCGATCAATCCGGCGGCCGAAAAGATGTTCGGTTATACTCTTGCCGATCTACACGGATACAAATTCTCGAAGCTGGTGCCGAAATTGAATCTGGACGCGGCTGCGAAGGAAGTGAACTGCACCTGGGGCGTGATGGCGAAACGCACCGGCACCACAACGCTTGGTCAGGCCCGAACCCGCAATCAGGTCACCTTCCCCGTCGAAATTTCGTTGAGCCAGATGGAGATCGAAAACCGCACGATGTTCGTGGCAATGGTGCGCGACGTTACCGAACAAAAGCGGTTCGAGAAAGAAATCGCGGCTGAAAAGGAAAGTCTTGCGGTGACGCTGCGATCGATCGGCGACGGTGTCATCACCACAGACGTGCAGGGCAATATTTTGATGCTGAATAACGAGGCCGAGCGCCTAACCGGATGGACGTCGCAAGAAGCCACGGGCAAACCGTTGAAAACCGTGTTCAACGTAGCGTTGGATCTGGCCGCGCAGGCGCGCGCGCAGAGAAGTGGTTATCGCAACGAAGCTCAGTCCATCCTGCTCAGTCTGCCTGAAACGGCCAACCTGACTTCCCGCGATGGCACCGAATACGTCATCGAAGAAGTGGCCTCGCCCATGCGCGACAACAAGAACGAAGTCGCCGGGGTGGTGCTGGTGTTCCGGGATATCACCGAACGCCAGCGCAACGAAGCCGAACGCCGTAAAGCGGAGACTCTGGAACAGCTCGGCTTGCTGGCCGGCGGCATCGCCCACGACTTCAACAATCTGCTGACTGCAATCATCGGAAACATCTCGCTCGCATCGCTGCTCCTGCCTCCAGATGACGAACTAGCGACGCGCCTGGTCGATGCCAAGAACGCGTCAATGCGCGCGCGCGATCTGGCCCAGCAACTCCTCACCTTTGCTCGCGGCGGAGCCCCGATCAAAAAGACAGCGTCGATCGGTAAACTGATTCAAGACACCGTCAGCTTCTCGCTTCGTGGCAGTCATAGCCGCAGCGAGTTTACATTTGGCACTGATTTGTGGCCGGCTGAAATCGATCCGGGCCAGATCAGTCAGGTCATCGGTAATCTCGTGGTCAATGCCGATCAGGCCATGCCTAACGGCGGCACACTTCGAGTGACCTGCGATAACTTCACCTACAATCCGGCAACGATGCCGCCAATCCCAGATTTGTCCGGCGGCGATTATATTCGCGTGACCATCCGCGACGAAGGTGTCGGTATTCCACCGGAATACTTGAAGCGGATATTCGATCCCTATTTTACGACCAAACCGAAGGGCACTGGTCTGGGGCTGGCAACTACCTACTCGATTGTGAAGAATCACAACGGATTGATCACGGTGGAGTCAGAGCTGCACCATGGCTCAATGTTTACGCTTTACCTGCCGGCCGCGATGAACCAGGAATTGCCGGTGGAGCAAATTGTACCACCGGTAGCGGTCGCACCGATCAGCGGATCGGGACGAGTATTGATCGTCGATGATGAAGAGGCGATTCGCGCGCTCGTTGATTTCACTCTATCGCACCTCGGTTATGAAGTGGCCCAGGCGGCTACCGCGCTTGATGGTGTCGATCTGTATCGCCGGAAGCTGGAAGCCGGCGAACGTTTTGACGCAGTGATTCTGGATCTGACGCTCCCCGGCGGAATGGGCGGCAAAGAAGCGCTTAAAAAGCTGATCGAAATCGATCCAACCGTGAACGCGATCGTGTCGAGCGGATATGCTACGGACGCGACGATGAGCCGTTATCAAGACTTTGGATTCCGTGGCGTCATCGCCAAACCCTACGAAGCAGCCGAACTGGGCAAGACCGTGCATGACGTAATTCTTTCCAGTAACGTGAACTACAACACCGAGCATTTCGACGGTGGGCGGCTGGCCACTCGGGTGGCATAAGGTGTTGTCGAGGCGGTTTGTCTTAACCGCGTGTGCGCGATCCCGGCCGGGATCATAGTATCCTGTCCAAAGGGCAGTGGTTGCGCCACTCGGCCTCACATCCGCAACAAAGGGCCACCCGGCTAACTAGCGGAGGGACGAGCTTGTCCTCGTCCCACTTATCCCGGAGCGAATACCAATTAATGGGACGAGACAAGCTCGTCCCTCCGATTGGATGGATCTGCGCGGCGCCAGCGGTTAGTCGGCGAGCTGCTCAAGCTCCTTCACGAACCGAAAACCGTTCCTGGCGTACCCGAGGTTTTCGTAGAATAGATGCGCCTGTTCCCGGTGGAATCGGGTATTCAACGCTATTCGGCGAATGTTTTTCGCGGCGAAATCGGCTTCTGCCGCTGCAATCAGAGCACGACCGATTCCCCTTCTCCGCGCCTTATCAGAAACCACCAGCGCGAGAATGCGCCCGCCGGGGCTGTTGTGTTCATGCGTCAGAATCACCGCAGTACCAATCATCCCCGCAACGCCGCCATCAATGACTGCGACGAATGTGCGATATCCCGGATGTTTCAGGATCGTGTCGAGGCGCATCTCCATTTCGGCAGTGCGCGTCGGATAGCCTAACTCACCCATTAGTTCGGCCAGCACTGGAGCGTCAACAATTTCGGCCAATCGTATTACGATCTCTCCGGCAACCTCGCGTTGATGGGGCGTCACCTCCTCGGGAGAACTTGCCGCGCAGTCCATCGACTAATTGGCCTCTTCGGGTTTCAACCGAGGCAGCAACTGCTCCAGAATCGTCGCTAGCGATTCCTCTACCGTCTGCCGGTCGGTATGAACGATGATCTCGGCGTCTTCCGGTGGCTCGTAGGGCGCGTCGATTCCGGTAAACTCTTTAATCTCGCCGGCGCGCGCTTTCTTATACAGATGCTTCGGATCGCGCGCTTCGCACACCGACAGCGGAGCGTCCACGAACACTTCGATGAACTCGGCATTACCCTCCAACGCAATCTCACGGGCCCGCCGTCGGTCCATTCGATAAGGCGAGATGAATGCGGTGATGGCAACTGCGCCCGCGTCGGCCATCAGCTTGGCGACTTCGCTGACCCGCCGAATGTTTTCCACACGGTCTTCAGGGGAGAACCCAAGATTTGAATTGAGGCCGTGCCGGATGTTGTCGCCGTCGAGGACATAAGTGTGCATTCCGCGGATGAACAATTCGCGTTCGAGCGCCTGGGCGATGGTGGATTTGCCCGCGCCGGATAGCCCGGTGAACCATACTACCGCGCCGCGATGCCCGAGCTGGGTGGCGCGTTCATCCGAAGTGATTTTGCCTCCCGTCCAAAAGATGTTTTTGCTCTTGGCGATCGTTCGATCGGTGTAGGTGCCGCCGAAAACCGTGCCTCCGGCCAGGATCTCCGCGTCGTGCAGCAGAACGAACCGGCCGAGATGCGCCACGCGATCGTGATTATCCAACACCAGAGGGGCACGTGTCTGGATCGTTAGGCGGCCGACGTCATTGCGCTCGAGGCGTTCATGAGCGCCGGATTTCTGCTCCAGGGTGGACGAATCCATCACCTCTTCGATCGAGACCACCTGACATTTCACATCCTGCGTGGCCAGGCGGATGTTGTACAACTGGCCAATCCGCAGCGGCTCGCGCGCGATCCAAAATACGTCAGCATGAAATCGATTCGTTTCGATCGGCGTTTCCGCCTGGTGCGAAGCGATATAGCCGCGTTCGACAAAAATTTGTTCCGTCAGGGTGATGCCGATTGAATCACCGGCCAGAGCAGGCGCGCCATTCTGCGGCGCGTTCCATCGTTCAATTGACTGAACAACCGACGCTTTGTTGGCCGGCGAGAACACAAGTTCATCGCCGGCCTTCATTCGGCCCGTTTCAACCCGACCGGCGACGATTCGCCGATCATCAAATCGATAGACGTCCTGCACACAAAACCGCAACGGCAATTCGGTCGGTGGCGGGGTCGCTTCAGCCGCATCAAGCGCTTCAAGCAAGGTCGGGCCGTGATACCAGCTCATTCGACCACTACGGCTGGCCACATTGTCGCCGGTGCGGGCCGACGCCGGAATGAAAGCGCGAGGTTCCAATTTCAACCCGGCCAAAAACTTCAGGTACTCGGATTTGATCTCGCGAAACTCGTTCTCGGCGAAATCGATCAGATCCATCTTGTTCACCACCACGATGATTTGTCGAATGCCGAGCAGGCTTAACAAGTAGGCGTGACGGCGACTTTGTTCGCGCACACCCTCGCTGGCCGCGATCACCAGAATGGCGGCATCGGCGTTCGATGCGCCGGTGATCATGTTCTTCAGGAACTCTTTGTGACCGGGTGCGTCAATGATCGCATAGCGACGGTGCGCCGTGCGGAACGGAATCTGAGTAGTATCGATCGTGATGTTTTGCTCCTGCTCCTCCAGCAAAGCGTCGAGCAGGAAAGCGAACTCGAATTCCATCCCCTCCTCCGCGCAGGCCTTCTGAATCTGTTCGACCTTTCCGTCCGCGATGGAATTTGTGTCGTGCAGAATTCGGCCGATCAACGTGGACTTGCCATGATCCACGTGTCCGACGAACACGACCTTCAGCGATGCCGCTGCTGAAAATTGCGGATTGCGGACCGCGGATCGCGGATTTGCGGTGTCATTCATGCCTACTTTCGAGTTCCTCGGCGCGCGGTATTGATCGAGCTGACAACGATTGCAATCAATTCGTTACCTTCGGCGAGCAAATTTGCCACCATGCCTTGCTTAACGAGCTTCAAAGCAACTAGGAACTCCATCCAGAAGAGTGTTTCGTCGCATTCTTCTTCCACGATCCCGAGTTTGGCAATGAAATCAGCGCGGGACCGCGCCGGTGAAGCCGCGCGGTAATTGGCGCCAACTGACGTTCCGGCACGTAACAATTGGAACGTTCGTTTTTTGAGTTCATTGGCAGTCATGGATCCAGTTCACATGTTCCGGTAGCGGGACGGCAACAACGAACCACAATGCCAGCGACCAATCCGCAATCCGATATCCGCAATTACAGAAAGCCTTTCGCCCGAAGCTTTTGCATCGCGTTTCGCTCGTGATGATCCTGGGCGCGGCCCGCTCGTTCGCTGGTCTTTGTCGTTTCCAGTTCAGCGATGACTTTATCGATGTCGTCGGCGTCGCTGGTTATCGGTTTCGTGATTGGGCTGCAGCCTAACGATCGGAAACGCTTTCCATTGCGCGAGAAATACATCTGTGGAATTGGGATTTGTTCGCGTTGGATGTAGCGCCAGATATTGACCTCCGTCCAGTCCAGCAGCGGTTGCACACGCACATGCTCGCCTTTTCCGGGATTCGCTGCGAACTGGCCCCAAAACTCCGGGGGTTGATCTTTGTAATCCCACTCGAACTGCGCATTGCGGGGCGAGAAATATCTCTCTTTCGCGCGGGTTGGATCTTCATCCCGTCGTATACCGGTGATCAGCCCGTCCCATTTGTATTCGGCCAGGACCTGCTGCAATGCCACGGTCTTCAATTCATGGGTAACCGTCACCGGATCGTGGGTTTCATAGCCGACGCCACGGTCGCGAGCTTCCTGGTTGATCTTCACGATCAAATTGAGCTTGTAATGCTTCGCCGCCCAATCCCGAAACTCGAGCATTTCCGGGAACTCATAGGTGGTATCGATGTGCAACACCGGGAATGGGACCCGACCGAAGAATGCTTTCAACGACAGCCAGATCAGAACGTTCGAGTCCTTCCCCATCGACCAGGGCATGGCGATGTTCTTGAAGGCGCGATACGCCTCTCGAAAGATGAAGATGCTCTGGTTTTCCAGTTGGTCGAGATGGGTGCGGTCAACTTGTTGCATGGCTGGGAAAGTGTGAATTAGCCACAGGTGGACGCAGATTTACACAGATGATTTCGTTCTGCATCGGGGCTCTGGTAATCGCTGTTTAACCTGTGTCAATCTGTGGCGTTTTCGGTTGCAGGGCCTCCCCTCGACCGTACTGTTCGCGGTGGCTGAGACACAGACATCCGCCTACGACTCAAAGATCGAAGGCAACGTGATATTTACCCGACTCGACGCCGCGTTGAATTGGGTTCGAAAGAATTCGCTCTGGCCCATGCCAATGGGGCTCGCCTGTTGCGCGATTGAGCTTATGGCGACGGCTGCGTCACGGTTCGATATTTCGCGGTTCGGGGCGGAGGTCATGCGGTTTTCGCCGCGCCAATGCGACGTGATGATTGTCGCCGGCACCGTGACCTACAAAATGGCGCTAGCGGTGAAACGGATCTACGAGCAGATGCCGGAGCCGAAATGGGTCATTGCCATGGGGGCGTGTGCGTCTACCGGCGGGATGTACCGCTCGTATGCCGTTCTTCAGGGAATCGACCAACTTCTACCCGTGGATGTTTACGTTTCCGGGTGCCCACCCCGTCCCGAAGCCTTGATCGAAGGGCTGATGAAACTGCAGGAGAAGATTTCGGGCGAACGATCCATCGCCGAGCAGAAACCCGCTTTGACCAAACAGCTGACCGAAGCGGTCAGTTAGCATCCGATTGTCGCATGACGGGTTCGCAACTTCTGGAGTCGTTAAGCCAGCTGTTAGGCCCGAAGATCCGTTCCCGGGCTGAGTTCCGCGGTGAGACGACTTACACTATTGCCGCCGAAGATCTGCGGGAAGTAGCGAGGTTCTGTCGCGACGATCTGTCGTTCGATTATCTCATCGACATCACCAGTATCGATAATTCCGGTCAGGAGCCGCGATTTGAAATTGTCTACGAGCTCTACTCGTTAACCCTGGCGGTGCATGTGCGATTGAAACTCACCGTTTCCGAGACCGTTGGAGCGGTGGACACGGTTTCCGACATCTGGCCGACCGCCAACTGGCACGAGCGGGAAATTTACGACATGATGGGCATCAAATTCAACGGCCATCCCGACCTGCGCCGGATCCTGATGTGGGAAGGGTATCCATTCTTCCCGCTGCGAAAGGAGTTCCCGTTGGAAGGTTTGCCCAGCGATATGCCGGACGTGGCGTTCAGCCAGATCGCGCCGATGGAGGGTGGCCCATTTGTGACGGTGCCGAGCACGGCCACGACCAAAGATCGCGAGCCGCGCGCGCGGGGGCCGGAGCTTTAGGTTTTCCTGTAGCGGCGGTCTGTGACCGCCGTCGGGTTTTTGCTACACGGAACCAGGTGTTTAGCCCTGGATTTCCAAACTCGCAGTCGCTTTCTGCGCCTTTTGCTGCAGTGGAGCGGCCTTCGGCCGAACGACTGGTTTAGATTGAACGGCAGATTTCGGCTGGACCGCAGGTTTTCCCAGGACCGCGATTTTTGGCTGAACCAGTTCGTAATCGTGTAGCCACGCGGTTTCCTGCAGGTCTTCTTTCCACAGGTAACTGCTATCTTGCAGCACTGGCCACCAGCACAACCGCCCGGCATTGCGCCAGCCATCGATGATGTAGCCCTGATGAAAATCCTGGTCTAGGGCGGTGACGACAATCACGTTGTGCTCCAGGTGAGTTCCCGCATCGGCCGCGCCCCAATGTAGATAGAGTGTCTTCAGGCGCTGCTCCTTTAGCTTCGTTCCGATATCACGGGCATAGTGCGCGCAGTATCCCCGTTGCCGCGCGCCAATATTAATTAAAAAATTTTGGAAGACCGCCGGTCCGACTGACCGGTAGTCACGAGCAAGTTGCCGCGCCATTCGGTGCGACGTTACCGAAACGGCTTCTGCTTCCGCAGGGTCCACGTTTGGGCTGAGCTTTATGATGGCCTCCTTGAACTTCTCGATGGATTTCTCATCGACGGCCCGAGCGGAGGCGGCAATGCCAAACGAGCCGGCCACAATTATGGTGAAAAGCATCGCGGAGCGAATACGCGATACGTAGCTACGGCTTTGGCAGGCTCGTCTCATTGGCTCGGAGTGAATTGAAAATGGGAGAGAAAGTGTCTTCGGCCACGAGGCGTTCGTAAAGGCGAAGTTTTTCGCCGGTTGACCGTTTTCGTGCGTCCGAAAGCTGAAAATTACATCGTTGGGATGGCCGCGGCCAGTAACCGGGCGAATGAGCCGGCAGCCGTACGCCCCGTCTCCAGAACCTCGTCGTGCGACAATTTAGTTGCCGAAATGCCCGCTGCGAAGTTGGTTAGGCAGGAAAACCCAGCGACTTCCAGGCCGATGGCTCGGGCTTGAATGGCCTCGAGGACGGTGGACATGCCAACGGCGTCCGCGCCAAGCACCTTCAGCATGCGAACTTCGGCTGGAGTTTCATACTGCGGTCCGAGCAAGCCGGCGTAAACGCCTTCGTGCAGGACGATCCCGGTGGCAGATGCAGCCCGACCGACTGCTTCCCGGACGCGCGGCGAGTAGGTATCCGTCATATCGATGAAGGTGGGGCTTCCCACCAAAGGTGTCGTACCGGTGAGGTTAATGTGATCACGAATCATCATCCATTGGCCGGGTGGAAAGGTGGCATTCAGCGACCCGGCGGCATTGGTTAGAAGCAGAAGCTTGATTCCGACTTTCGATAGCAGCCGAACAAATGCCGTGACCTCCGCTGCAGAATTTCCCTCGTAAAGATGAACACGGCCCTGAGCGAAGATCGTGCGTCGGCCGCCGAGTTCCCCCAGCACGAACTGACCGATATGACCCGGCACCGAGAGGCGAGGCAATTCTGGAAACGTGTCGTAGGGAACGACGTTAGGCACTTCGGCATTCGCTACCAGCAAGTTGAGCCCCGAGCCGAGCACTAGCGCGATCTCCGCGTTCCAATCGCGAAGCCGGTTCAAGGCCGATTCAGGGCTGAGCGCCTGCATCCGGAATATTTACTCGCTATTAGTTGCGCCTACCAGCTCAAGCGGCGCTTACCGGTGGGGCTGAAGCCGGCTTCCGAGTTTCCGCCATGACATCCGCTCGCATCGAATCGTCCCGCGGCGCGGAGAACTTGATTTCTCCCTTCGGATAGGCGATCCGGCTATGCAGCATTGTCATCAGAGTAAATCGAAAACGTTCAGCGATCACGCGCAGATCGCCCAGAGTAAGGTCGCACTCGTCAAGCTGGCCGTCGGCGATCCGTTCTTCGATCAACTCGTTAACCAATTGTTCGATCTTTTGCGGCGTCGGTTTCTCAATGCTCCGGGAAGCGCTCTCCACGATGTCAGCCAGACTAACGATTGCGCTTTCCTTGGTTTGTGGTTTCGGTCCGCTGTAACGGAAACTTTCCTCCCGCACCTCCGGAATGTCTTCGGCGCGCATATTCATGATTTTGCCGCCTGCGCGAGCGTCCTCCTGCTGCTGTAAGGCGCGTTGATAAAAATAGTAAACGAGCGAGGTGCCGTGGTGTTCCTGGATGATGTCGATCATCCGGTGATTGAGTTTGTGCTTGAGCGCCAGGTCTACGCCCTCCTTCACGTGCGCGATAATGATTAGTGCACTCATGGTCGGCGCTAAATCGTCATGCGGGTTGCGCTCGAAATTCATGTTTTCAGTGAAATATTCCGGCTTCACCAGTTTGCCGACGTCGTGGAAATAGGCGCACACGCGACACAGGGTAGCGTTGGCGCCGATAGATTCGGCAGCAGCTTCGGCCAGATTCGCCACCACCAATGAATGGTGATAAGTGCCCGGCGCTTCAATCGTCATGCGCCGAAGCAGCGGGTGATTGAGATCGGCTGCTTCCAGCCACGAAATGTCAGTCGTGATCTGGAACAGATGTTCCAAAATCGGGAGCGCTCCCCCGACGATCATCGCGGTGACGATGCCGTTACCGATGGCGAACGCGCTCTGAATCCCGATCATTCGCCAGTCGTTACCCGTGACCGAGAATAAGTTGATCGGACCGATCAGCCCGAACGTGAGTGACAATGCCCAGATGGCGATGCCGATTCCGAAACCGGCGCGGATCAACTTGCTCCGACGACGAACCTGCAGGGTCAGCGAAACCGCAGTGAATCCGCTGATCAGGCTGGTGACGAGAATTGGCGCGTCGATCGGCCCGAACAACACGCTGCTCCAGAAGCTGGCGAATACCGCGCCGAACAATCCGTGATGGCGTCCCATCAACACACTGAGCACCAGGGCGGCAAATGCGTAGGGGGTTATCAAGCCGCCTGCCTGCGGACTGAGGATCCGGTAATTGCCGCTATTGCAGACGACGAGCAGCAGCTTTGTCACTGCCAGTTGCACGAAAATAACCCCGAACACCAAAACGATCCGGGAATTCTGGGCAAAGGTCTTCGGTTGATTGATCCACAGCTGAATGATCGCCGTTACTAAAAGCAGCAAGGCGATCATGAAATTTTTGGTCGGTTCGGGTTGTTGTCCGCTGAACACGAGCAGGGCCAGCACGCCGGCGAACGCGAGGAAAACGAGCCCCTTCACGTAGGGCGAATATTCGAGACTGCGCAGCAGCTCGTTCCGAGTGCGACGGCGGCGGGTTTTCTTCGAAGCGAAGCCCCGCCGGACTAACTGATTCCGTTTGAGAAAATCGAACATGACAGCCTTACTTCCGCCCGGACGGCGAACGCAATTGCTGATAAGCACTTATGATCGCACGAACCAACTCATGCCGCACCACGTCTCGTTCACTGAAATACACCATCGCTATGCCGGGGGTATTCTTCAGCGCCTGGAGCGCCTCGACCAGGCCGGAGCGCTTGTTTGGGGGAAGATCAACCTGCGTCACGTCCCCGGTAACGACGCACTTTGAGCTCGGACCCATCCGGGTGAGCAACATGAACATCTGTTCGGTCGTGGTGTTCTGTGCTTCGTCCAGAATCACAAAAGCGTTACCGAGCGTTCGGCCGCGCATGTAAGCCAGCGGCGCGATTTCGATCGTCTGCCTCGCGATTAGTCGTTCGATCTCCTCCGGCTCAAGCATGTCGCGCAATGCATCGTACAACGGCCGCAGATAGGGCGTGATTTTTTCCTGGAGATCGCCTGGCAAAAACCCGAGAGCCTCCCCCGCTTCCACTGCGGGTCTGGTGAGAATGATTCGGCTAACCTGCTCTTTCTTCAGGGCGGCCACCGCCATGGCGACCGCCAGGTAGGTTTTGCCAGTACCGGCCGGGCCAATTCCGAACACGACGTCGTGCTTCTGGATCGCTTCGACATACTGGCGCTGACCAGCTGACCGGGCTACGACAGGTGCTCTCCGCGCGGACGTTGTAATCTTTGTGTCCGCCAGGTCACCCAGGTTTTCGGGTCGTTCTTCGCTCACTGAATTTAGAGCATAGCTGAATTCGTGCTTCTGGATGTTAACGCCCTTCTGACGGGCCTGCTCCAGCTGGTCGAACACCCGTTGGGCTCGCTCCAGCTGCTCTGGTTCACCCTCTAACTTTACCCAGCCCTCCCGCGTCGTAACCTTCACGCCGAGAGAGTCCTCCATCGTTTTCAGCAGCTTCAGGTCGTTAGCAAAGAGCGACTGGAGAGCGCGAGGGCTCTCAAATTCGAGGGTGCGGGTTGCAGTCATTGAAAGCGCAATTGTGGCAAGCTCTTCATTCCGTTGTTCCTCGCGTCGACAGCGTTGACGTCCTGGTTATCTGTAGTCGAGCCAGTTCTCAACGTTGTTATCCTGAGCACTTTCATTGTGAAATCATTCAACCGTCATTCTGAGCGCAGTGCAGCGGAGCCGATGAACCAAGGATCTCTTCTACCTGTGTGACGTGCGCTGTGTCGGTGAGGTCGGCGCTCCGCCCAGTCGCAACAACGAGCCGGGATGACATAGCAACACTGGGCGTGCTGCATAACGGTCACCGAGTCAGCACTGCTCCACCGAGGAAAGAGGTAGGTCACTCGTTAGCGGAAACCGTAAACCAACGCCCAATGCGTGCGTTCTTCGGGGGACTCTTCGACCGCGACTATGATGAAATAGCTCCCGGTCGCCTTTGGAATAATGTGAGCCGCGGCAAAATGACCTTTCTGCCAGCTGTCGGATTCCTCCGCCAGCTTACCTTCAGCATCATAAATGTGGACCGAAATCTTGGCTCGCTCCACTTCAGTTCCCAGCCAGAACCAGTATTCGTTCCCCTTGAACAGCTGTTGCCGAACCGCCTTCTTCTCCCCCGCCCCGAGGTCACCACCCCAGTAGTCTTCGCGGACCTGAAAGCCTTCTTTGACGTAAGGCTCTGCTGCCTGCAACGCGAACGATTGCGCGTCATCGACCGAACCTCGCGCCAACACTGCCAACGCGAGCAGAGGAGCGAGAAACAAACTTCGCCGGCTGAGCAATGCGAGACTCCCGTTCATCTGCGTGCTATTGCTTCGTCACGATCGCGGAATCCAGCCGTGTCGTGATTTCGTTAATTTTGCGGACAGCCTCAGGTGAAATTTTTTGCGCGGAAGCAATCAGAGGCTTCACCTCGACTAGAGCGCCGTGGATTTGGTCGATCAACGGCGTCTGAGTTTTGAACTCCGGCATCTCCTGTAGCTGGCCTTGGAAATGCACCAACAGGTCGGGCTGGTGAAGTAGCTCCGCGCCTTCTTCCTTGAAGTTCTTGTTCACCACCGCTGTAAGGACCTCGGTGCCCCTGAGCCAGCCGCCAAGGCTGACCAGTTGTGACAATTTTTCATCGTGCAATTCGTCCATTGCCTTCTGCACTTCGTTTTGAGTTCGGTCCAGCTCCTTGCGCACGTTATCCCATCGTTTCTTGTCGGCGCCTTCGATAATGGCCTTGGCGTGTTGAGTGATCGAGCTTTTAACGTTGATCCGTTCGGCGAGGGATTGGACGCGTTGACCGATCTCCTTCACTGCCGGGGTGTCTTCAGCCTGGACAGCGATAAATCCGTCGGCGATCACCGAGCCCAGAAGCAGGGCGATCCGAGGCCGCTCTGTAAAATTACTGCCCCGGTCGGTGCGAACGTATTCCTTCCAGTTCACTCCACCGAGTTTATTTAGGGCCCCGAAGACTTCGTCCGGACGCGGCACAACCACGTTTTGCACCGTGGTCGACACTTTCTGGACGTCTATGCGTTGGGGAACTGGTGCCGCCACAGCCAAAATGCTGAAGCCGAACGCGGCCACCCCGTTAAGGCGTAGGATATTACGAGATTGAATCATCGGGACCTTCGACTGTTAATTTGTGATTGGTATTCAGACATGAACTGGGGAATTCTAGGCAGAACTTGCCGCTGCACAAATCCGGCGCACTCAATACCTTGACTACTATGCTTCGGAGCTGCGCCTTGTCTGGATGCCCGCAGGGGCAGTTATGACACCCCAACGGCTGGAGGAGATCCTCGATGCGGCCCATGACCGCCGCCTTCTGGTGATCGGCGATTTGATGCTGGACGAATTTGTCTGGGGCAAGGTTGGCCGGATCTCGCCGGAGGCACCTGTGCCCGTGGTCGAGGTTACCGGCGAATCCTTTTACCCGGGCGGCGCCGCAAACGTCGCGCGAAATCTTCGCGAATTCACGGAATCCGTCTCCGTCATGGGTGCAGTTGGTCAGGATGCAAGCGGTCGACGCCTGCACGACCTTCTGGCGGGACAGAACATCGAGCTGCTGAACCCTGTTGCGTCCCCTGATTTCAGCACGATCGTAAAGACCCGGATCATCGCCCGCCAGCAGCAGGTGGTGCGGGTGGACCGCGAAACAATTTCGGCGTTAGGTTCAGCCGACGTAAAGCGAGCGGCCGAAGCTGTTCGGAAAAAGCTGCCGGCAATCGATGCGGTGATTTTTGAGGATTACGGGAAAGGATTCCTCAGCGCTGCGCTGGTTGCCCAAATCGCTCGGGACGCCAAGGCTGCCGGCAAGATCGTCTCCGCTGATCCGAATCCGCGGAATCCGATCGACTGGTCCGGCATGACGGTGATCAAGCCTAACCGGTCGGAAGCGTTCATCGCCGCAGGAATGACTGTCACCGATTGGGACGATTCGCCGACCACCGATGTGAATCTGCGTCGAGCCGGTGACGCTGTGATCCAAAAGTGGAACGCGCAATACGTTCTGATAACGCTCGGTGAGCAAGGCATGATGTTGTTCGAGTCCGGCAAAGAACCACATCACATTCCGACAAAAGCCCGCCAGGTCTTTGACGTGTCGGGCGCCGGCGACACCGCGATCGCGTTGTTCACCCTCGCCCTTTGTGCGGGAGCGACTGCGCTCGAAGCCGCCGATATCGCGAATCACGGCAGCGCGGTCGTCGTAGCCAAGTTAGGCACCGCTACGGTCAATCGCGGCGAGCTGATAGCCAGTTTTCGAAATGAGAGCTGACGCCGAGCGGCGATCTCCGCCTAACTAACGGTGAGTTCATCTCCGCGGCAGATGACAACACCTCCTGGCCCAAAGAGCCCGGCGGTATTCCTCGATCGAGATGGCACGCTGATGCACGATGTCGATTACTGCGGCAGTCCTAAAGACGTCCATGTCTTTGCCGGTGCGACCGAAGCACTGCGCCGGCTCAAGATGCGCGGCTACAAACTGGTGGTGATCACGAATCAGAGCGGGATCGGTCGCGGCTATTTTGACGAACACCAGTATCGGATGGTGGAGCGAGAGTTTAACCGACAGATTGGGATTGACGTCATCGATGCGACCTACCACTGCCCACACTCGCCGAACGAGAACTGCAAATGCCGGAAGCCTGCGCCGGATCTTGTGGTTAGGGCAGCGCGGGACTTGCAGCTCGATCTGCGCCACTCGTTCTTTGTCGGTGACAAAAAAACCGACATCGAGTGCGGACGTAACGCCGGTGTGAAAACGATCCTGATCCGGACCGGTTACGGAAAACAAACTCCGGCCGCGATTGCCGATTTCGTGGCGAACAACTTGCAGGAGCTCGCGGACCTGATTCCCCTACCCAACAAATGAGCAAAGCGCTTGGCATTATCCCCGCCCGTTTTGCTTCAACTCGATTTCCCGGTAAGCCGTTGCATCTGATCGCCGGAAAACCGCTGCTGCGGCACGTCTGGGAGCGATGTCTCCGGGCCCGCAGGCTCGAGTCGGTAATCATCGCGACGGACGACATGCGAATAGCCGAGGCCGCTTTCGGTTGGGGCGCGGAAATCGCCCTGACCTCTGCGACTCATCAGAGTGGGACTGATCGGGCGGCTGAGGTCGCCGCAAAGGCAAAACAGTTTCAGTTCGTAATTAACATTCAAGGTGATGAACCGCTGATTGAACCGCGTTTGATCGATCGTCTGGTCATGAAGTTGCAATCAGATCCCGGTATTGAGCTGGTGACGGCGGCGCATCCATTTAGTGACGCCGCGGACTCGGCATCGCCGCACCAGGTGAAGGTGGTGCTCGATCGGAATGGCCGCGCGCTCTATTTCTCACGGGCCCCGATTCCCTACGTGGCATCGGCTGCCAGCCAAAGGGGCATCGGCCAGCGGCCGATGCCACTAATGCTTCGTCATCAGGGCATCTATGGCTTTCGCCGCGATCTGCTGCTGCGATTTGTGCGGTGGAATTGCACTCCGCTGGAACGCGCAGAGTCGCTCGAGCAATTGCGCGCGTTAGAAAATGGTGTAACTGTTCATGTGCTCGTCACGAACCACGGATCACCCGGCGTAGACACGCTGCAGGACGCAAAAAATCTCGAGCGAATGCTCCCGCGTCGCCAACCAGCGAAGCGGAACCGGAGGCGCCGATGAAATACATTTTCATTACCGGCGGCGTTGTCAGTTCGTTAGGGAAAGGCCTGGCTGCGGCTTCACTTGGGACTTTGCTTGAGCTGCGCGGCCTTCGTGTCGTGTTTCAAAAATTCGATCCGTATCTGAATGTGGATCCGGGAACGATGAACCCGTTCCAGCACGGCGAGGTCTACGTCCTGAATGATGGTGCTGAAACCGATCTCGACCTCGGTCACTACGAGCGGTTTACGAATTGTGTCCTCTCCCGAAACAACAATCTCACCAGCGGCCAGGTGTATGAGAGCGTCATCTTAAAGGAGCGTCGCGGTGATTATCTGGGCAAAACGGTTCAGGTGATTCCGCATGTCACCGATGTGATCAAGGATCGGATACGTGAGCTGTCCGATGAGAGCAAATACGACGTGGTGATTACCGAGATTGGCGGGACCACCGGCGATATTGAAGGGTTGCCATTCCTGGAAGCAATCCGCCAATTCATTCTCGAGGTCGGTCCGCAAGACGTCGTGAACATGCACGTGACCCTGGTGCCTTATATCAAGGCGGCGGGCGAATTGAAGACGAAGCCGACTCAGCAAAGTGTCGCCAAATTGCGGGAGATCGGTCTCCAGCCGCAGGTGCTGATTTGCCGATCGGAAAAGCCACTCGAAGCCGATGTGCGGCAGAAGCTATCGATGTTCTGCAGCGTTTCTCAAAAGGCAGTCATCGAAGCTCGCGATGTGGAGCATTCCATTTACGAGATGCCGCTGATGCTTCACGCCGAAGGCCTGGACAAGCTGGTGTGCGATCTTTGGTCGCTCAACACTCCCGAACCCGACCTGACGAACTGGCGCAAGTTCGTCGACCGGGTGATCAGCCCGAAGAAACACGTCACTATCGCGGTCGTGGGTAAGTACATCGATCTTCAGGACGCCTATAAAAGTATTTACGAATCGTTAACCCATGCCGCGGCCAGCCAGGATTGCGGGATTCAGTTGAAGCTGATCGACGCTGAAACCTTGGAGGGCGGCGTCGACGGTAAACTGGAAGGGGTCTCCGGTGTGCTCATTCCCGGTGGATTTGGTGAGCGCGGAGTCGAAGGAAAAATCCGGGCCGCTCGTTATGCGCGCGAGCATAAAGTGCCGTATCTCGGCTTATGCCTGGGAATGCAGGTAGCGACCATCGAGTTCGCCCGCAATGTCTGCGGAATGGAAAACGCCAACAGCACAGAGTTCGATAAGCAGGCCCAGGAACCGGTCATCTCCCTGTTGGAAGAACAGCGCGGCATTAAGAATATGGGTGCCAGCATGCGGTTAGGCACCTGGCCGACAAAGATTGCCAAGGGAACGCTGGCGGAAAAAGTTTACGGTCAGGACGAAGTCCTGGAACGCCATCGCCATCGCTACGAGTTCAATATGAAATACCGCGAAAAAATGGGCGAAAAAGGTTTCACCATCTCGGGTACGTCACCCGATGGCGCGTTGGCTGAGCTCATCGAGGTGCGCGACCATCCTTATTTCGTCGCTTGTCAGTATCATCCGGAATTCCAGAGCAAACCGACCAAACCGCATCCGCTTTTCCGCGGGTTTGTGGAAGCCGCGCTGGCCAAGCAGCAGACGAACGGCGGCGTCACGAACAACTAGGGGCGATTCTCCTCAGCCTGGTTGGTGGCGACTACCCGGCCGCGTCCTTCGGCTTTTCTTAGCCGATCGTTGATTGCAGCGCCGAGACCGTGTTCCGGCACCAGCTCGGCAACGATTAGATCAAGATTGGAGTCATCCAGCTCGCGCAGATAGCGAAACAGGTTGGCAGCCGCCTCTCGCAGGTCCTGCTTTGCGCTAAGCTGACGCGTCGCCGCGAATCTTGCCGGGTTTTTCATCGCCGTCCAAGTTAACGTTCCGATGCGCTCGTTAGCTGCAGCCCAAAATGAATTGATGTTTCCCACAATCCGAAAAGGCGTGGTCGGTGCGTAGTGCGATGGCAACTGACCCGGTGCTCGTATCTGGGGTGTCGTGGCATCGGCCGCTGGCCGATGGGACATCGGCGGGCCGCCGATGCCACCTAGTTGGTCCGCGGTGATGGGACCTGGGCGTAAGATTTCGGGTGCACCATTACGAATAGCGACAATGGTCGACTCAATTCCGTGACTGGTGGGTCCGCCGTCTACCACCAGCGGAATCCGGCCACCGAGCTCAGCCATCACATGTCCGGGAGTAGTGGGACTGACCCGGCCGAAGCGGTTGGCGCTTGGTGCGGCCAAAGGTTTGCCGAAGTTGCGAATGATTTCACCGAAAACAGGATGAGCGCTTAATCGGAGCGCCACCGTGTCGAGCCCGGCAGTCACAATTCCCGGAACGACATCTAGTTTCGGCAGGATGATTGTCAGCGGACCGGGCCAGAACCGACGGATAAGCTCCTCCAGGATTTCTTTATTTTCCGTAGAAACATGAGCAAGTCGCTCCAGCCAAGTTTGATCCGGCAAATGAATGATGAGTGGATCAAACCGCGGTCGATCCTTCGCTTCAAAGATCTTAACTACCGCTTCCGGCCGCAACGCATCGGCGGCCAGACCGTAAACGGTCTCCGTCGGAAGCGAGACTACTTTGCCTTCACCCAGCAAAGCTACCGCACGATGGACCCCCTCGGCCCCCTGTAACTGCTCAGTCTTCACCGCGGCAGCTTCGCCGACAGCACGGTTTCGGTCTGCTTTTGCCGGAACTTCTGCAGGTTCTGACGGATCTTGTCATCCGACAGGGCCACGATACTCGCCGCCAGCAACGCGGCATTCTTTGCGCCCGCACTCCCAATCGCCAGCGTTCCAACTGGAATTCCACCCGGCATCTGGGCCATCGAAAGTAAGGAATCCAGTCCGTGCAACGACTGCGACTGCATCGGCACGCCGAGAACCGGAAGCCAGGTATATGCCGCAATGACTCCGGCCAGGTGAGCAGCCCCGCCAGCGGCTGCGATCATTACTTTGATGCCGCGCTCTGCCGCTTTTCTCGCGTAATCGGCCGTCGCATCCGGTGTCCGATGAGCCGACAGCACGTGTGCCTCGTTCGGAATTTCAAGGTCATCGAGTGTTTTCACGCACCCGGACATGACCTCCCAATCGGAAGTGCTCCCCATGATAACAGCGACTAAAGAAGGTGTTTCAGCCATGCCGGATTGTAGGGCGAAACCGCGGCTGCGCTAGTCCGCCGCGCATTCCTGCTCCCTTTTCAATCCCGACCTTTGCGCCATAGTTTCCTGTGAAGTCTCCGCGCTCAATCGTCCTAATCGGCATGATGGGAGCCGGAAAATCGTCGGTCGGCCGTTATCTGGAGCGGCGAACCGGTTTGCAACGATTCGACACCGACGAATTGATTTCCGCCTGGTTCGGGAAATCCATCCCCGAGATCTTCACGGAAATCGGGGAAGAACAGTTCCGCTCGGCCGAGACCGAGATTCTGGCCGGAGTTTCTCCGCCACAGCCTGCGATTATCGTAACCGGCGGAGGAATCGTGCTGCGTCGGCCGAATATTCAACATCTGAAGCGGTTAGGCACCGTCGTCTGGCTGGATGCCGACACCGGCACCTTATTCGAGAGGGCGACGCGACGAGGCAACCGGCCGCTTCTGAAGACCGACAATCCGCGCGCTACGCTTTCGAAAATAGCAGCGGAACGGGCGCCGCTGTATGAAGCTGCTTCCGATATCCGAATAGACACAACAAATCTGCCCCACGAGCAAGTCGGCGAATTAATTCTGGATGAGGTCGAAGCGCGGACGGCAGGTCAGGTATGATTCTCTCCGATGTTACAACTTCGACCGTGACGCCGACCGATTCTAACGACTTCGTAAAAACGCGCGTTCAGGAGCTGAGTCGCGAGCTTGGATTCAACCTGTGCCGTATCGGCTCCTGTGCAGCGCCGGCTCACGCCGGCGAATTCCGGGAATGGCTCGCCGCGGGCGAAGCCGGCGAGATGCATTACATGGAACGTGGTGAGGAGAAGAGGTGCGATCCTCAGCAGGTCCTACCGGGCGCGAGGTCACTCATCATCCTGGCGATGAATTATTGGCAGGGAGCGCACGACAGCCGACCAGACGGCGCGGCAAAAGGGCGCATCGCTCGTTATGCATGGGGCGATGATTATCATGATGTCATTGCCCCGAAACTCGAGTCGATCGACGGCTTCTTGCGCGAATGCGGCGGCACTCAGAAATGTTATGTCGACACGGGACCCGTTTTAGAAAGAGATCACGCCGCCTCAGCAGGAGTTGGATGGCAAGGCAAGAGCAGCATGCTCATCAACACCGATTTGGGCACATGGTTTTTCCTGGCGGAGATCCTTACTACACTGGAACTGCCCGCCGATGCCCCCGCGCGGGAACGCTGTGGAACCTGCACCCGCTGCATCACTGCCTGTCCGACGGGCGCCATCACCAAGCCGCATCATGTTGACGCCCGCAAATGCATCTCCTACCTAACGATCGAACACAAAACCAGCATCCCGACAGACCTGCGGCCGCTGATCGGCGACCGGATTTTCGGCTGTGACGATTGCCTCGACGCGTGTCCGTGGAATCGGTTTGCGGAAGCATCCCGTGAATCGGCATTTCAGGCGCAATCGAGCACGGTCAACGTGCCACTGCGCGATTACCTGTCGCTTACCGACGAGGAGTTTCGCCAGATGTTTCGCAAGTCTCCGATCAAGCGAATCAAACGACGAGGGTTTCTTCGGAACGTGTGTGTGGCGCTCGGCAACGTCGGAGAAATCGGAGACCTGCCGGCGCTTGAATTGGCCGCGAAGGACCCGGAACCGCTTATTGCCGAGCATGCCCAATGGGCGACCGACGAGATTAAGCGCAGAGCTCAGAGGCTATCCCGATCTACTCAAACAAATTCCGCTGAATCCACGGAACCTCCGGGCCGCATCTTAATGAAGTCCAGCTGAACGGTAATTACTTTGCAACGGTCTAAAATACTCGTTATTTGTCTGCGCCTTAACGAGACGTAAGTCCTTCTCCCCATGCATCAAGCCATAGCCTCACCGGCTAGTACTACACCAACGCCTCGCAAACGCCGCTCCCGCACCCGGCGGTATATCATCATCGGAGCCTCGTTGCTCGTCCTATGGATCATCGTATCGACGATTCTTGGAAAGCGGGAGAAGCCGATTCCGGTTACGACTGAGAAAGCGAGTCGTCGCACGATTGTCCAAACCGTCTCTGCGACCGGCAAAATCCAGCCCGAAACTGAGGTGAAAATTTCGCCCGAGGTCGCCGGCGAAATCATTGACCTGCCGGTAGACGATGGAAAGGCCGTTAAAAAGGGAGATCTACTCGTTAGGATCAAACCAGACTCGTATAAGGCGCTGCTCGAACAGCAGGAAGCCGCGATAAGCGCGGCAAAGGCAACGAACCTCCAACAGCGCGCGACCATGTTGAAGACGGAGCAGGACATCAAAAGAGCCGAGGACATGTTCGCCAAAAAGGCAATTTCGACTCAGGAATTCAATGCCGCCGAGGCGGCCAGAGACGTAGCCAAGAACACCTACGAAAGCTCGTTACACGATATCGAACGCGCGCAGGCGGCATCCAGCCAGGCTCGCGATCAGCTTTCCAAGACGACAGTTTACTCGCCGATCGATGGTACGATCACGATTCTGAACAGCAAACTTGGCGAACGCATCGTTGCTACCGGACAATTCGCCGGCACAGAAGTCATGCGAGTGGCCGATCTCAACCACATGGAGGCCCGCGTCGACGTGAACGAGAACGATGTGGTGAACGTAAAGGTGGGCGACAAGGCCAAGATCAAAATCGACGCGTATGGCGATCGCCGATTCCGGGGCACGGTCTATCAAATCGCCAACACCGGAAAAACCACCGGGACCGGTACCCAGGAAGAAGTCACTAACTTCGAAGTAAAGATTCGGATCGACGATCACGATGTAACTTTGAAACCGGCGCTGAGTTGCACGGCCGACATTGAGACTAACATGGTCAAAGATGTCGTTGCCGTGCCGATGCAGGCGGTCACCATCCGGACCGGCGACAGCAACCTCAGCCCGGAGGAAATCGAAAAGAAAAAGCAGAAGATGGCGATGCGTGATAAGAGCGACAACAGCGCCGATCTGGTTAACGAACGGCAGGAAAAAGCTGCTCAAAAGGAAGAGCGGGAGAAACTCTCCAAAGTCGTGTTCCTGAAAAAAGGCGGCAAAGCGCAGCTAGCGAAGGTGACTACCGGCCTTGCCGACGACACCTACATGGAAATCAAAAGCGGCGTCCAGCCCGGCGACGAAGTCATCGCGGGTAGTTACAGCGCCATCAGCCGCAAGCTGAAGGATGGCGCCAAAGTCGCCTACGATAAGGAAGCGACGAAGTAGACAACGATTAGATGGAGACGCGGAATTCAGTCCGGCCGGCCGGCCCGATTGTAATCGATATCGACAACATCACGAAAGATTACGTGATGGGCGAAGAGCTCGTCCGTGCCCTCCGCGGCGTTTCACTGAAGATCCATCGCAACGAGTATCTCGCCATCATGGGCCCGAGCGGCAGCGGAAAATCGACGCTGATGAACATGCTCGGCTGTCTCGATACTCCGACGTCCGGCCGGTACGAGTTTAACGGGAAGAATGTGGCGGACATGGACGATGACGAACTCGCCGCAATTCGAAACCGCGAGATCGGATTTGTCTTTCAGACATTCAACCTGCTGCCGCGATCAACCAGCCTTCGCAACGTTGAGCTTCCACTCATCTATGCCGGCATTGATCCAACAACACGCGAAGACCGGGCCACCCAGGTATTAGTGGAGGTCGGGTTAGGCGATCGCATTCATCACAAACCGAACGAGCTTTCGGGCGGCCAACGCCAACGCGTGGCGATTGCGCGCGCCCTGGTCAACCGACCCTCAATCATTTTGGCGGACGAGCCCACCGGAAATCTTGATTCGAAAACCGGTGAAGAGATCATGGCGCTGCTGGAGGATCTGTATCAGCGCGGCAACACGATCATTCTGGTCACGCATGAACGAGATATCGCCGTGCACGCGCGCCGCACCGTGCATCTGCGAGACGGCTTAATCGAGAGCGATGAAAACTCCGTTGCCGCGACCTTCGAACCGGTGCTTACGGAGATATGATCTCGTTATACGCGTGCAACATGTTCGTGCATTCGCAGGTCGTTGCCGCTCAAAGGTGTCATCCTGAGCGATGTGCCAGTCCGGCTCGGACTCGAAGGATCTCTCCTGTTTGGGTGACGTGCACCGCATTTGTGAGGCCGCTCGACTCCGCTCCGCATGACATAGCTTTGTCGGAGCTACTGCCGGGGATTGCGCCGTCAAACGCCCAAATGTTTGGGACACGACAGAGCGTGTCCCTCCCAGAATGAAACGTTTTCTCTACGAACTAACCGAGAGCTGGAAGATTGCCGCGGCGCAGATGCGTTCGAATCTCACGCGCTCGACCCTAACCGCTCTCGGCGTGATCATCGGAATCGTGGCGGTCACGTTGATGGGCACTGCCATCGGCGGAATTCAGGTCGGGTTCGACCGGAGCATGGCGGTTTTCGGCGATGACGTTCTCTACGTCGGCCAGTGGCCCTGGAGAAAAGTCGATGACTGGTGGAATTATCGCGACCGAAGGAAGCTCAAAACAGAGTATGCCGAGCCGCTCAATCGTATGATTGAAAAGACGGCTAACTCGAACCTGTCGATTGCGATTCCGACATCGAGTGTATTCCGCAGCGTGAAGTTTGAGGACAGCGAGGTTAACAACGTTCTAATCCGCGGCACCGTTTCCGATTACATCATCACGTCGACGTTCGACTTCAAAGAAGGCCGCTTTTTCAACGAACTGGAGTCGCGCGGCGGCGCCAACGTGTGCGTGATCGGCTACGACGTCGCAGATGCGCTGTTCCCGGCAGACAGTCCGATCGGCAAGGCCGTGCAGATCAACGGCCAGCCGTTTCGAGTCGTGGGGGTCATTTCGCGACAGGGATCGTTTCTTGGGCTGTTCAGTCTCGATTCGATCGTGGTGATGCCGTTACCCGCGTTTCAGAAATATTTCACCGCCAAAAGCGAGGCGGAAATTTTGGTGAAGGTAAAAGACAAGACCAAAATGACTGAGGCGAAAGATGAGCTCGTCGGATTGATGCGAAGAGTGCGCGGGCTGGCGCCGGAAAAGAAAGACGATTTCAGTATCAACGAGCAGCAGGCCTTGAAGAGCACGCTGGATCCGATCAAGAACACGATCGCGATGGCCGGTCTGTTCATTACCGGTTTGTCTCTATTTGTCGGCGCGATCGGGATCATGAATATCACGTTCGTGAGCGTTAAGGAGCGAACGAAGGAGATCGGCACGCGAAAGGCGCTCGGTGCGCGGCGTCGCACCATCCTGCTTCAGTTCCTGATCGAATCCACCGCGCTGTGCATGTTAGGCGGACTGATCGGGTTGCTATTTGCCTACGGGATGTGCTTCCTCATCGGTGTAGCCGCCCCGTCCTTCCCCGTCAAATTCTCTGTCGGGCTGGTGATCACCGGCATGGTGGTGTCGATCATGACGGGACTGTTTTCCGGTTTCGCGCCGGCCTGGTCGGCCTCACGCCTCGATCCCGTCACCGCCCTTCGTTATGAATAATTTCAAATGAACCAGAGAGAGCACGGAGATCACAGAGCCGAAGCCGGTAAACCAACTGACCGAGACGGTAATCGGTGCGGCCATAGAAGTTCACCGCACGTTAGGTCCGGGATTGCTCGAACCCTTTGAAGTATCTCTCTAACTCCGTGGTCTCCGTGATCTCTGTGGTGAATATCTGCGGGTAAAAGACGATGCCGTTTCGCGAGATATTAGTGATGGCCTGGTCGTCGTTAGGGGCGAATAAGCTCCGGGCGGCGCTGACCATGACCGGCATTACGATTGGAGTGTTTTCGGTGATCTCGGTGATGACCGCAATCGGCGCCCTCCAGAGTTCGATCGAAAGCGGGATCAGCTTTCTGGGATCGAACATATTCCAGTTCGCGAAGTATCCGGTGAACATCGATGCCGGCGGCGAGACGAAAAAGAAGTACCAGAACCGGCGCAATATCACGTATCGCCAGGCGCTTCGCTATTACGAGCTGATGCGGCAGGATGCCTCGGAGGTCTGTCTGAAGTGCTTCGCCCGTGATCTCAAAGGCCAGGCCGTTTACAACGGAGTTAAGACCACGCCCAGTCTGACGGTTGTTGGTACGAATCAGGGTTTCCTAACCGCGAACGCTTTCACCCTCGGCTACGGACGCAACCTAACCGAAGAAGATGTCGAACTCGCGCGCAGCGTGGTTGTTATCGGCAAGGCGATCGAGAAACGATTGTTTCCGCACGAGTCGCCGATCAACAAAGTAATCCGGTTGAGCGGGCACACTTACACTGTCATTGGCGTTTTGGCCGAGAAAGGCACCTCGTTTGGTCAGAGTCAGGACGACTTTTGCATTATACCGATCACCCGATTTTTCGAAAATCACGGTGAAGCTAATCGAACCGTGAACATCGCTACTCAGCCGGTTTCCACCGAGCTCTACAGCCGCACCCTGGATAAGGGGATCAGCGCCATGCGCATCGCCCGCGGTCTCCGGGCGAATCAGGATAACGACTTCGAGATTTACACTAACGATTCGTTGAAGAGCGCGTTTGTTTCGGTGGCGGGTTACGTTCGGGTTGGCGCCTTCGTGATCAGCTTCATCGCACTGGTCGCTGCCGGTATCGGCATCATGAACATCATGCTGGTAAGCGTTACCGAACGAACGAAGGAGATTGGAGTTCGCAAATCGATCGGCGCCCGGAGCCGTGACATTCTGCGGCAGTTCCTGACCGAGGCGGTCTTTATCTCCGAAGCGGGCGGTATTCTCGGCATTTTGTTAGGCGTAATCGGCGGTGATTTACTGGCCATGTGGCTGAAGGTGGACCTGATCTTCCCCTACGGATGGGCATTGGCCGGGTTACTTGTCTGTTCCGCAATCGGCATCGGGTTCGGGCTATACCCTGCCTACCGCGCTGCATCTTTGGACCCGATCGAAGCCTTGCGATACGAGTAGCGATTCCGGGAGGCACGGCCCCCTCTGGCGTGGGTTGCGGCGTCCCGCCGCAACAAGCTTCGCATGAAGGAGTTCCTGCTGGAATAGAAGTCCGCGGAAGCGAGACGCTTCCGCCGACGCCCGAGCCCGCCGTGCTTCCCAGACGGAGATCGGAAGCCCTCTCCCACTCCTAAACCGGCACGCAACTTGCGCCTGCGGACTTTGACATGGCAGCCCCGTCTTTTCTATGCTCAATCCATTGAGCCGTTTCCCTCGTGCCAGCTGCATCTCATTCTCCTTCCGGGACAACGTCGCAAGGTAGCATCCTCCTCATCGAGGAGTACGATGCGCTGGCGGCGGCGATCACCTCCGCCTTGAAGAAGTTCGCGCCGGCACATCAGGTTCATGTTGCCCGGAACCTGACTGAAGCCAAGGCCGCGGCGAAGTCCCTCAAGCCGGAGTTGTTCGTCATCGATTTCGATCCGGCGTTTCCGGGTCTTACGCCATTTCTGCAGAAAATTCAGAAGACGCATGGCGACGCCTGCGCCCTCATCATAGCCGGCAAATTGCCCGCCAAACTGGCTGGATCGACTCGCTCGGCCGGTGCTCTTCAGTTCGTAGAGAAACCGTTCGATGTGCACGATTTTGGTGCCGCAGTGCAGGCTTTACTCGGGCCGTGGAGAGAATCCGAGACCGCAACCACGCGCTCAACGCTGGAAGACTTGTCGCTGGCTGAACTCCTGATCGCCCAGTGCGCGGGCGCCCGCACCATCGCAGTTGAGGTAAGCAACGAAAATGGAAAATCAGGCGAAATCCTTTTAAACCACGGCACACCGACTCACGCTGAAGTCGGACGTAAATCCGGCGAGGATGCGCTTCGCGAGATGCTTGGCTGGCGCACGATCGAGGTGCGCGAAGGCGAGCGGCCCCGGTCCACCCGCCGAACCATCGAGGAGCACTGGCCTGACGTGATCATTGAATCAGTTAGGCCGCCAAAGCCCAAAAAGCGAACGGCTCCCCCGAAAGCAGCGCCGGCAAAGGCCGCCGTCCAACCGGCAAAGAAGCTCGTGCTGGTCGACGATACTGAGATGCTGCTGATATTTGTGGAGGATGTCCTAACGACCTCAGGCGCGAATTTCCAGATCACCACCGCCCCAACCGGGCTCAGCGGCATCGAAGAAATCGGCCGGATCCAGCCTGATCTGGTTCTGCTGGACTACAGCCTTCCCGATATCAACGGCGGCGAAGTTTGCCGGCGTCTGCTGCAAAATTCCGCGACAGCGCGCATCCCGGTTCTGATGATGTCGGGCCATGTCGTGGAAATGGCACAGGCCGGGGCAACGTTGGAAAACATCGTGGCCACAATCGAGAAGCCGTTTCGGGGCGAGTCCCTCGTTAGTCTGGTCCAGCAGGTGCTGACGGAAGGTCGGAGGGTTCCGAAGAAGGTTCCTCCAGCTCGCAAGGCTGCGCTAGTGGTGACGGCTCCCGCCCCAGCGCCTCCGTCCAAGTTGCCGGCACCCACCGCAACGCCGCGAGCCGAACACCGTCCACCGGAGCCGGCGGTTGAGCAGCCTGCGGCTACACCCTCTGCGCCGGCGTCCGCGCCAGCCGAACGGGATCCACCAGCCGCGACGGTTTCGCAGCCACCCGCTGAGCCAGTCCAACCTCCGCCTGCGGAACCTACAACGTTACCGGAGCAACATCCTGCTCCAACAGTTGAACCAGTTCCGGCTACCGAGTCCTTGATTTCAGCACCGCAAACAAGCGGAATGCTCAAGGAGAGCATTCCCGCGCCGCCTGTCGAGAAGACGCCCCCGGCTGCTCCGAAAGCTTCGCCGCCACCGTCGACTCCGCCTCCGCCTTCGGCAAAGCCTGAACAGCGAATCCCGCCATCGGAGTCAGTCGTGGATAAGGCACGACGGGCGATTGGAAACCTCCGCCGTCAGATCGCGCCGAAAGAAGAAAATTGGGAGGAGAAGCCCGCCGTTCCATCACCACCCGCCGGGCCAGTTGAACAACCGGCCTCAGAGACGGCTGCGATTCCGCCGGCTGCGCCAGCGGCAGAGGTCCTGGTGCCGAAGCTGGAGAAGCCCCCCGAAGGTCCTGTTCTACAGCCGAAATCGGCCGAACCCGAGGTCATGGCGACGCGAGTCGTGTCAGAAGGGCCTAACGAAGTCGTTCTTTCGCTGTTTTTGGAGGTGGTCTCCGTCCAGCTCACTCCAGAGCTTCGGATGGGTTCAATCCGGGCCAGACCTTCTTCCGGCGAGGTGTCTCTGCACGTCCTGTCCCCCGGCGCGTTAAGTAACCTTCCCCGAACTGGATTTAAACTCGGGCCGGTGGGTCTCGACGACCGGGGGAGAATCCGGACAGTACGGCTGGTGCCGACACAGCAGCCGGTCAAAGACGCGACCACTCAGCACTCTTTGCAGATCGGGGCCGTTAGCGTTGTTCCAATCGATTCAACCAGCCGAATGCAGTTAACGCCCGCTGCCGGCGCCCCAATGACCTTGCAGTTGCTGGCCAACCTGGAACTGGCCGGCGTCGAATTGTCATCCACGTTTCAAATCGCGCAGATCGTGCTGAGAGATCGCGGACAGCCGATTCGAGTGACCATGAATTCTCACGAACAAAATGGCACTGCATGCGAGACCGTCGACGTTAGGCTCGATCGATTCGCCCAGATCAAAGAGCTGATGCTCGATCCCATCCGGTAGGCTATTGTTCGTCTGAGCAACGCCGCGCGTTAGCTCGCGAGTTCGTGTGCGCGACGCCGAACAAAAACGCGCCCTACGCCTACCCCTTCCCCTGTTCCTTCAAAAAACCTTCCAGCTCCGGGATTCCGAAATTAGCCAAAACTTTTCCGTCGCAGACGAGCGTCGGCGTCTTGGTCTGGCCCGATGCTGTTTTCAGCTCTTCCATCGCCGCTGCGTTGCCCACGACATCCGTTTTTTGGTAGGCGACTTTCTGCTCATCCAAGTAATCCATTGCTTCTCTGCAGTAAGGGCAGCCGCGTTTCACATATAAGATTGGTGCGGTCACAAAGTGTAATCGTGGCGATAGCAATAAAGGTTGGGTCAGAATGACAACTCCTGCCGCGGTGCTTCGGGAAGTGGATCGCCCGCAGCGACCGAGCCCGGCGAACCGGCTGCTGCCAGCTACTAATTCAAACCCAGCGCTTTGAAGGTCGCGTCAATATGCTGGAAATGAATGGCGGTCGAGCACAGCCGATCGATTTCTTCCGCGGACAGTTTCGAAGCGATGTCCGGTTCTGCTTTCGCGTTTTCGGCGAACGTCCCTTTCTCTTTCCAGGTTTTCATCGCCGCCCGCTGAACCGCTTCGTAGGCGGTTTTTCTGTCCACGCCGGCTCGGGTAAGCGCCAGCAGAATCCCTTGGCTGTGGTACAAACCGCGAGTGAGCTCCAGGTTTTCTTTCATCCGGTCCGGATAGACCTGTAACCCGCTGACCAGTTCGCGGAGTTTCACCAGCATGTAATCCAGCAGCGTGCAGGAATCAGGGAGGATGATCCGCTCCGCGCTCGAATGACTGATGTCCCGTTCGTGCCACAAAGCCACATTTTCCAGTGCGACCACCGCATTGCCGCGGATCACTCGAGACAGGCCACTCAATCGCTCGCCTGTTATTGGGTTGCGCTTGTGCGGCATGGCTGAGCTGCCTTTTTGGCCTTCGCCAAAAAACTCCTCTACCTCGAGAACTTCAGTGCGCTGCAAGTGCCGAAACTCCGTTGCCCACCGATCGATGCTCGAAGCCACTAATGCGAGAGTCGTTAGGAATTCCGCGTGCCGGTCGCGCTGCACGATCTGGGTGGAGATCGTATCCGCCTTCAACCCCAAACGCTCGCAAACAACTTGTTCGATTTTCGGATCGAGATGCGCGTGCGTGCCGACGGCGCCGCTTAGCTTTCCCACCCGGATTCGCTCAATGGTTTGAGTGAGCCGTTCTTCGGCTCGACCAAATTCATCGTACATCAATGCCAGCTTTAGTCCGAATGTGATCGGTTCCGCGTGGATGCCGTGACTGCGTCCGATCATCGGCGTTGTTTTATAACGCCGGGCCTGCTCACCGATTGTTTTTCGAAGGTCCTGAACGTCCGCCAACAGGATTCTGGCCGATTCCGTCATCTGAACCGCCAGCGTCGTGTCCAGAATGTCGGAAGAAGTGAGTCCCTGATGAATCCATCGAGCCGCCGGTCCAACTGATGCGGCGACGTTTTCCAGGAAGGCGATGACATCGTGATTCGTCCGCTTTTCGATCTCGAGGATCTCCGGCACCGAAAACCGTGCGCGATCACGAATCTGGGCAGCGTCTTCCTTCGGAATCTGCCCGAGCTCGGCCATGGCCTCGCAGGCCAGCGTCTCGATCTCCAGCCAGATCTCGAACTTCCGCTGGTCGGACCAGATGTTGCGCATCTGACTGCGCGAATAACGATCAATCACGGCGCGAACATAGAGGTGCTGATTCGGGCCGAAAAGGGATTTGTCACGACGTAGCGGCGCACCGTGCAACAAGAGCCGATTAATAACCGGCCGTAAGGATGCGGCAGTCGGCAGACGAGACGTGAGCCGCCCGATGCGGGCCAAAAAAAAGCGCTCCGACGGATCACCGCCGGAGCGCTTTCGAAATTTGGTTGAGCCTAGCTTAGCAAACTTTCGCCCGCATCGTACGGCCGTTGCTCTCGAGGCGGACCTGGCCGCTAGCAAGCAAATCCGCTACGGTGGCGACGGTTTCAGTCGTGCTCTTGGTGCAAGAACTGACGGCCACGATGAGATCGCCGAGGGAAAGTTTAGGACGGGGCTTGAGGATTTGTGTCTTTTTCATGTGTGGATGACAGCGAATTAGAGCAGGTACGGTGCCATTTCGTTCAAACAAACCTTTGCCCAGCCAACAGGTAGTGTTCGGAAGCATCCAGAACCACTTTTGGCACCCGAATTCTGACAGTAGTGTCAGGTTTCTTTACACGTTCCGTTACCGCCGGCAGCTGCCTAGTTCCGCCGCAGGAGCTTCAATGCTCCCATATATAACACCGCGAACGCCGCTGCCAGAATGACGATCCAGAGCGATTGCGCTTTGATGAAGTGCACCAGCGCGTCCGGGTTGGACAACAAGTCTGGCTGGCGCCGATACGCCATATCCCCGAGGTAGGCCAAAACGGTGCACCAAAGCGCTGAACCCGCGATCGTCGTCCCGCTGAAAGTGACGAAGTTCATCCGGACGAGACCAGCAGGAATCGAGATTAAATGTCGCACCACAGGCAACAACCGGGCAAAAAAGACACCACTCGCTTCGTATCGAACAAGCCACCGTTCCGCTCCTTCGAGTTTCTCCGGGCTCAGGAAGAACCAGCGGCCGTAACGCATGATCAGTGGCCGCCCGATCAGGCGCGAAATCCAGTAGGTCACCGCGGCGCCGAGATACGAGCCAATGGTGCCGGCCACGATCACGCCGAGGAAACTCAGCCGGCCCTGCGCGGCTAAAAACGCCGCCGGCGGAATCACGACCTCGCTAGGCACCGGAAAAATCGAGCTCTCCATGGCCATCAGAACGATAATTCCGGCGTAGCCGCCGGTCAGAACCCAACCGAGCCAGATTTGTAACAGATGATGCACAACGGAATTTCGGATTTCGGATTGCGCGGTTAGCACTTAGCCTGAGCGCAATGCCGGCGAGTACTTGGACTGAAATCGCAATCGCGTAAACCGAAATCAAATGTCGATTTACCGCCGAGTCCTCAAATATTACCGGGCTTTCCTGCCCCAGAGCATCGCCGCCACCTTGCTGTCGTTAGTCGGAATTGGATTGAACCTGCTCAAACCATGGCCGTTTAAGTTCATCGTCGACAACATCATTCCGCCGCAGGCGGTTCACCAATATCGAATCCCCCATTTCGGTTTCTGGCTGCACGGCAACTCCTCATCGGAAATGACGCTGGATGCCTATGGCATGACCGCGGTGTTATGCGGAGCGCTGGTACTGATCCAATTGCTGTGGGGCATCTGCAACTGGCTGACCAACTTCATCTTTGTCCGAATCGGTCTTCAGGCGCTACTGAAGCTGCGCACCGACATTTATTCTCACCTGCAGCGTTTATCATTGAAGTTTCACGACTCCCGCCGCTCGACGGATTCGAGCTTCCGGGTAGCCTATGATTCGCAGGCGATCCAGACGATCTACAACAAAGGATTCACCGGCGTCTTCGCCTCGATCATCACGTTGATCGGAACGTTCGCGGTGATGCTGCGACTGGACTGGCAACTGGCTTTGTTATCGCTTGCCGTCGTGCCGCTGCTCATTGTGGCGATTTACTTTTTCGCGAACCGGATCCGCACCGAGTCGACCTTCATTCAGGAACAGGAAAGTGCGGTGCTCACCCAGGTCCAGGAAGGCCTTAGCTCGATTCGGATGGTGCATGCGTTTGGGCGCGAAGAGTGGGAAGTGAGCCAGTTTCACAGCCAGGCGCGGCAAAGTTTACAGGCCAATCTCCGTTTAACCCTAACGAACCTGAATAGCGCGTTGATTATCAGCACCCTCATGGTGCTCGGAACCGCCGCCCTGTATTACGCCGGTACCCTTCATGTTCTTTCCGGAACATTAACGCTTGGTTCGCTGCTAGTATTCAGTGCATACCTGCTGATGCTGTATCAGCCGCTGGAGTCGTTAACCTACACGGCCTGGGCAATGGAAGGCGCCACTGCCGGAGCAAAGCGTTGCTTCGAAATCCTGGATCGTCCGGATGACGTTGCCGACGCGCCGGATGCGATCGAGATCTCACATAGCGACGGAGCGATTGGCATCGAGAACGTAAGCTTCGGATACGAACAGGCCAGAGCTGTCCTGCACGATGTAAACCTGACCATTTCGCCTAACCAGATCGTGGCGCTTGTCGGCGGCACCGGCGCGGGAAAAAGCACCGTGCTCAGCCTGGTCCCCCGGTTCTATGATCCCGTTGCCGGGCGCGTGACGCTCGACGGCCGGGACATCCGAAAGATCACGAAGAAATCCCTGCGCGGCCAGATCGGCATTGTTTTGCAGGACACACTCCTCTTTTCCACCACGGTCCGCGAGAACATCGCTTACGGTCGACCGGAGGCGACTGAGGCAGAGATTGTCGAAGCGGCTACCCGCGCACAGGCCGACAGTTTCATTCGAGATCTGCCAAACGGCTACGACACGTCGGTTGGCGAGCGAGGTGGCCATTTGAGCGTCGGTCAGCGACAGCGAATCGGCATCGCCCGCGCCTTTTTGAAGAACGCTCCGATCCTATTGCTGGACGAGCCCACGTCTGCACTCGATCCGACAACAGAAGCCGCGATCATGGAAACCATTAAAGAATTGATGCGCGGACGCACGACTCTGATAGTGACGCATCGCCTGGCAACTATTCATCGGGTTGATCAAATCGTGGTGCTTGAACACGGCCGTGTGATCGAAACAGGAACCGGACCTGAATTGCTGGCCCGCGGCGGCGTTTACGCGAAACTCTATGCGTCGGGAAATTATCCAGGGTGACTTGTTCTTATTCTACTGCTCTGCCAGCACGCCTTTATCAGGTTAGGCCGCAACTTGCGATTCGCTTCCATACCTATGTCATCCCGATCGAAGTGGAGGGACCTCTCAGTGGCGGTGCACGTCACGCGAGTAGGAGAGGTCCTTCGTTCTTCGGCTCCACTGCCCTGCGCTTAGAATGACAGTTCAATGATTTCACAGTGAAAGTGCTCAGGATGACAATGTTTTGTTTGTTATTTTCCGTGCTCTTATTTTGTGTGACCGAACCTCGACATCAACCCACCACCAATGAGTAACGTTAGACCAGATCGTCACGTGGAACATGATTGGTGGAAACATCCAATCCCCGACAACGTCGAATTCGGCGAGGGTTTCTATTGTGAGAGCGCTCAGATCTTTCGCTTTCTGAAAACCAAGGCACCGAAGGCCATCGTTCTGGGAAATCACGTCTCCTGTTATGCCGGCTGTTCGTTCTCCGTCGGGCCGGACGGAAAGTGTAAAATCGGGGACTTCACGCTGCTCAATGGCGCGTTGATTATGGCAGAAGAGCGCATCGAGATCGGTTCTCATTGCCTCGTCTCATGGAACGTCGGAATCGCTGACTCGGATTTTCACCCGCTCGAACCGGCCCAGCGGCTGGTGGACGCGAAAGCGCTCGCTCCATTCTATGAGGGTCGCCCCGCTCGGCCGAAACTGCGCACCGCCCCTGTCATCATCGGCGATAACGTGTGGATCGGGATGAATGCAACCATTCTCAAAGGAGTATCCATCGGCGAAAACTCAGTAGTCGCTGCCGGGTCCGTCGTTACCAAATCGGTTCCAGCTAACAGCGTTGTCGCTGGAAATCCGGCTGTGGTTGTTAAGAAATTTCAGTGATCGAAGAAAACGCCGAAGGCCCAACGCCGAACGCCGAACATCGAATTCCGGCGAGCGTGTTCTGCATTGGGCGTTCGATGTTCGGCCTTCGGCGTTCGGCGTTTTTCGCTAAATGAAGTCGAAGCGAGTCGTCGTCATGGGCTTCATGGGCTCCATGCCCATTGCCGGGGTGATCTGGCAGCACATTCATTACATCGTCAGTCTGCAACGGTTAGGCCATCGGGTGTATTACGTCGAAGATTCGGCACGTTTGCCCTACAATCCGGAGACGTTCGAGGTCGGTAACGACTTCAGTTACGCGGCGTCAATACTCGGACGATTGGCGGAAGAGTTCCAGTTCAAGGGCCGCTGGGCATTCTGTGCGCGGTATTTGGAAGGCAATCCAACCGCCGGCCTCTCGTTAACTAAGATCCGACAGCTTTACCGCGATGCCGATGCCGTTCTGAATGTCTGCGGAACCCAGGAGTTCAATGACGACCTTCTGGTTAGCGACCGCATCTTGTACATCGAAAGTGATCCGGCCGTCGAACAGATCAAGGTTGATAAAGGGATCAAGAGCACGGTGCAGTATCTTCGCCGACACCACGCCCTCTTCACTTTCGGGGAGAACGTCGGCACACCGATCTTTCCGGTTCCTACCCACGGATTGAAATGGCTGCCTACCCGCCAGCCTGTCGTGTCCGATTTGTGGCAAACGCGCCGGGCTCCTCGAGCGACGGCGGTTTTCACCTCGATTGCCAACTGGTCTACCAGCGGGTTGAAGGACATCACCTGGCGAGGCGAAAAATATCTGTGGAGCAAATCGCGTGAGTTTCTGCGGTTTGTGGCTGTGCCAAAAAAGTGCAGAGAAACATTCGAGCTCGCGACCAACATCAAAGATGAGGCCATACGAAACCGGTTTTCGAAAAACGGCTGGCGCTTTGTATCCCCACTGCAATTAAGCGTGGATTACTGGATGTATCGCGATTACATCCGCGGATCCAAAGGTGAATTCACGGTGGCGAAGGATCAGTACGTGCGATTGAACACCGGTTGGTTCAGCGATCGAACGGCATGCTATCTCGCGGCCGGCCGGCCGGTGATTACCCAGGACACTGCATTCCCGTTTGCACCGGCCGATTCACTCGGACTGCTGAGGTTTAGTTCGATGAAAGAAATTGTGGAAGCCGTGAACATGGTGAACGCCGACTATGGCAAACATTCGCGCGCCGCCAGGGCAATTGCGCGCGAAGTGTTCGAGGGCGAAAAAGTGGTAGCTTCCCTGCTTGATCGTGCCGGTATTTAGTTTCGCGAATGACCGAACAGAATGCGGCCCAGAACTCTTCGTGCTGTGATTCTGTTCGAACAGACACGGAACTTGCTGGTCAAATGCAGCGGATGGAATTTGATTTCTGGTCGCTTCATCTGATCTTTCCGGCTTTCGCATGACAAGCGGCAGACTTTTCCTTTCCACCTTACTAATCGCTGCGGCGACAGTTCAGGCACAGCAAACGGCACCACCACCTCCGATGGCGCCAAACGCATCCGCTAAGCCGACCGAGCAAGCGCCAGCGGTCATTCCCGTTCCCGTCGCTCCTCAATCCGCAAAGGCTAACGGCAAGGTCCAAAAGAGTGTGGTGCGAATCACCACCACTGCCGTTGAACCCGACTACAAGGCGCCGTGGAATTCAGGCGCGCTCGGACGTGGCATTGGCGCAGGTTTCGTGATTGAAGGTTCGCGAATCCTCACTAACGCCCACGTCATCAGTAATTCGCGGTATTTAACGGTCGAACGCGACGGTGATCCGAACAAATATCCGGCTAAAGTTCTTTTCGTCGCTCATGACTGCGATCTCGCGCTGATCACTGTCGAATCCCCCCAATTCTTCAAGAACATGATTCCGCTTCAGTTTGGCGGAATTCCGGAACTCGAGTCGGTGGTATCAGCCTACGGTTTTCCGATCGGCGGCGAGCGCATGTCTGTGACGACCGGAATTGTGTCGCGAACTGATTTCCAGCTCTACACCCATTCGTCTATCGACCAACACCTTGCCGTCCAAATCAGCGCGCAGATCAATCCGGGTAACAGCGGCGGTCCCGTTATGCAGAACGGCAAAGTCGTTGGCGTCGCGTTTCAGGGCTACAGCGGTGACGTCGCCCAGGGCGTCGCCTATATGATCCCGACACCGGTTGTGCAGCGATTTCTCCACGACATCAAGGATGGACACTATGACAAGTACGTGGATCTGGGGGTCACCTACACCAAGCTGCTGAATCCGGCGCAGCGTCGTTATCTCGGCCTGAAGAATGATGACCGCGGCGTGCTGATTCCCACTGTGGTCTCGGCAGGACCATGTGCCGACAAAGTTCATCCCGGAGACGTTCTCGTTGCCATCGATGGCCACCCGGTGGCGAGCGATGCGAGCGTAGAACTTGAAGGGGAACGCGTTGATATGCCCGAAGTAGTCGAGCGGAAGTTCAAAGGCGACAAAGTGAAGCTTGATCTGATCCGTGACAAACAACCGCTCACTGCGACGATCGACTTGTCGACCGTTCAGCCATACCTGATCCAGGGACACAGCTACGACGTGCGCCCGCGCTATGTTTTGTACGGTGGACTTCTCTTTCAACCGCTGAACCTCGAGCTGATCGATGCCTATCAACCGCCGGATTTGCGGCTGCGCCACTTCTTCGACTTCTTCGTGCTCGAACAACTGTACGTGGAGCATCCCGAAGTAGTCGTGCTAACCAATATTCTGCCCGACCCGATCAACACTTATCTGGCGCCGTACCGATTCGGGATTGTCGATGAAGTCAACGGTTTGAAAATTCGCACCTTGAACGATCTGGCCAAAGCGCTGGAGACCACGCCCGATCGGTTCGTGATCAAGATGATCGGCGACGGCCCGCCGTTAGTCCTGGATCCGGCGCAGGTCGCATCGGCGCGTGATCGCATCAAGTCCCGCTACAACGTTTTGCAGGAGCAGAACCTCGACGACCAGGCGCCGCCCAGCCCGGCCACAGACCAGAAGAAGACCTGACATGCGCGCGCTTCGCCTAACCATTGCTCTTACTTTAATCGCCCTCGCGACAACGTCGGCAGCGCCTACTTCCGCTAAGAAGGAGCCGTCGATGCCCGGCACGAAGCCGCAGGAAATCCCGCTGGTGCGTGTGAACGTGACCGGCCAGCAGTACGATTACTTTCGACCGTGGCAAAAGAAGGCGCCGTTCACCAAACGGGGTCTGGGCGCAGTTTTACCGCAGAACCGGGTGCTGGTTACCGCCGATCTTGTCGCCAATCATAATTACGTGGAGCTCGAGCGCGCCGAATCGGGCGATAAAAGCGCGGCCGAAGTTCGAGTCATCGATTACGAGGCCAACCTCGCTTTGCTGGAGCCGACCGAAAAGAATTTCCTGGAAGGACTCCCCGGCCTTGAGTTCGCGCTCGATACTGCGGTCGGCGATCGACTGGCCGCGTGGCAACTTGAGCAGACCGGCGCGTTGGTCGTTACCGAAGGGCTGGTGACAAGCGTTCAGATGATGCGTTACCCGACGGAGGTGGGCCAGTTCCTCACCTATCGGATGAGCATTTCGATGCAGTACCGCGAAAACAGTTACACTGTTCCCCTGGTCAAGAATAACAAGCTGGCCGGTTTGTTACTGCGATATGACGCCCGCGGACAATTGCTCGACGCGATACCGGCGCCAATCATCACCCATTTCTTAAAGGACGCAGAGAGTCAGAAATACAAAGGGTTTCCGTCGGCCGGTTTCTCTTTCTTCCCGACCCGCGATCCGCAGTTGCGCAAGTTCGCCGGACAAACGGGTAAACCCGGCGGTGTTTATGTCACCAGCGTTGATCCGGATTCTCCGGCAATGAAAGGCGGCTTGCAGGCTGGAGATATCATTACCGGCGTCAAGAACAGCGAGTTGGATCAAAACGGAAATTACGTCGATCCCCTCTATGGGAAAATTGAGTTCACCAATCTGCTGACGGCTCACGTGTTCTCTGGCGACACCGTTCCTTTTCAGATCCAGCGTGAAGGAAAACCGATGCAGTTGCAGATCACGCTCGACCATCGGCCGGCGCAGGACTACATCATTCCACCGTACAATCTGGATCAGGCACCCTCGTATTACGTTGTTGGTGGCCTGATCTTTCTCGAGCTTTCGCGGCAGTATCTCAAAGAATGGGGTGCCAACTGGCAGAAGGAAGCCCCTCCCCGGTTCGTTTATCTCGACCGGTTCCAATCCGAACTTTTCCCCGAGGGCAATCGGCGAATCGTGATTGTCAGCCAGGTCTTGCCGTCGGCTAGTACGATTGGTTACGACGAACTTGCGTTTCTGACCGTGAAGAAGGTCAATGGCAAGGAGATCAAATCGTTAGGCGACGTGGCCGAGGCGGTAAAACAACCGCAGGAAGGGTTCATCAAAGTCGAAACTGAGGAAGACCCGAAACAGATCGAACTGGATGCAAATCAGGTGCAGCAGGAGCAGGACGCCCTGCAGCAGAACTACGGCATCTCAGCTTTGCAACGTTTGCAGTAGCGTGGCATTGGCCGCTGGCCAATGTTGCAGCAAGCACATCGGCCGGCGGCCGATGCCACAGTCAGGCCGGCGCCATTACATTTCCTCTGGCGACTGCGGTGCGCGCTTGATCGACAGGAATTTCGAAACCTCGCCGGAGTAGGTTTCGAACGGGTCGCCCATCACTAGAAAATCGCGGCTGTCGTAGGCGATTGAGTCCCAGTTGATGACGTATGGCTTGTCGTGATTTTGGAAATGGGCGACCGCTCGCGCGCGGCCGGCGGCGCGAGTGTTGGAGGGCGGCTGCCGCATCGCTTCCGGCTGACGAACGCTGTTGTTCCAGTCACCGATTCGTTTTCCGGGATTCACACCAAAGAATAATCCGCGTGCTGGATCGATGTTGTGATACTCCAAATCAATACTCTGGAGCCACGGATCATCCCACCCCACGCCTTCCGATTCGATGAACGTGTCGAGCAACCACTTTTTGGTGATCCAATCGACCCCGCCAATCAGCGACTCGTGATTCTTTTCCAAAGCCTCCAGCGCGAAGCTCCAGTTCTCCAACAGCCAGTCGGTTTCGGCAGTCCGGAATCGAAGATGTTTCTGGGCAAGCTCGTGAAACTGCCATTGAACATCGAGCGCACCGATTGACTTGCCGTTCTCCAATTCAACCAACCAGCGGTGGCTGGCGTCGCGAGAAATGTTCCGCGTACTTTGCACCGCATCATTCAAAATGAGATTTTTCGGTAGCCGCCCGTCTTCCAGCAAGGTGAGGACGCACGCAGTCGTTCCGACCTTCAAAGCGGTTGCGAACGGGCTCATGTTGGAGTCGCCAATCAGGAGATGCAGGCGTCGGAATTTCCGGTAATCGGCTAACGGCTCATCCCGAGCATTGATGATCGCGCGGTTAAACTGCACCCATTGGTAGATGTCGTTGACGATGTGATCGGCCCGCTGGCTCAATTGAAAGTCAATTCTTGCTTCCGGACGCGGCGGTTCGAAATCGAACGCTAATGGATTCGCCTGGCCGACTCGACCTGCACCGGTGAAAATTTGCCGGGTAGCGAGAAACGTCAGCAAGGTTCCAAGCACCGGCGGCGTGAACTGCGCTTCGCGGCGCATCAAATAGTTTTCGTGGCAGCCGAACGTCGCGCCGGTGTGATGGTCGACGTTGTTCTTAATGAATGACACCCGGCCGGTGCCACCGAGTCCAGCGAGAGCGGTCTGGAGCAATTCGTCGCCGGCCAGATCGTACATCACGAGGTCGCGCAGATTCAGGCACTCGGGCGACGCGTATTCGATGTGCCCCATGTCGAGATACAACCGGCCGCCGTTCAAAAGGAAACCGCCGTTGCCCGGCGGCTCTTCGTAATCGCGATAGTGGAGGTCGATGGTGCCCGCTGCCGCTTTGCGGAAGAGGTAATTCTTTACCTTCGCCGGCCACAATTCGGAGCTCGCATGCAACCCTTCGTCGCTGACCAGGCAGCCGTACTCGGTCTCAATGCCGACGATTCGATCCATTCATTCCAGCATCCGACAGTCAGGCAAAACCGACAAGTTGTAAGGTGACAAACTGACCGGCGCGGTCCGGCAGCAGTCCGCCGATCGCTTGCTAACCGCGGGAAAAGTAGACAAACTAGATTCAAGGTGAGCGACTTAGGAATTCGGAGCCCGGCCATCCGGGTCGGTGGTCTGGTCTACTTCGCACGGATGCTGGATAAGATCCGGGCGCATGCGCGTGAACAACTGCACCAGGATTATCAGGCAAACCTCGGAAAAGGCTTCGACGAATTGTGCGCTCGATTTCTAAGAGTCGATTACGGCCAGTTATCGGAGCGAGTCAAACAAGGCGGTACTGACGACGAGATTTTGCATTGGTGTTTCACTCATGGACGTCAGCCCAATGAGCACGAGATTTATGTCTGGAACGAGTTCATGCGGAAACGCGGCTGGAATGACGAAGTTTCTGAAACCTTAAAGCGCCGAAAAAAAGAAGCGGGAATGGCCGGGCGTTCAGAGATCGAAACGATGTTCGGGTTCATCGATGCCGACGAGGGCCGCAGTCCGTTAACGAATCATCACTAAGCTCGGAAAAGAGCTCGTCCTTCATCGTCGCATCGTTAGCTCCTGTACAACCTCAGGATTGTAAGGGAGCCGCGGAAGGTTCAGGCGGCAACGGCGGAGGCGCGGGTGGCCGCGTCCGGTAGTCCATGAATTTCCAAACGGCGATTATCACGGCTACGACTACAAGCGTAGCAATCCAGATGCGGAGTCGCGTAGCAGGACGTTCGTTCACATCAGCTCACGGCAATTGTGATGTCGGTTGAGGCGCGAAGACATCGCGCCGGAACGACCTGGCAAACTACTCAGCCAGCGTGTCGATCCGTTCGGCCAGGCCGAAATCGAGCTCGGTCAAGCCACCTTTGCTGTGGGTCGATAACAGCAGCCGCACCTTGTTGTAACGAATATCGATGTCGGGATGGTGTTCCTCTTCTTCAGCCACCTCGGACACGGCATTCACGAAGTCAATCGAGTCGGAGAAATCATCGAATTCGAACGTGCGTTCGATGTGTTTCTTCTCGAGCTCCCACTCTGGAATCTTCTTGAGGCGATCTTTCAGGTCACCTTGCTTGATCAGTTCGGCCATACGGTTCGGAATGAGTAACACCCGAAAATAGTTTTGCAACGGCGAATCAAATGCCTTTTTCGCAGACGCGAAAAACCTTCCAGGCGGGCTAGTGCGGCAGCGCCAGCACGTGCCGAGCTCCCTTGACCGAATGGCCCGGCCCCGCTTCACAGCCTACAGCCCGAGGATTCGCCGCAAGTTCCTGGTCGAATCAAATACCTCGACTGCGCAAGCTCTCGCTGCCTTCGAGTAACGTGGCCACTCAGCCATGATGTCTCGAAGCGCCGTTTCTGCCTCTCCAATGCCCGAGACGAACCGGAATCCGTTGTTCGCCGGCAGATATTTCGCTGCTCCTGTGTCTTCCGTTACCACCGGACGCCCCAACGCTGCGAAAGCGGCCGCTCGATCGCTCAGCCAGCCGGTCCTCCATCGAACATCTACGCCTTTGATCGCGGTAAACTCACCGGCGGCACCGCCCAGATATCGGCGATACAAACCCGGTGTCGCCGTCACCCGATGCGGATCGACAACCCGCCAGCCGCTGCGTTGCAAGCGCTGTCTCTCGGGATCGTCAGCATTAATGTTCATGGCGAGCTCGAACCGGGCTTCTGGAACGCGGTGCGGCAAATCAAGATAAGGTTCGAACGCGACCTTCTTCGACAGATCGGGGAACTCCCCGTTTACCTCCACCATTCCGCCCCAATACCACTGTCCGATCGTGGTAAACTTCATCCGTCCCGGTCGCGGCCTGTTCCTCATCAACTGCGTATCAGCCAGTGGGTAGAAGGTTTTCCATTGCAAGCGGCTCTCCGGCAATCGGCAGTCGGCCGCGTTCACATTCAGTCCGATGGTCCAGAATTCGTGATGATGTGATTGACCCATCTCCATCTTCGTCATCCAGTAGAAGATCTCGCTCGGATCGAGATCGCATAGAAAGCGCTGCTCGAATTGCCGAAGCATTGGCGGCTTAATGGAATAACTTAGGTTCAGCAACAGATTCGGACCGGCAAGTCGTTCTAAAAGCCCCTGTCGGGAAAGGCCGACTACCCGCATTCGGGAGAGCTCATGCTCCTCGTTAGGCTTGGAATCGTAGAGCAGGCAATATCTTCCTCCCAACCCATGCTCCCGCAGCCGGCACTGGAAGTTGCGAATGTTCGCCTCATCTGCGCGCGGGTTGCCGCTCCCGGGCAAATATTCGAACCAAATCGCATCTTTGCGCAGTCGTTTGAGACCAAGCATCCATTGCAGCGGGACCGAGAAATTGCCTCCACCTTGCCGGTACTTTGCCGCAAACCCGCATCCGAGAAACACTGTCACGCGCCAAACATGGCAGCGGGAGTCTGATCTGCTAAGCGCTAATTATTCTGAAAAGACAGGACGGCACACACCATCGGCCAACCTCGATGCGCGCGCACCATCTATGAGGCGATTGACCTCAATCGCCATGGCCCGTTCGGTGAACGGCCGCTACCACGTCTCTACTTCGTTCTTTCCAACGCGATTCCCCTCTTCGTGGTCAAATAAACCGCAAAACTTCCCAGCCAGTGACCGCCTTCGTAATGTTCACCGGTTACGGCCGCCAGACCGGCGCGGCGATGCGCTTCCGCTGCCGCTAATAAGGCCGGCCGCCGCCGATCATCTTTCGGTAGTCCCGAGATGATTCCTTCAAGCATCCAGGCCCTGCTCAGATTCAAACCATCCAGGTGCGCCAACTTTGCGTCACTCGGATCGGGCGATACCACCACCGGGAGCCACGAACCATTCGCTGCTTCGGTCGGGATCTGCGGCATGAATTTGCCTAACCACTCGCTGAAATCCAGTGGCGGCAACACTCGCCGCATGACATCAGCTTCAGCCAGGCAGGGAGAGAGGAAGTCTTCGCCGGAGGGCTCGTAATTCAACGGGCAGTTTGTGTCGGCCATAAAATATTTCTTTGCCGCATCGGTAGCCAATTTTTCGAAACCCTGATTGTGAGTTGAGCGCGCATAATCCAGCATCAATCCCAAGCCAAATGCGGTTTGATCGTGTTCACCGATTCGGACAGGATGCGACAACTTCGGCAACCAGACGCTCAGTCGCTGGACGGCCGTTTCTTCCAGCGGACGAAGGTTTGCTGAAAGGATCTTCGCATCGGGATCGTCCCATTCACGCAGTTCGGCGCAAAGCTGAAGCAGCCAGGACAATCCATACGGCCGCTCAAACGTATCTCTCCCCTGCCCGCGCACGTATTCGGCCTCTTTATTCAAATGCTCGGCAGTCAGACTGCGTTTGAGCGTCTCGCGCGCCTGCGCAGCGAAGGACGCGTTCGGAAAGGTGCGAACCAGGCGCACAAGCAACCAGTGTCCGTGCACTGAAGAATGCCAGTCGTAACAACCACAAAACGCCGGGGTCAGCACTCGCGGCGGCGCCACATCGGCATCGCCCTGCAACACATGACTGATCTTATTTGGAAACTCTTTCTCTACGCAGGCCAACGCGAGCTTAGCGAACCGTTCGGCTGCTTTGGCATCGAACTCAGGGGCGGTGTTCTGCGCGATAGCGGTCGTGATCAGCAGCGACAGAACGACGGCAACAAAAACGGGTCTCATTGGTCCGACGATACAATAAGCGGTGGATCACAACAGGCCAGCACTCGCGAGCGGATGCGGGGTTCAAACTTTGTGGTGTCGAGCGAAGTCGAGACATCTCTAGCTCTTTGCTTTTAATGTTTAGGGTGCGACATGCCTTGGCGCTTGGCTTGGCCGTGCCTTGAGCTCACTTTTTGTCATCCTGAGCGAAGCGCAGCGGAGTGGAAGGACCTCACATGCACGCTATTGATCACCCAAGCGCAGCCAGTGTGATGCCCGGTGTTACCGGGACGTTCCCTCGACTTCGCTCGGGACGACACTGCTTAGATGCCTGTGCGTCCGACCAAGCCGGATGTGCGCGAGCATTTGGACAGGACTGTGCCGTCGCAGGTGCTCCGCATTCGGTATGTCCCCGCAACAGCGATCGCTCTCTACTGCTGGTGTTGTTTCGCCCGCTGAACACCGACTGCCATCGCGTCTACTTCCACTGGTGGTTCATCCTTGATCCGTGCAACGCCAACAACTCGAGCCGCGCCTTGCTGGAGTTCACCGTCGTTGGCCGACGACTTCGACGCGTTCGATTGGGGAGCGGACATCTGAGTCAGATTACCTTCAAACGTCACCGGCTTCTTCAAGCTAAGGTTGTAACCACTGGCGCGGAAGCGCGTCTGTGCCCCATCCTGTTTCACCTCTTCTGCCGACCGGTCGGCGGCAGCGTGTTTCGCACGAATTGATGCAGGCGCGGGGCTAAGCTGACTCTCTCGTTCAACCTGCCCGGTGTAGGTAGATCCATCCGAATCAACGACCCGAATCTCATCCCCCTGTTGTTGCACCTGAAAATCATTGAGGATGTTCGAGCCGCGCTGCGACTGCACATTATTGCGGAAGGATTGGCTGCTCACCTGGCGAAATTGCTGAGCGGCGCCGCGGGACGGCGCAGCGCGGGCAGCCAGTTGCTTGTGAACGGCGGAATCCTGATCTGCCATTCGTGCTTCTCTGGTGGATGACGTTTCATCGCTTTCGGCGAGTGCCCCGGCCGCCGCCGGCCCGGCACCCGCCACGGCCGTCTCCCCCGCGGCTTTCTCCGATTTACTAACGAGCCCTTTCGCCATCGCCGCCGGAACTGTCGGGTTCGGCTGCGCCGAAAATGTCGGGTGGTTAGACATCGAATCCGCCGACGCAACTGCCGCACGCGTTTGTTCCGGCTCCAGTCGCGCCCGGCTGTTATCGCCTAACGAAACATCGGGTGCAGTCGCCGCAGCTACAGCTGGTCCCTTGGCGAAAGTTTCGTTTGGAGGCGCTGCTGCTTTCCGTGTCTCATTCGCTATACCGGGTGCTGCGGCCATCTGCATGCGACCACCCGAGGAATCATGAGTTCCACGCCACCACATTGCCGATCCAACCACTAACACCGTCGCGAGCGCGGCTGCGACGCCTAGGCGAGGCCAAAACAGTTGAAGCCACGACATGCGGCTTCCGGCGTTTTCTGCTCGGTCGAGCCGCGTGATTTCATCATGCAATCGCGCCCGCATCGGATTCGGCATGGACGGCGCCGCTCCGAACGCGGCACGCCGCGCTTCGGCTGACGCTTCCAGCATCTTTTCGATGGGACGTTTCGGCTCTGGATCCATCCTATTAAAGATTAGACGGCAAACGAAGCTCCGGTGGTAAAATTTCTTTCGCGATTATCTGAAGCCGATCGAGGCATTTACTCAGTCGCGAGCTCACAGTTTTTGGATTGAGGCGTAACTCAGCGGCAATGTCAGCATAACTGAGATCCCCGTAATACCGTAGCTCGATGATCTCCCGGCACGGCTCTCCCAGGCGATCGAGGCTTTGCCTAATTAAGTGATGCGTTTCTGCGGCTTGCAACAACACATCAGGGCCGGGACTGCGTGACGGAATCTCTGTAGGACGAGCGTCATTATCCCCGGTTCCATCGATCGAAATGTGAATCGTACTCCCGCCACGTTTGGCCGCCCGGGTTTTTTCCCGAAAATCCATCGCTTTGTTAGCGGCGATTCGCAGCAGCCAGGTTTGAAAGGAGCTGCGGCCGCCGAACGAGGCAAGATTCCGCACCACAGCCACAAACGTGTCCTGACAAATCTCCTCCGTATCTTCGTGGCTGAAATCGCCGGACAATTGGAACACGAACCGGGCGGCGACAGGATAATACCTGTCGAATAACGTGTCCCAAGCGTCGGTTTTGCCAGCTCGACAGCCGGCGAGCAGATCAGCATCGGCAGCGAATCGCGGCAGAGCGGCTTCGGATTGGAGGTCCTGGTCGATCACAAGATGTCCCGGTCCAACATGCTACCGGGGTCTGACCTGTCGAACCACTCTCCTGATCAAAATTTCTGCGGCGCGGTTGTAGCCGGGCTGGCGGACCCCGGTTCCGAGTCCGGTATCAAAGATCCAAAAAATCCGGGAGCATTTTTTGCCCCGCCCCGACTAACAGGTCGTGAAAATGAAATTGCTCCTGTGGGTCAGCCTGGTGTTTGCCGGCACGATTGCCAGAACCTTCGCCGACGGCTTCATCATCGTTGAACGACCGATACCGGTACCGCCGGGTCACTTTGCGTTCGCTCCTCTCGAAGTCACCAATCACCACGTGGACGTAAAGATTGATCGCCAGGTCGCGGTCACGTCAATCGATCAGGAATTCTATAATCCTAACGATCAGCGGCTCGAGGGCCTCTACATCTTCCCGGTTCCGAAAGGCGCGCATATCGACAAATTCAGCATGGAGATCGGCGGCAAAATGGTAGACGCCGAGCTGCTGCCGGCGGACAAAGCACGAAATCTTTACGAGGATATCGTACGGAAGATGCGCGACCCGGCGCTCCTGGAATATGCCGGCCGGGACCTGTTCAAGGTTCGCATTTTTCCGATCGAGGCCCGCAGCCGGAAGCCGATCAAAATCTCGTATACAGAACTGCTGCGCTCCGATGCGGGAATGGTGACGTATCGCTATGGCCTCAGCACGGAAAAATTCTCGGCCCAGCCAATCAAAAGTGTCAGCGTCAAAATCGAGCTAATGACGGCCGAGCCGCTCGCCTCCGTCTATTCGCCGAGTCACAAGGTCGAAGTAAAGCGTGACGGCCCTCACCGCGCGGTCGTTGGCTACGAAGGCAAAAACGAGCGACCGGACACGGATTTTCAGCTGGTCTACAGCACCGAAACCAAAGACGTCGGTCTGAGCCTGCTGACTTACAAGCCGGGCGGTGAAGATGGATATTTTCTGCTCCTGGCAGCGCCCACGATCAGTACTCAAGCGATAGCTGCCGCCAAAGACATCGTTTTCGTCGTGGATACATCGGGTTCGATGGCCGGCGCCAAATTGCAGCAGGCGCAGAAGGCGCTCAAATTTTGCGTCGAAAATCTCAACGCCGACGATCGGTTCGAGATCGTCCGATTTTCGACTGAAGCCGAGCCACTGTTCAAAGATCTGGTCACCAACGATGCCGATCATCGAGGACGCGCGAACGAATTCATTGATGGTCTGAAGCCGATCGGCGGGACCGCAATCGCCGATGCACTCCAAACCGCGCTCAACCTGCGGCCCGCCAAAAGCGACCGGCCTTTCGTGCTAATCTTCCTAACTGACGGATTGCCGACGGTCGGCAGCCGCAATCCCGACGAGATCGTTGCCGACGTGAAAAAAACGAGCGGCGCCCGAATTTTTTCATTCGGCATCGGTTCCGACGTAAATACGCAACTGCTCGACCAGATCGCGGAAAGCACCCGCGCATTCAGCCAGTACGTGCTCGCCGACGAGGATCTGGAAGTGAAGGTATCGAATTTTTACACCCGGATCAAAGAACCGGCCCTAACAAATCTGAAGCTCGATCTGAACGGCGGCGTCCGAACGGCAAAGATGTACCCGGCAGAACTGCCGGACCTATTCAAAGGCGACCAAATCGTGATATGCGGGCGTTACTCCGGCGCCGGAGAGATCGAAGCAAAGTTGACCGGGAGCGCGATCGGACACGATCAGACGTTCACCTACAAACTTCGATTCGAAGATCGGAGCACCAGTAACGATTTTGTTCCGCGACTCTGGGCAACCCGCCGTGTCGGTTTTCTCCTCGACGAAATCCGCATTCATGGCGAAACGGCTGAGCTCCGGGATGAAGCAACGCAGCTCGCGCGGCGGTACGGGATTGTGACCCCCTACACCGCCTATCTCATCGTCGAAGATGAAGACCGGCGGCGCGTCCCGATGGCTGATCGCTCAATGCAAAGCATGGCCACCGATACGGCTGCACGGGAAGAAGTGGCCAAGGCCTGGACCGGATTCAAAGATAACAAGGAAGGGCAGGATGCTGTGGCTAATGCGCGCAGCCAGAATGCGTTCAAGTACGCCCTGCAGGCACCGGCATCGATTGTGGCCGGGAACTCCGAATCGTTGCGCGCCCTGGCTGTCGGACCCGCAGCGGCAGGCACCCCGGCTGCGGCCCGGCTAACCGGTTACACGCAACAATCCAGGTTCGTTAACGGCCGTGCCTTTTTCCAGAACGGCCGGCAGTGGATCGATTCCAACGCGCAAACCGCACCCAACCGGCAGCGGATCCAATTCAATTCCGACGATTACTTCAACCTCCTCAACAAATATCCCGACGCTGCCCAATGGCTGGCGTTAGGCCAAAACGTCGTGCTCACGCTCGGCGACACCGTTTATGAAATCACTGAGTAACAAAAACATGAAAACTGTATCTAATGATTCTGGCAGTCACTTCGACCGAACGCCCCTGCCTTGTGGGATCGGCCGCTGGCCGATGATCTTATCGCGTAGCGTTCGGATCTGGCCAGTGCTCCTGGTCACGCTTAGTTCGCTCGCTCTCTCGCCTGCCCGTTCCACAAAACCGGAATCAAGCTCAGAGAAGCCGCGAATCGAAGTATGTTTCGTCCTCGATACCACCGGCTCGATGGGTGGATTGCTCGAAGGGGCGAAGCAGAAGATTTGGTCGATTGCCAACGAGATGGTGAGCGCCAAACCGACTCCGGCGTTGAAGCTGGGCCTCATCGGCTATCGCGATCGCGGCGATGAATACGTCACCCGCACATTCAATCTCACCGAGGATATCGATGCCATGTATGCGCACCTCCGAGAATTCAAGGCTGACGGCGGTGGCGATACTCCGGAAAGCGTTAACGAAGCGCTGGACGAGGCCATTCACAAAATGTCGTGGAGCTCGGATAAGAAGGTGCTGAAGATCGTGTTCCTGGTTGGCGACGCGCCACCACACATGGATTATCCGAACAGCGCCAAATATCCTGATCTCTGCCGCGAGGCGGCGAAAAAGGACCTCATAATAAATACGGTACAGTGCGGCGATATGGCCGAGACCCGGCCGATCTGGCAGGAGATTGCGAGACTGTCAGAGGGAAGTTACGTCGCTATCGCCCAATCCGGGAATATGTCCGTTGTGTCGACGCCCGTGGATACGGAGCTCGCTAAGCTCAACGAGCGAATCGGCGCCACGGTTATTCCATACGGGAGCGCTAAACTACAGGCCGAAGTCCGCGTCAAAACCGAGATTGCTGCGGCCGCTCCGGCCCAGGCGATGGCAGATCGCCTCAGTTTCAACAGCAAAATGGGCAAAGGCATTCAAGGTCGAGGCGACCTGGTCGATGCTCTTAATAATAACGAGCTCAAAATCGAATCGATCGATTCGAAGGACCTTCCTTCCGAGTGGCAGGCGCTTGATAAAGACGAAGTCCGACGACGAATAGAAACGAAGCGTAGCGAGCGCGCCGACCTGCATAAAAAAGTAGTCGAACTGTCGAAAGAACGGGAAACCTACATCGCTGCCGAGAACAAGCGCCTCGCCAAAGAAGGCAAAGGCGACGCGTTCGATACAAAGGTTTCCGAAACGCTGCGCCAGCAGGCCGCGAAAAAAGGAATCAATTACTGATGTTGTGGCGTTGGCTTCCAGCCAATGATCATCCAGGTAGGGACGGCTGTCCGAGCCGTCCCTGGAATTAGTGGGACCTTTCGGAGAAACGTCCCCACCCTGAAAATCCTTTTTCACCTGCCTCTGCTCTATGGCGCGTGGCCGTTGGGTCCACGATTTACACTGGTAAAACGCAAATAAATGCCCGAGATTTGTCCGAATTTATCATGGGCAAACCCGTAAACCCCGACGTAACCACCGTGCAACGCGCGGATGTTCCTTCCGCGCTCCCAATTTCTCCCTCCGTTGGCGGCCCCGGCGCCACCACCGTGGCCGATCGAGCCGATCTGCGGCCGGAAAATATTCAGGACGCCGTAATCCGTCTTGCCGGCAATTCTCAGGACGGAATTCAGAGTGCCGGCGCATTTCTCGCCCGACTGGCCGGCCGCAGCGATCAGGACGTCATGACCTACATGACCATTCCGGCGACCATTTCCGGGGGTCCATCCATTTTCCAGGTCCGCATGGGCACCGGCGAAGTGCTTTCGGCCGGTGACGAAGCTGACTTCCTGGTCGCGTTTTATCAACACAGTTACCAGGACCACATCGATTTCCTCAAGGAAGGCGGCATTCTCCTTTACGATTCCGATAACGTTGAGCCTAACCTCGACGATAAGCGATTCATGTATGTCGGCGTGCCGATCACCGGCCTAACCGTTGAAGCGCTCGGCGGCACCGCCAAGGACAAGGGCAAAAACATCTTCGTCCTCGGCCTGATCTCCAAGATCTTCCATCTCGATGTCGAAAAGTTAACGACCCTGATCAAGGAACGGTTCGGCGGCAAAGATCCGAGCATCGCGAACACCGCGATTATGGCGTTCACCGCGGGCTACGCCTACCCGTTGGGTAATCTCCTGACCAAGGTCTATCAATTTGAAAAGCTGGAGAAGAAGCCAGGCGCTCGCGACCAGATCACCATGGACGGGAATCAGGCGCTCGCTTACGGACTTATCGCCGCGGGCGTCCGATACGGCGCCGGTTACCCGATCACCCCTTGGTCGTCGGTGATGGAAGTGCTTCGAAGCGAGTTCCCGAAATATGGCGGAATATTCGTGCAGGCCGAGGACGAGCTTGGCGCGGTGTCGTTAGCGCTCGGTTTTTCTTTCTCGGGTTACCTGGCCGTCACCGGAAGCGCTGGTCCGGGTATCTCGCTCAAGACCGAAGCGATCGGTTGGGCGTCGATGGCCGAAATGCCGTTGCTCATAATAAATGTGCAACGCGGCGGACCCAGCACCGGTTTGCCGACCAACGTCGAGCAAAGTGATTTGTTTCAGGCCATCTATGGAGGGCACGGCGACAGCCCGCGCGTGGTGCTTGCCGCTTCCACGGTGGAAGATTGTTTTTACATCGCGATTGAGGCGGCGCGGATCGCGCGGAAATACAGCACGCCGGTGTTTATATTAAGCGATACCTCGTTGGCTACGCGGATCGAGGCGTTCGACGAACCGAAGCTGGCCGAGATTATGGTCGATCCGAAACCGAATCTGGCCCCGCGGGAAAGCTTCAAGCCGTACCCGCTCGATCAAATCACCCAGCATGCGGCGCCGGGAACGCGGATCCTCGACGGCAAATACCCACTTCTGTCCGGGCTCGAACACGATGAGATGGGCCATCCCACCGGAAGTCCGAAATTGCACATGGCGATGACCGCCAAACGTCGCAACAAACTGCGTAAGCTGGCCGAAGAGATTCCGGTGCCGGAAGTTTACGGCGACAAAGAAGGCGACGCGCTTCTGGTCGGTTGGGGTTCGACCTACGGTCCCATCCACGATGCCGTAAAAAAGGCCCGTGAACGCGGCGCCAAAGTCGGCGCCATCCATCTCCGTCACCTCCACCCGTTACCTAACGGCCTCGAACACATCTTCGCCTATTTCAAACGGATTGTTGCGGTCGAGATGAACGACCAGGGCGTTTACGGCTTCGGCCAGCTCGCCACCATTCTTCGAGCCAGATATTGCGAACCGAAGATCTCCAGCCTGACCAAGACCGACGGTCTAACCTACCGAATCAAAGAAATCATCGAAGGCGTGTTCCCCGGTTTACCCGTCACACCGATTTCTCCTAACGGCCAGAAAGATGGCGGTCACGGCGGCCCAGTTCACACTGACACCGGGCCGGAAAACGTTCACTCGGTCGGAGACGTCGTTCCCCAGGGAATGGGCTGAATACGAAAAAAGCTGAAAACTGAAACGCTGAAAGCTGAAATGAGTCTAACAATTGGAGGGATGCGCTCTGTCGCGTCCCACTTATTCCCCCTCGACCGTTTACCGTCTTCCCTCATCTGGTAACGACCACAATATGAGCGACGCCAAAGATCCCAGCACCGCCGCCGCAACCGACCGTGCGAAAGCTGCCGTCCCATACGCAGTCGATCGCGCCGGCGACAATACCCCGACGAAACCGGGCACCGAAGCCGCCATAGCCGCTGCCGGCATAAACGAAACTCGCGGCGACGCAGCAAAAGAACCCGAATCCGTTAAGCAAGTAGAAGTTAGAAAGTAGAAAGTAGAACAATGAAGCAACGCACAGCGTGCAAAGGTGGATCGGCCGCTCCGTCGGGCGATGCTAAACGGAGGGACGAGCTCGTCTCGTCCCATTATTGATCCCTAAGCCTTCCACGTTTTAACTTTTTAACGCTTCAACCGACCCAAGATGAGCAACGAAACCACCACCGTCCCAGTCGATACCCGCGGCCTTGTCGATCACCCGCGAGAAAAACTAACCAAGAAAGCCATCACCGCCGACCACCCAACCTGGTGCCCCGGGTGCGGAGACTTCGCAGTCCTCGCGTCCTACTACAAAGTGTTGGAGAAACGGCAGCTCGATCACGAAAAGATCGTCACCATCGCCGGGATCGGTTGTTCATCGCGGTTCCCCTATTTCGTTAACGGCTTCGGCGCGCACTACATTCACGGTCGCGCGGTCCCCTACGCATCCGGGATCAGCCTTGCCCGGCCTGATTTGAACGTGTTCCTGTTCGGCGGCGACGGCGACGGTTTCTCAATCGGCGGGAACCATCTTAATCACGGCGCCCGGAAGAACGTGAACCTGGTGTACTTCATCATGGACAACTTCGTTTACGGCCTAACGAAGAAGCAAACGTCACCCACCTCACCGATCGGCTTCAAATCCAAGACCGACCCGACCGGCGCGATCGACATGCCGGTAAACCCGATGAAACAGCTGATCAGCGCCGGCGCCAGCTTCGTTGCCAGAACCCACGCCACCCAGGTCAATCACATGATCCAGATGATCGAGCGCGCCATGGATCATCCGGGCTTCAGCGTGATCGAATGTTTGTCCGAGTGCGTCGAATTTTACCCCGGCGTCTTCGACCCCGCCAACCCGCGCAAAGGCGGCGCGTTTTCCCTGATCGAAGAAAAGAAATGGGATAACACGCCCGAAGACGAACTCCGCCACGACGTCACCGACGAGCTGGCTGCCTACAAGCTTGCGCAGCTCCCCTTCCCCGGAGTCT
>JBJMXE010000047.1:0-69442 GCA_045809745.1 Chthoniobacterales bacterium | reverse complement strand
CGGACGGCGCGAGGGTGGCCGGAGGCGCTCAGCGGCGGGGGAAACGAGTGGTGCCGATGACGCGACCGGCTGAAGCACCGGTTCAATCCGCGCTCTCCTCCGCTTTATCCGCCCGCTCGACGATGTCGCCCTGCTTGAACAGAACACCCTCGGCGATTTCACGCCAAAGCGGTTTGTTTCGAAGCAGCCATTCGAGGTCCATTGAGAAGTGTTTGAATTCCTCTTTCTGAGCGTTGTGCATGATGTCGCGGGCGCACTCGTCCTTCTCCACAGCAATGCGTTGTTCGTACCAGTTGATCGCTTCTGCTTCCTCGGTCAGCGATGCGATCATTCGCGCAAAAGTCCGGGTCAGTTCCGGCAATTCGTTAGGGGGCTCGTGATATTGATCAAATCCCATAGGATTATCCTCTCGTTAGCTGGTTCAACGCGATCAGCTCACTCCAGAAAGCTACGTCCAACACCGTAAGTTCCGGCGTTCCATGAAGGCATAAGTAATCGTCTGCGGAAAAGATTATGCTCGGGTTCGACTTCAGGAATTGTTCGGGTTGGTCACCCTTTGTAAAGATCCGAGGGACGAGAATGGCCGGAATTTGCCTCCTCTTGGCGGCGCTGTTCCTGGGGCAAGCCAGGGCAGCCGAGCTGGAGGAAGTAGCCAAATTTGCGAACCAGCAGGTAACCGGCGTCGCGGTCTCCAAAGGTGGCCGTGTTTTCGTGAACTTCCCCGATTGGTCCGATGATCATACGATTTCAGTGGCGGAAATCAGCGGGGGTGCGCCGGAGCCGTATCCGAACGCTGAGATGAATGGACCAGGAGCGGCCGGGACTCACTTCGTCTGTGTTCAGAGCGTGTATATCGACGCTGACGGCAATCTGTGGATCCTCGATCCCGCTGCACCAAAGATGAAAGACATTGTGCCGGGGGGACCGAAGCTGGTGAAGGTCGATCTGAAAACCAACCAGGTGGTACAAACGATTCCGTTTGGGGAAGACCTAGCGCCGAAGAAAAGTTATTTAAACGACGTTTCGGATCGATCCTGGGACCCGCACTGCATTTATCACCGACTCGGGGTTGGGAGCGATTGTGGTGGTGGACCTTGACACCGGTAAAGGTCGACGGTTGCTGGAAGGCGACGTATCAACCAGCGCTGAGAAAGATGTAAAACTCACAGTCGACGGCCGGCAGTTGTTAGTCCAGGAAACGAACTCGCCGCCGAAAATTAATTCGGATGGGATCGCGCTGGATACCACGAACAACTTCCTCTACTACCACGCGCTGACTGGTTACACGCTGTACCGAATCAAAACCGATTACCTGCGCGACCCAAAAATTTCAAAGAACGACCTGTCAGCGAAGGTAGAGAATATGGGTCGCACGCCCGCGCCCGACGGAATGTTGGAAGCGCCCGGTGGCCGGGTATATCTCACCGCGCTGGAACAGAACGCGATCGTTAGGTTCGATCCGACAACGCGGAAAGTCGAAAATGTAATCGAAGACAAACGGCTGAGCTGGCCGGACACGCTCAGCTGGGGACCGCAGGAAACGCTTTACGTCACCTGCTCGCAGATTCAGAACACGCCGCGGTTCAACCAGGGCCGCAACGTGCGGGTGGAACCGTATCGAGTGTTCAAAATCACCGGCGTTGGTGATCGATAGAATTGGAGCGACGTTCATCGAGCGGCGCGCTGCCTAGCGGAGGCAAGGGGGAATTTAGCCGATGGCGCGAGCCGACGGTTAGCGGATTCACTGAATATATAGCCCCGGGCAGAGGCGTCGGGATGCCCGAATGTGGCCGATTCGTCCGGATGGGTCGATGGTTGATTATCGCGGCTGAGCCCGTGGTGTATTTACGGGGAGCTGATTTTTAACCGCAGGAACCGGATGCCGTTAGGCGGGTTGTCGGTTGAGACGGTGTCGCGCACCTCGACGGTCAGATTGGGCGCAGTGCCGGTTTCGCTAACGAATCCGGCGCCGGACGTTTGTCCACCGCCGACACTGCTGGCCAGATCGGTCCAGGTTACCAGATCGCTCGAACCCTGCACCGTGTAGGTCAGATCCGTAGCCGAACTGGATCGCTGGAAAATCATGGAGAGATAGTTATGACCGCCGTACTTCTTGATCGACACCACCGGCAGCCCCGAAACACTGGCCGTGGTCGGGTTCAGGCCCAATGCGTACTCCTCCAGGTTGGCGATACCATCGTGGTCGTAGTCGATCAGGAGGCCGGCATTGGTGCCGGTCAATCCGAAGCTATTCAGATAATTCGATGCATTCGTAACGGTCGTTAGCGAGAATGTCTGCTGGGCGTCGGGTAAAGTACCGTTGCTGGCGTTAGCGACAATGTTCGGATACATCGAGGCACCGACCGACCAGACCGTCCCGGATAACACGCCGTTGGGCGACAAACTTAATCCAGCAGGAAGACTACCCGATTTTACCGTGAAAGTGGGCGCTGGATTTCCGGTTGCGCTGAACGAGAAATTGTAGGGCGTGCCCACCACGACACTGGATGGCGGGGGGCCGTTAACGATCGCCGGCGGGGCCGAACAGCCGGAACAGGTGTAGCTATTGGTCGTTAGGACGACGTTATCAACGCGCCAGACGGCCGTGAGACCGCTGACTCCGTCGTCCGAAGCCAATCGCCAGCGGAAACGGACATTCTGCCCGAGCGCTGCCGCGGGCAAATTAACGATTGTGGTGGTATATCCGCCGTTCATGTCTCCGCTCCAGGCCTGCGATCCGGCGATCGGGCTGCTGAAGTCGCTGCTGATCGTCTCGTTGTACCCTCCGCTCAGGAACATGCCGCCGGCGGCCTGAATCTCCTTGTAAGCTGCGCCGTTAATCGAAATCTCCAGGACGCCGCCATCGAAGGTGTCCTCAAGGTTCCAACGATGGCGGAAAGACAATTGCCCGCCGCTGCCTGGGATGTTTACTAACGGAGAAATCAACTGATTGTCGCTCACCGTATCCACCGTCGTTGCCGAAGCGGCGTTAGGCGCAGAATCGGCGTTGGCCGCGCTGGTGGACCATGGCGCGGGCGTGCCTGACGCCACCACTGCACTCCAACCGGCCGGTAATGCGGGGGCGGTCACGCTGTCGAAGGATTGCGACAGCGGGATAACGACAGCGCCAAGACGGATGCTATAGGTGACGACGCCATAACCGGTCGCCCCGTCCTGCAGTTGTAGTGTCGCAGTAATCGTGTCGCCACACGCCCCAGTGGCAGTGAACTGAAACGCACGGCTGACCACGCCGCCGGCGGCGATTGCGCCATAGGTCTGGGTGGTTGTGACCGGTGTCACCCCGCCACTCGCCTGCAACGTGGCGACGAGATTCGTGGTCGCGCTGCCACCAGTATTATTGACAGGCAAATTCACGGTAACGGTTTCGCCTGGATCGACGGCACCATTGGCTGGCGGGCATCCTTCCGTGGTTGGAGCCGATGCGCTTCCCGACTGGAGCGAAGGGAAGCTCGAAGCAACAACATTGATGTTGAACATCCGGATCGCGGTTCCACCGCACGAATCGGTTACGGCGACCCGAACCGACACCGGACCCAGTGTCGTCCCGGCCGTCGCAGACGCAGTCACGACTCCACTGTTCTGATTGATGCTAAGAGTACCGCCGCCGGGCAGGCTTGTCGGCACCACGGAATATGGACTCGCGCCGAGATTGCCATTCGCGTCGGCCGCGCCCACGGAGGGAGTGGCCGTGCCGAGGTTATTTCTGGCTAACGTGATGTCTGGATAGGTGCCGACGGTTGGGGACGGATTTGGTGTGACGACGAGATTCACCTTTGCTGAGCTGGTCGAACCGTTGCTGTCCGTGGCGGTCAACGTCATCACATAGGTTCGGCTAAACGTCGTTGTGGTAACGGCGCAGTCCACCGTACCGCTCAGGAAGATGTTACCGTTCGAAATACTCGGGGTGACGTGAGCTCCGAATGGAATGTTTGCCAGGCTGACGGTAACGGCATCACCTTGAGCGTCGCTGGCACTTCCCACCTGGGCGACGGTCGGTGCGGGCTGTCCGCGCGCCACGGTTAGGCCGCTGGAAATATTCAGGACCGGCGCGGTGTTGGTGGATGTAACCGTTAGGTCGGCATCCGAGATATCGAAGAAAATATTATTCGCGGCCTCGACTTTGATGCGACCCTGCGTCGTCGCCACATTCGCCGTGTTCGGAATTGTGACGACCGCGCTGCCAATGTTAGGCACCGAGCTGGCGAGAATGATGGGAAAAGTGTTCCCGCCGTCGGTCGACAGCGAGATTTTCACATTCGCGCAATTGATTGGGGGGAGAATCGTGTTCGCGACAGACCACGTCACTGTCTGGACGCTTCCGCCGGCGATGCTCCCGCCGCTGTTCTGAGAAGTAACAGCAAACGGACCGGCCGAGCTCACTGAGGTCACCGTGGTGGAAGAGTAGGTCACTCCGCCCCCATTCGCGTGATTGTCGCGAGCTGTGACCCGGAACGTCATGGTTCGGCTGGTGGTCGGAAGAAACTCACCGATCGCCAGCGTGTTCACCGTGGCCGGCGGCACGTTCTGATTGTTGAGAATGTAGGTTAACGATGGAAAACAGCGGGTCGGATTCGTGGTTGGCCGCAAGGAGCGAAAAATAGGCGAAGTGCCATTGTCCCGGGGGTTTTGGGTGGGATCCTGCAGAGGGCCGAGGTCAAACTCCTCCCAACAATAGGTCAAAGTGTCGCCGTCCGGATCGCTGGCGCTGGCCGTCAATGCGAACGGTGTCTGGGCGGGGATAGTGAATGCCGTGAGCGGCCCAATGGAAGGCGGCGTGTTGCCGGTCGACGTCACTTGCGCGCAGCTATTGCCTGCACCGGAAGTATAATTAATGATCTCGTCGTAGCTGATGGTGTGAAAATAGTCATCGCTATGCGCAGCCAGATTCTGCGTCGAACAGATGCCGGCATAGGCCATGATCGTCGTGCCACTGCCGGGTTCGTAGGCTGTCGATGCGTTTGAGTTGTTAAGGCAGCTACCGCCGGTGCCGTTGAAAGGGTGGTCCGCTCCGAACTGGTGCCCCATTTCGTGAACCACGTAATCGACATCATAAGGATCGCCTACTGGATTGGATGTGCCGGTGACACCCCTTGCCTTGTATCCCGCGGTGCAAATCACGCCGAGATAGGCCACCCCGCCGCCGCCCGTGCTGAACACATGACCGAAATCGTAGTTCGCGCTGCCGATTACGTTGTCAATGTTCGTCTGGTTTTCCCCCAGCATGGTCGAACCACTGGCGTTGGTGTAGGGATCGGTGTTCCCATCCAGGTAAATCAATTTGTCGGTGTTAGGAACGAGCATGAACCGGATCGCCAGTTCCCGTTCGTAAATCGCGGTGCACCGGTTAACCGAAGTGAGCATGGCCGCCAGGGTGGAAGAAATCGTGGGCGGATTTGGACTACATACCGCAACGGCGTACTCGCCGGTGCAAGCAAGTGCCAGCCGATACGTTTTCAGCGTCGTGCCAGTCGACCTCTCAGCCGCGCTCGATGTCAGAGTGTCAGACTGCGCGCTCTGCCCTTCCACCAGGCATGAGAAAGATTTGTCGGCGGCGACAAAATCCTGCTTCGCATAGGAGATGTAATCTTCATCCTCGTCGCGCGCGTAGGGATCGACATAAGTTTGCCCGGCTGCCGAAAGCACGATTGCGTGGAAGCCCCGAGGCGTAAAATCCAACCGCGCCGTTGCGGTCGGATCATCAATGCCGCGACCGACATACGTTTTCAGTTCCGGAAAACGCGCCGCCAGTTTCGGATCGAGGATCGGCGATTCCTGAATAAGAAACCGCTGAGAAGTGCCGTCCGGCGAGGGTAGATCAAATTCGATTCCGTTAGTTTCGATGGGCCCTGCCTTCTCGGGTCCCGCGGAATTCAGCAATCCTTTAAGTAATGCCTTGTCCACATGGAGAGTGCGATATTTCCGAGGCACGATATCGCGCCGGTGAGCGCGGCCCGGTGTCGCCGCTAAACGGGTGGCGATATTCTGTTCCGATACGTCCGCCCAGATCTTACCGGCCCCGATTGCCTTGGCCCGCGAGGCAGGTGGACTCTGCGCGAACAGAGTTCCACAAAATAAAAAAACGGCGGAAACCGCCGCGACAGGGGCAAACCTCATGCGGAAGACGAGAAGGGGGGACGCCCACTATGGAAAATCCCGCAAGTTTTGCAAATTAAAAACTTTAGGCCGATTTTGGCGGTCTTTTTACGTCTGTTCCGTATTCCACCACTTCGACAGACGAGACCCCGGAATACCGGGCACAGCGCATCCCGGAACCGCATAATGGGAGGTGTCGTTGAACAGGGTCAAACGAGCCTGGGTTGGATTGCGAAAGTCGACTATATTTAGAGCAGCCGGATCTTGATCCAAATTATCGCGATATCGCCGCGGATCGAAACCCAGCAGCGAACTCAGCAAAAGCCGAATCGTGGCCTTGTGCGAAACGACCAGGAGCGTCTCGCCGGGATGTTGCCGCACCACATCCAACAGTGCCGGCAGCGCCCGCGCCGTGACCGCGAGTCCGCTTTCCCCACCCTCGGGCGCAAATGTATATGGATCCTCTTCCCATTCGGCGGCCTCGTCCGGATATTTTTGTTCCACTTCACGCCGCGTCATCTGCTCCCATCGCCCGTGCGAGATTTCCCGTAACCCGTCGCGGACTTGAACCGGAAGGCCGTGCGGCGTCGCCAGGATCTGGGCTGTTTCCACGGTCCGGCCGAGGGGCGACGCGAACACCTGTGTGACGCATTCAGAGCTCAAACGCTCCGCCAATCGCCGGCATTGTTCGCGTCCTTCGTCGGAAAGCTGAACGTCGGTGGAGCCGGCAAAGCGGTCTTCCGCGCTCAAAACTGTAGAACCGTGCCGCACCATAAAAATGCGCGTGACGTGATCTGCCATCTTTGATCAGTTTGTGGTCGGAATTCGGACCGAAAGCAATTCTCAATCAACAACTAAGTATTTTGCCTATGCGCGAACCAGAGATGATCCGACTGGTCGAACCGGACAGCACAAATCATGATGCGTTTATCGTCTCCACCCAAGTCGCATTATCTGCTGAGGAAAAGCTCGGACTGCTCAAGCAGCTCGATCGCTGGCGTGGCTGGACGTCGCTGGACGACAAGCGGTTATGCCTCGGTTGCGGCCGCCTTTTCTCGGGGCATGAAGTCGAAGTCCTAAATACCGGGGCGGAGAATACGACGGAAGTCCATTGTCCCACGCAGGGGTGTCAATCCATTCCACTGGATTGGATTCTGCCAAACCGGCGCGACCGGGAAATGCAGGATTAGCGGGAGTATAGCGAGCCTTGATTCGGACCGGGTCGGTGCGGCGCGCCGACAGATGTTGGGGCCCCAAAAAAGCGGCAACGAGTTTCCTCATTGCCGCTTCGATAAGTTAGTAGTTATCGACTCTCTGCCGATGTTTCGTTAGTCAGAGACAATAACTTTGTCGACCACCATGTCGCCGCCCTCTTTGATGTAGTGAACGCGAACTTTCGAGTTCTTGCGAACTTTCGAAGCTTCAATCACTTTTCCTTCGGGTGTTACGTAGGTGACGCTCTTGCTAAACCGGTAATGAGTCGGTTCACCAGTGCCAGTGCTTAACACGATTGAGGATCCGGGCGAGAAATCAGTGACGGTGCCGGAACTTTCAGTCGTGGTTGTGGTCGTTGATTGAGAAGCATCCGTGGTCCCGCCGCTCGTGGTGGTCGTCGTGCTGGATGTTTGTCCATACGCGACGGTCGCAAGCAGAGCGGTGGCGGAAACGAGGCTCAATAATAGTTTCATAGGTTAACTCTCCTGGTTTGATACACGCCTGCAGGGATCGCCTCTTTAACCTCGAAACCAAAAAATGCGGCATCGGTCCGAAGCTACAGATGCGGCAGGTTACTTTTATATCGGGAGGCGCTAACCCTTCGGCCGTATCGACTTGGGCCGATCGGAAACGCGCTACTTACCGGGCCTGATCGCGGCCCCAACGCTCCGGGCTGTTGCGGAAAAACGCGATCGGCAGAGCCACGGCCACTGCTGCAGCGACAAAGATGAGGATAAACACGAGCAATTTAATGGTCGGATCAGGAAACCGATGCGTGAAGCCGAATCGGCCGAGAAGAACGAGAGCCGTCAGCACCGCGAGCTCACTAAGGCCGAAACCAATCCAGCGGTTGCGGCGCGCGCGGGCAGTAAACAACAACAGATCTGTTTGGGCGAACTGATGCCGGGCGGCGGCAGTTCGGCGGCCGATCAGGTCTTCCCGGGTTGGTCTGGTACTGACTGGTTCCGGCACGAATGCGACATCCGGCTCCGGAATAGCCGCCGGTTTTTCCACAGCTGCTTTGGCTGTGATTTCAGCATCGCCGAAGTCCGTTAGGTGAGCCGGTAAATCCTCGGTCACAGCGTCCGGAGGAGGCGCCGCCGGCGCTACCGGACGAGGCTTAATTTTGCGCGGCGTGATCCGGATCTTTGCGTGTCCCTTCACTTCCGCCGGCGGAGTGACTGGAGCCGCTGCACCGAAGGCCGGGGTGACCAGTGGATTAATTGCGGGCGCCGGCGCCAAGTTCGGATCTGGCCCGGCGTTTACCTTTTCCTCAAACAGCGGCGTTGCCGGTAACACGACCGGAGCTTCGGCAGCCGGCACATTCTGGCCAACCAGCGCACCGCGTTGCACAGCCGCCGCTATCAGCTCGAGGACGTGCTGTGCTTGAGCGGACGACTCAACCGCGATCGAACCCGTGACCGGCGTCGATGCTTCCGCAGAGATGTGCTCTGGTGCACGGGCAGGTGTGGGTTGCTCGGGTTCCGCTGGTTTCAACTCCGTTAGATCCGACGCACTGCCTGGAACTGTCGCAGCAGCCCCGACCAGGCCCGGCGCCGGTTCGGTTGTCATCTCTGACCGGTTAGGCGGCGGCCCGGCTTCAGAGAGGGGTTCTTCGTTAGGCGCAGCAACTTCTTTCGCGATTGAATCGTGCCGACCATTCGCTGCTTGGTCTGCGGCGATTGCCGAGCCGGGGTGAAGTTCCAGGACCGGATCTGCTGCTGGCATTGACTCTCCCGGCTGCACTGACGGAGTCTGGGTCCCGGCGGTGAGAAAATGCTTCAACAATGCAGTCATTTCTGCGGTTCCGGAGGCAGACTCAAGAGAATCCGAGTTCGGGTTGATGCTGGGTAACAGCTCAAGCTGGGCGTCACTTTGCCCAGAATCGCCCGCCGTGGTCATCGCTTCCGGATCAGCAGTGCCTGTTGTACCCTGTTCCGAATGGGGATCTGGGGGGCTGGATTGCGGCCAGGCGCTCGACGGAACCTGCTGCTTCGAAGAACCACTCTCCAGCTCGTCCTCATCGGCCAATCTCCAGCCCACATTTGCCCGGAAACTATCCGGGAAATTCAGGGATTCGCTTGGTATGAGGGACATTGTTTTTATCGTTAAATATTGCAGCTATAGGCGCAAGGCTATTATTCAACGTGATTTCAGCCACCATCGCGCCTCTTCGCCGCTGCTGTCATACGCTCCAGTTTGCCCGCCAGGTAGACGGCACACCGCAATCCACCCAAATTACCTTTGTGCAAAACCAAACCCCGCACCGCGCGATTGTCCACCTCGACATGGACTGTTTTTACGCGGCCATTGAAGTCCGTGACCGACCGGCGCTGCGCGGGAAACCAGTCGGGGTCGGAGGCGCTCGCGATCGACGCGGAGTACTGACCACCTGTAACTACGAGGCGCGCAAATTCGGCGTTCGGTCAGCGATGCCGACGTTCATGGCTCTTCAGCGTTGCCCGCACCTCATCGTCGTGCCCACGCGATTCGACGTGTATCGGCGGGAAGCGGCGACCATCCGGGAAATCCTGCATCGGTTTACGAACCTGGTGGAGCCGCTGTCGTTAGACGAAGCTTACCTGGATCTGACCGATCATCCCGGCGCACCGGGATCCGTAGCGCAGCTAATTCGCGGCCTGATTTATACGAAAACGCGTTTGACTGCGTCTGCTGGAATCGGACCCAACAAACTAATTGCCAAAATCGCCAGTGACATGAATAAGCCTAACGGGCAATTTGAGGTCAGACCGAAGGATGTCGACGATTTCATGCGGCCTTTGCCGGTCAGGAAAATCTGGGGCGTCGGACAAAAGACCGATGAAAAATTAGAACAGCTCGGCATCCGCACGTGCGGAGAGCTACAACGATTATCCCGGATTGAACTCCAGGAGCATTTCGGGAAGTTCGGCGCTGAATTATACGATCTTTCCAGAGGGATTGACGATCGTGCAGTTGAACGGGACCGGCCGCGCAAATCCCTCAGCACCGAGGAAACTTTCGCCGTCGACCTGAAGACGATCTCCGACTGCGAGGAAAAATTGGAAGAACTCTACCAGGAATTGATGGCGGATCTGGCGCAGAAGGAGCCGCATCGACCCATCTCGGGCATCTTTGTGAAATTGAAGTTTCATGATTTCACCCGCACCACCGCCGATCGCGCGGGACTCGATCCTTCTCTTCCGTCGTTTCGACTCCTGTTGTCGGAGGCCTTTTCCAGGACCGAGAAAAACGTGCGATTGATCGGGGTCGGCGTACGGTTTGCCGAAACTGTTCCCGCCGATGCGCAGCTGTCGCTGCTTTGAGCGCTTTTTTCCCCTCTCCAGTCGTGTTTCCGTGTCGTGTCTAAGCGTCTAGATTTGCAACGTCGATGACTACCGGTCAACAGGCGGCGATCAAGTGCAGTGGCTGTGACGTTCGGTTCGATGATCTGACGCGCGAGCTTTACTCCACCGACGCTTCGATTTACCAGATCCGTCCGGCCGCGGTCGCATTCCCACGCAGTGCGCGAGAAGCCGCCGCGGTTATTCAGACAGCCGCGGAGCAGAACGTTTCAATGACTCCACGCGGCGCCGGAACGAGCCTCTCCGGCGGCGCAATCGGTGAAGGTTTGGTCATGGATTTCGCACGGCACAATCGCGAAATAAGCGGTCTCGATTTGGATCGGAAAAGTATCCGGGTGGGCGCTGGTGTAGTGCTGGACGAACTCAACGCGTTGCTGAAACCTCACGGCTACTGCTTCGGACCAGACGTTGCCACCAGCTCGCGGGCAACGATCGGCGGGATGATCGCCAACAATTCCTCAGGCGCTCGAGTACCGGTTTATGGAACCACGGCCGATCACGTGTTGTCGCTTGAGCTGGTTATGGCCGATGGGAGCGTTCAGCAGATCGGCGCTGAGTTCGCAAATTTGGCGAACCACCGGTCACGAATCGAAGAACTAGTTCGAGTACGGGCGCAGGAAATTTCAGAACGATGCCCGCCGGGTTTACTGAAGCGGTGGCCCGGCTATGGCGTAGAGCGTTTCCTTCGTTCGCCAAAAAACCTGAACGAGATTGTTTCCGGCAGCGAAGGAACCCTGGCTGGAATTTTTTCTGCGGAACTGAAGATCTCCCCGTTGCCCCGACAAAAAGGACTTGGGCTGCTGTTTTTCGCGTCGGTAGCGGAAGCGATGCAGGCAACGGTCGAGCTACTCGACCTGGAGCCGGCAGCAATCGAGCACATTGACCGGCCTTTGCTCGAGCAAACGAGAGGTCAGCTTCATTTCCAGGCAGCGCGCGACCTGATGGAACTGGATGCCAAGCCATGCGAAGCGATGCTGCTGGTCGAGTTCTATGACAATGACGTCGCCAGCCGGCTGGCAACGTTGGCGGCGCGGAAGCTCGGACTACGTACGAAAATCCTAACCGACGCGGCGGAGATGGATCTCGTCTGGTCAGTCCGTAAAGCTGGTTTGTCACTGCTCACCGGCTGCGTGGGACCTGCCAAGCCGGTCGCGTTCATCGAAGATGCCGCTGTTCGGCCGGCCCAATTACCGGCCTACGTCGCCGGATTACAGCGAATCATGGGATCTCTCGGCTTGGAGGCGAGCTATTATGGTCATGCTGCAACGGGCCTGCTGTTTCGGCAGGTGGCCGACGAAACCTCACAGCTCGTTAGGCAGTTCAAAGGATCGCTGTCGGCCGAGCACGGCGTTGGCATCGCCCGAACCGAGTACATGCGGGAACAGCTCGGGGACGAGCTGCTTCAGCTCATGCGCGACATCAAACAGATTTTCGATCCCGGCAACCTGTTCAATCCGGGCAAAATTCTGAGCGACGGCCGGCATCGTATCGATAATCATCTCCGCGCAAATTTTGCGCAGCCGATCGAACTTCCGTTTACACCCCGGTTGGCATTCGCATTCAAAGATCGGTCGTTCATCGGAAACCTCGAACAGTGCAACGGCTGCGGTGGCTGCCGGAAAGCGGCGCCGATGATGTGTCCAACATATCTCGCCACGGGCGAAGAAATCATGTCCACGCGCGGGCGAGCGAACACGATCCGCAACGCGTTGCTCTGGCGGCAAGGAAACGGCGCCGACGGACTGGAGTCGCGAGAACTGGATGAAGCGCTTAGCAACTGTCTTTCGTGCAAAGGGTGCACGCCCGAATGTCCGTCCAACGTGAATCTTGCCCTACTCAAGGCGGAGCTGATCTACGCACATCATCGGAAACACGGGCTGCCGCTGCGCGAACGCATTCTGAGCAATGTCGATTTACTCGGGCGAATCGGCTGCCTGTTGCCTGCCATCGTGAATAGCAGTTTAGATTTCCGGCCGCTCCGAAAATTAATGGAACGTTGGCTCGGGCTTTCAGCCAAGCGAACGCTTCCGCACTACGCGCAACAACGTTTCGACGTGTGGTTCGTAAAACATGAGAAGGTGATGCCAACCAACGGCGCGGCTTTAGCCAGAAACGGCCTGCCACCGGAAACGGTCGCGGCGAATCCTGCACGAAAGAAAATCATTCTTTGGGATGACACGTTCGTGCGCTATCACGAGCCGCATATAGGTATCGCCGCGGTTCGCGTGCTGGAACGATTAGGGTTCGAGGTTGCACTCGTTGCCGGTCGACAATGCTGCGGCCGGCCGGCGTTTAGTCAGGGAAACCTCGATCTTGCGACAAGCTTTGGAGAACATAACCTGCGTCTGCTGCTAAAGGTTAACGACCCGACTCCGATCATTTTTCTGGAGCCGTCGTGCTACTCGATGTTCGTCGAGGATTACCGGGAGCTGGGCATTGAAGGCGCGGAGCAGGTCGCCAGCCGATGTTACCTGTTTGAAAAGTTCGTAGATGAGTTTTTATCGAGGGAGCCATGCTCCTCCGCGTTCGGGGCATTGAATCGCCCGGTGGCTATTCACGCTCACTGCCACGCAAAGTCCCTGCTCAATCCGGCATTCATGGCTCGGCTGGTGGAGCGGATTCCCGGCGGCAAAGCGACGGTGCTGGATACCGGCTGCTGTGGAATGGCCGGAGCGTTCGGAGCGCTTGAAGAAAAATATGAGCTGTCGGTGCAAGTTGGATCTGATCTCGTCAGCAAAATACGCAAACAGCCTCCGGGCACTGAGATCGTCGCTTCCGGAACCAGCTGCCGGCATCAGATCGGCGATCTGACGGACATTCATTCCAAACACATGGCGGAAGTCCTGGCGGAAGCGCTGAGCTGACTTGTAGCCGGCCGCGTTGAGACCGGCGATAAGAAATCGGCGGTCATAGACCGCCGCGACAAAATACTGCTGCCTAACCAGTGGTGGCGGGCGCGAGCCCACTTAAACGGCCCGAAACTGCAGCGATCTCGGCGGGAGTTAGGTTGGACTCCTGCCTGGCAAGAAGCTGCTCGAGTTCGTGTTCATTCATTACTGCCACGTCTGATTCAGCCGAATCACGGTCGACCCGCCAATCATTCAGAAACACTACCAGCGGTTTGACCGAAATTCGCGCGCGCAGAACTCCTCGAAGCTGGTCGCCGATTTTTTGCGCCATCGTGTGGGCCTGTCGTAAAGGTCTGGAATCGGAAATCCGGCCGCCCAATACCAACTTATTTCGTTTTCCAAATTGAATGGTTTGCGAACCGAACAATTTTCGTGCTTTCACTGCGACCGCATACACTCCTCCGGGGCCAACGATTACGCACCCGTCGCTGACGTTCTCGAGGGCCGATGGATAAACGGCGACACCATGTGATTGCATCCGACTGACCAGCTGCTCTACCGGCGTCGGCGATTTTGAAGCAGCACGTCCGAGCGACGATGGGTGTAATCGAAAGATGCGAACCCCGCTATAGATTGTGATCAGGACGGCGATCCCCATCCAAAATCGCGGATCGAGCCGTTGGCCGCCGATCTTCTGAATCAATTCGACCAGTCCCACCAGCCACAACATGAACGCTGCACCGAAATAGGGTTGCAGCCTCTGATTACGAACGAGTTCACCGATTTCCCGGCGCAGCTCACCAGAGACAGCCGAGTGGAATATATTTTGAATGGAACGGACTGCGGAGTTGCCGAATGGGGTCATTACGCCCACAAAGCTGCTAATTCCGTGCCACGAGGCAAGCACCGGCGGAAGTTAAAAACGGCAGGACGGCAACTGCTGCCGCGTCTCCAGGATCCGACCGCCTAACGAGTCGTTACGATTTAGGAGGAGGAGAACCGCCGCCGGGAGCCGGCCCTGGCGGTGCACCACCTTCGGCCGCGGCGCCGCCCGGCATATCCTGGTCGGGCGCTCCTTCAATGTCTGGACCAGTAAATGATCCGGGATGGGATGCTAATTCCTTACGCAACGCAGCGATTTGCTCCTTTGTCACCGGTGACCCTTTGTTCCCCCACGAGGAGCGCTCGTAAGTGAGAACATCGGCCACCTTTTGATCGCCAAGACTCTCCCATGGTTGCATAACGGCGCTGCCGAATTGCTTGCCTTTCACGGTGATGGGGCCTTGCAATCCCTTCAGCACAACCATCGCCGCACGGCGGGAGCCCCCATTCGTAATTTCGGAACCAGCCAACGGCGGATAACCTTGCCCGGCCGAACCGTTGCCATCAGCCTGGTGACAGACCTGACAATTCGCCGCGAAAACTTTTTTGCCGCGTTCAGCCGGGCTCAACTGTTCTGCGCCGCCGCCGCCCGGACCTTGCGGACCGGTCGTCCTTTTTGCCATCTGCGGACCTGGATTCGGATCGAGACTGCTGCCGCTGAAGCTGCCGGAATACCGGCCGAGATAGGCGCCGCCAAAGAAGATCGCAAGTCCATAAACTGCGATTAACCAGATCGACAACGGCTCGAGCCCAACGCGCGGTTCACGTTTCTCACGTTGAATCGCGGCATGCACTTCCTGGACTTCGGCGTGCTCGCCGTAATCCATTCCCTGGCGGCTACCCGATGCTGGATTGGAAGGTGTTCCGTTCATTTCGCAAGCGCAGCCGAAGCCGCAGGAGATGCTGCCGGAGCCGGAGCAGCTCCGCCGCCTCCGGGTTTCGTCTCATTTAATGGATGGGTTTGATTAGAAGAAATGAGGAACGCGACGAGACATCGGGCGTCATAAGTTGGCACAACCTCCCAGCCTTCCGGTGGAGAGTCCACGCCGGTCAGCTTCAGCGCATCGGCCGAAGGTTCGCCGGAAATTGGCCGTTTCTCGTACAAAAATTTATACGCCGGCATGATCGAATCGAGCGTGATACTTCGCGGCGAGTACAAATGCCGGTGATGCCAGGGCGCGGAATACATTGGCGCTTCATTCGGTTTGTTTTCACCGCCTAACGAGCTGGTAGCGGAAGGTTGCTGAGCTGTAGCAGCCGGACTTGGTCCGCCGGCCGCCGGCGATCCAGCCGGTGCAGCAGAAGCCGCCGCAACCGCTTTCGGACCAGCGGCAGCGGGAGCAGGAGAAGCGCCTTGTGCCGGCGCGGGAGCCGCGCCTGACGCCGGTGACGCAGCCGCCCCGGCAGCGGCGGGAGCGCTGGAACCTCCCGGTGAAGCGGATGCGGCCGGCGCAGCATTTTCATCCTCCAGTGGGGTTCGCTGGCCAATGTTCGAGAGGTCCGGACCAGTGCGCATTTTTCCGAGCAGGACCGGCCGTTCGAACAAATAATCACGTGGCGCGCTGCGACGATCGCCCCACTTCCGCTCCAGGTCGGCACCGGCATAATCGGCGCGCACCCATCGGCTATGGCAATAGACACAGCCGTTCGCGTTGTAAACCTGTCGGCCACGCTCGGCCATTCCGGACTGAGGCATGGGGTAAATATCGGTGTCTTCTTCCAAGCTCTGCGGATCGAGACCGCCGATCTGCATGTTCGGCACAACGGTTAGGCCAATCCACGAGAACATGAACGTTCCGAGCACACCAATGAATAAAGGAACCAGGCCTTTCATAGGTGAGGCTCCGATCCTTCGGCTTCGACCGGGTTGAGAAACGTGGGCACACTGGCGGTGCGTCCAAGACCAAAGAGCATCAGGCCGAAATGGAACGCGAAAATGAAATGGGAAGCGGTCATGAGCAGACCGGCCAGACTCCGACCGCGCAGATAAGGCAGAATCGATTGCGTGGTCTCAGTAAACGGTAGCGTCGCATTATCCAGGGAGGTCCCCTGCACAACAGCCGCGGCCATTAACATCAGCGACATCAAGCCCACCCCATAAGCCGACGCCCAGAAATGAAGTTTGATCAACGAAGCGTAGCGCCACTCGCGGCCGACCAAACGCGGTACGATGTAATACATCGAGCCGAACAGGATCATCGTCACAAACGCGTAAAGGCCCATGTGCGAATAGGCGATACTGGCCTGACTGAAATCAAGAAAACGACTCGTGGAACGCAGCGAAATCACAACTCCGACGGCGCTGAACACGGTGTAGGAAATCGCGCCAAAAACCGTGAACCGCAGGGTCGGACTGTAGCGGAGCAGCGGGAAATAGCCCTGCATTGTCATGTGATGATTCAGGCCAACGGTGGCTACGGGAATAATCGTTAGGATGGTCGCGGCGATGCTAGCCGTGATCATCCAGGCCGGGAACGGTCCATCGACCATTCGTTGCATTCCGGTCCAACTTGAGAAAAGCGCATAGGTCCAGAAGCCGATCGTGGCCAGGTGATAACTGTAGACCGGCCGTCCGATTACTTTCGGAATCATGTAGTAGGCGGTGCCGAGCGCGATGGCGCCGAACCAGAGGAACAGAAGATTGTTGGCGTACCACCAGTTCACCCCCGCCTGGAGGACGCCCTGCACCGGAGCCACAAACAACATCACCTGAGCGGCGGCATACAGCCACGGAAACCAAAGGAACGCGCCTAACAGATACCACTGCGTAATATAAATTTGTTCACCGCGCCGGAACCGGAACATCAGCACCGCCCACGACATGATCAGGGTATAGGCGACGAACAGAATTACAGAGGCATACGGTGGAAATTCCAACCACTGGTAACCGGTACTTTGACCGGCCAGTACAGCGATAACGCCAACGACCACGCCAAAATTCCAAAAGGCCGCACCGGCCACGAGCAGCAACGGGTGCCGCAATACCGTCCGGCAGAGTCGCGCCATCAACCAAATGGCCGTCCCCATCGCCGCCATGGATGCCCAGCCGTAGATCATCACGTTGACGTGCGCCGGTCGCAGCCGTCCCCACGTCAAAAAGCTGATGTTGGCCAGCAGATCGGGCGCGTGCATTTTGATGGACACCGCCATCGCCAACAGCGTGCCGATCAGCAGCCAGACGAGCGCTGAGGTGTAGAACATCAACACCGGCACGCGGGTCGACGCGTCGATCAGCGCGCGCTCGACTTGTTCGATATCGCTCGGTGGCGCATCCACTGTCAGGTCCGGCGCTTTTAGCGGTATCTCAGCAGCATCCATAAAAATTATCTTGCGCAGTGACGTTCATATAATCATCCGCCGGCAGAAGGTGAACTTCCCCTAACTGGCAATGGGGATCCTGGAGGCGTGGCAGTGCCGCCAGGCAGTGGCCCACGCGGTGGAATGGCGGCCGGCGCAGGCGAAGCGGCCGGTGACGCAGACGGGCCGGGCTGGGTTCCAGGCGCAGCCCCCGGCGGGTTGGTTCCGGCGGCCGGTTGAGCCTTCGCGCCGTGGCCCTCAATTTCCATGCTCTTGGGTGTGAGTGACGGCGCCGGCGAACCAGGCGGTGCCGGCGCGGCAGGAGGAACTGCAACACCGGAAGCGGCGGCCGGCGGCTGAGCCGCAGGCGTTGCGATCGGACCGGCGGGGGCGGGCTTTTTGGCCGTGAGTTGCGGCATGGTTAATTCCATCGCGCGCTCGATCGGAATCCGGACCGTGCCTTTGTTTTTATCAATCCAGGCATATCCCGTTAGGGCGGTGACATCCTGTTCTCTTTGTGTTTTCAGTTTTGCCATTCGGTTTTCCGAGCGCTTCTGTTCGTAATCCGAGCCGCGGCGAGAAGGACCGATTACTGCCCAAACGAGCAATCCAAAGATGGCGAATAACAGGACTACGCCTAACCAGGTCGAGAACGGCGTTCTGGCCTGCGCTACCTGACGAAGTGTTTGTGCGTCGGCCATGGTCAGTTCACAATCCGAATGGATTCGATTAAGCGTGGGTCGCGGACCGGGAATAACGACGAGCGCCCGATGATGCGCAGGTAAACGAAAGCCAGGATGCACCCGATGGCGATCACGCTGACGATATCCCAGATACTGAGATGCACGCCGGTGCCGTGCAGCGCCGGCAGGACGATGATGTAGATATCCAGCATCTGCATGCACAGGATCCACGCCGCCATCCAGGCGAGTTGGTGCGGATGTTTTTTAATCGAACGCAGCAACAAAATCGCGAATGGCCCGAAGAACCTGCCGAATACGAGCAGACTGCTGAGGTTCCACCAGCTGCCGGTATTCCGGACGAGGAAGTACTGCGTTTCCTCGGGAATATTGGCGTACCAGATCAACATGTACTGGCTGAACCCGATGTAGGCCCAGAACACACTGAAGGCCAGCATCCACTTACCCATGATGTGGTAATGCTCGAGCGTCACCACCTCCCGGAGGTAACCGGCCTCCCGCAATCCGGTAATCACAATGACCAGCAGCGACATCGAACTGCCGGCGGCGCCGGCAAAAATGTAGACGCCCCACATGGTGGAGACCCAGGTGTAATGCAGGCTCATGAACCAATCGCAGGCTGCGAAGGTTAACGAGAGCGCGAACAATGGAAGGCTCACGAAAGCCACTTTGCGCATTTGGATGGTAAAAGCGGGATTACCGTCGCGATCCTGGTTCACCGACAGCCGCCGCAGAAGCAGAGAAGCGACAATGAAAAACGCAAAATAGAAAAGCGTGCGAATCAGGAAGAAGCTCCAGTTTAAGTAAGCGCGCTTCTTGTCCAGCGCCGGATCCTGACCAGGCGCAATGTTCAGCCAGTCGTAGAGATGATGGCGCAGAAAAAAGATGGGAATGAACAACAGCGCCAACACCACCATGAGACAGGAGATGTTTTCCAGCTGTCGCCGCACGACAACAGACCACTCGGCATCAACCGCGTGGTGCACGATGGCCCAGAAGAAGCAACCGGCGCAAAGGGTGAAGAAATAGCCGAACGCAAACAGCCACGAGTAACTGAATTGCAGCGGCTGCACCGCTGCGCCGATCATGCTGACCACCAGCGCAGCGAATCCAACCGCCCCAAGAATGAGAGAGAGCCCGGCGAAACGGCCGGCCTCGAAGTACTCGCCTTCAGGTGTTGGAAGTTCGTGTGGGCGATCGCTCATTTTTTGTCGAGAGAGGCTCGTTCGTTTTCCGGAACGTCGGCAACCGTCGCGTTCTGACTACGCTGAAGCGCGCGGAGATAAGCGATGATCGCCCATCGGTCACCTACGGTGAGGATGCCACCATAAGGCATCATGGTGTTCTTGCCATTCGTGATGGTGTTGAAAATTTCCCCATCCGCCATTCCGCGGATGCGATCGTCCTGAAGCGTCACTACCGTGGCCAGGCCGTACTGCTTGGTTATGCCGTTGCCGGCCGCAGTCGCACCGTGGCACATCGCACAGGTGATATTGAAACGCTCGCGACCTCGACGCATCAGATCGGGAGTGACAACTTCAGGCGGCAAGCCGGTTCCCCAATGATCAGGACCCATTTTGCCGGTGTTGTAATAATCCGTGCCCTCGCTGAAGGCGACGTGTTCTCGAGTCGGTGCGGTTGCCACTCCAGCGGCCGGAGTAGCAATGGATTGGGGCTTCGGCGGTTCGTAACCGATCGGAACACTTCCTTCAATCGGCATTCGGCTGCCGCGGCGATCCGAGAAAAAGTCGAGCGGCGCTTGAGCCCGGACTTTCATCTGCCTAACCATATCCGGGAACAGTTCGAACGGCGGCGCGCTGCTTTTCTCGCCACGGAATCCCAGGTAGGCGACTCCGGCGATCATCAGAAGCAAGGAGATTAGAAAAAAACCGCGGAGCATGGTTAGTCTTCGTGAATGATGGTGATGTGCTGCCCGCCGCTGCGCTCCAGAAGGTCGCGCGCCTCCAATTCGGTGAATCGCGGATCACGGGCTTCGATGGCCAGAAAAAAACCATCGTTACTGGCGCGGCTGAATCGGTTCCAGTTGAACATCGGATGGTACCAGCGCGGCAGCCCGTTCATGATCTGCCAGGCAAAGAACGCCGCGAACGCAGAAAACAGAATCGTTAGTTCGAACATGATCGGGAAGAATGCCGGCACTGTTCGCCAGGTGTAAGGTTTCCCGTGGACGATCAACGGATAGATGATCCACGATGGGCCGAACTCGAGGACCATTGCAGTCAACAAACCAGTGATACCGCCGGCTAACACGACCGCACTGAGCCAGGATTTGCCCAAGCCCATGGCGTCGTCCATTCCGTGAATCGGGAATGGCGAAAATACGTCCCACCGCTTGAACCCCGCATCGCGCACCATCTTAGCGGCCTCATATAATGAAGCAGCGCTCGGGTATTCCGCGGCCATCGCGTAAACCTTGTGACCGGAAGGCGTTCTCATGTGCGCTCCTTCCCGCCCGCCGCGACCGGATGGTGTCCGGCAGCGCTGGTATGATGCGGATCCGCTTCCGGCACCACGATCTTCACTTCGCTCATGGCGATCATGGGCAGAAACCTAATGAACACCAGGAACAGCGACGTGAAGATCCCCAACGTGCCAATGAACGTCCAGATATCGACCCACGTGGCATGGAACAAGCCCCACGACGAAGGCAGAAAGTCGCGATGCAATCCGCCGACGATAATGATGAACCGCTCGTACCACATGCCCGCGTTCACGCACATGCAAACGAAGTAGACGACGTACACATTCCGCCGGCACCAGCGGAACCAGAACAACTGCGGCGAAAGCATATTGCAGAACAACATGCCCACCCACCAGTACCACCAGTAGGGGCCGAGGACGCGGTTGAAGAACGCGAACCGCTCGTACTGATTGCCGCTGTACCAGGCCATGAAAAACTCCATGGCGTAGGCGTAACCGACGAAGGATCCGGTTAACAAAATGACCTTCGCCATCTTGTCGACGTGCTGCGGTGTAATGATGTCGTGCAGCTTGAAGATGGCCCGGGCCGGCAGCATCAAGGTCAGGACCATGGCGAACCCGCCAAAGATGGCGCCGGCCACGAAGTAGGGCGGGAAGATCGTCGTATGCCACGTCGGCAGCACCGAAGTTGCGAAGTCGAATGACACGACACTGTGGACTGAGAGCACCAGGGGCGTGGAAAGGCCGGCCAGCAGCAGATAGGCCATTTCGTAATGGCGCCAGTTGCGATTCGATCCGCGCCAGCCGAGCGCGAACAATCCCAGCAAAAACTTCTTAATTTTGGATGTGGCGCGATCGCGCAGAGTAGCGAGATCCGGAACCAGGCCGGTGTACCAAAACAGGACCGATACCGTGAAGTAGGTGGAGACCGCGAAGACGTCCCACATCAACGGGCTGCGGAAGTTAGGCCAGATTCCGTAATTGTTAGGCAATGGCGCCAGAAACCACGCCATCCAGACTCGGCCAACGTGAATGCCGGGGAAAATGGCAGCGCACATGACCGCGAACAGGGTCATCGCTTCGGCCGCCCGGTTGATCGACGTTCGCCACTTCTGTCGCAGCAGATACAAAATGGCGGAAATCAGAGTTCCGGCGTGTCCGATACCGATCCAGAACACGAAATTGGTAATGTCCCAGGCCCAGCCGACCGGGTGATTCAATCCCCAGGTGCCGACACCAGTTGATATCTGGTAGCCGATGCAAAACAAACCGATGGCGGCGATTGCCGAAGTAATCGTGAACGTCACCCACCACCATCTCGGGGTTGGCCCCTCCACCACGCCGGCGATCCGTTCCGTGATCCAGCTGAAATTACGCCGGTGCAACACCAACGGCACGCGCGCCAATGGCCGTTCCGGAGAACTCGAGGCTTCTCCTTCGATGATATCTGGAACGGTTGAGGCGCTATCCATGATTACTCGTTATCCTTTGGCGGGACTCTCATCGCCTTTTGGCTCACGATCGGAAGGTCGTTTCAGTTTTCCTTTGTCGTGCTGGTCTTCGTATTCGTGGTTCACGTTCTCGGTGTGCTCTTTTTCCACCGGGCTCGCTACACCGATCTGTTTCGCATCCGGCATCTTCGGATTCGGATTTCGGATGCGGGCGAGATAACTCGTCCGGGTGTTCACGTTCAAATACTGGAGCAACCGGTAATTGCGGTCCTGCTGTTTCATCATCGACACGCGGCTTTGCGGATCGGCGATATCGCCGAACACGATGGCCTCGTTAGGGCAGGCTTCGGCACAGGCGCTGGTGAATGAATCGCGCGGAATGCGCAGATCACCGCCGCTCGTTCCGACTCGGACGTGCTGTGCAATTTTAGCTTCTTCGATTCGTTGAACGCAGTAGGTGCACTTCTCCATCACGCCGCGCATGCGCACGGTGACATTCGGATTTTTCTGGAGCTTCACGATATCAGGTGCGCCCTTCTCGGTGAGCGGTCCAAGATATTCGTGATAGGTGCCGAATTGCCCGGCGATCTTCTTCTTCCCGACCGGGCGCTGGTTGTAATCGAAGAAATTGAATCGCCGCACCTTGAACGGGCAGTTGTTAGCGCAATACCGGGTTCCGACGCAGCGATTGTAGGCCATCACGTTCAGCCCGTCTTCGCTGTGAACCGTGGCGTTAACCGGGCAGACCGTCTCGCACGGAGCGTTCTCGCAGTGCTGGCACATCATCGGTTCGTGCACCATCTCCGGGTTCTCCGGATACTGCCCACGGTCCTGATCGAATCCTTTTTCGCTGGCGTAATAACGATCGATTCGCAGCCAGTGCATCGCCCGGCCATGCGATACCTGCAATTTGCCCACAACTGGAATGTTATTCTCGGCCTGGCAGGCGATGACACACGCACTGCAACCGGTGCAAACGTTGAGATCGACCGCCATTCCCCATTGCTGCTCGGCGTTAAGTGCCGGATGGGCGTATAGCGACGGCAACTTCGCCGGTAACTCTTCGTCGCCGGCCACCTTCTTCACGAAATCATTTTCTTCGCGGTAATGATCGAGCGTGGCTTCGCGAACCAGGCCGCGGCCTTCGATACTCCAGTGTTCCTGGGTGATGGAGAGTGGATAATGTCCGCCCGCCTTCTGCACCTGGACGCTCTCAACATTCTTGCCGTCGGCGACCACGAAAAGTGGATTCGACGCGGTTCGCAGCAAATAGCCATTGAATCCGCGCTGCTCAGCGACGCCCGGTTTTTGGCCATCGATGCTTCCGCCGGCATAGGGCAGAGAATCGAATCCCGGCATGACGCGGCCGTAGCCCAGAGGAATGGTGATCGAATGATCCGCGTGGCCTGGTGAAACTATTGCGGCGATGACTAACTCTCGTTTGATCGGAGCGTTGTTGGCGTCGCGGGCAGTTTCGGTGATCGCGATATTGATGAGGTCGCCGGTCTCGACATTCAGCCGCGACGCGGTATTCGGACTAACCAACGCGCCGTTGTCCCAAGTCAGCTTGGTGATCGGGTCCGGAAGCTCCTGGAGCCAGCCATTATTAATATAGCGGCCGTCGTCGATTGAATAGTCGCGAACGAAAACGATCTCCGGCGAATTTTCATTTGGAGCAGGGAGAGAAGCCCACTGCTGTTGCACCACGGCGCCGGCGCCACCGGCAATCGTCGCCGCAGCGCGATCGCGCACCTGCACATGGGAGGCAAATCCGTCATGGACGAACTTTTTCCAAGCCGTGTCTAAATCTCCCGAGGGCCCTGTCGCCTTGAACGTATCCTGAATGAGTTGCGGGCCATCGACCGCGGGACGGCCTAGCACCATGTTCAATAAATTGATCTCCGACAGACCGCCGAACAACGGCATAATCATCGGTTGGATCGAGAGGTAGCTGCCATCTCCCGCCAGTGCATCTCCCCAGCTCTCAAGGTAATGCGCCATGGGCACATGCCACTGACTCAGCGTCGAGGTCGCATCCTCGTGATAGCCTAGCCTAACGACGTCCGGAACGCGCTTCTGAAGATCAGCCCATTCCAGCGGCTGCTTGGTTTGGGGATCCCTGGCCAGGCCCCTGAAGGCATTATAAACCGGGTCGCCGCCGAGGATAAACAGCTGCTTCACCCGATTGTTGGCCATATCGTCGGCCAACTGCGGCAGGGGAATAGTTCGCGGATTTCGCGGCACATCCCTAACCATCAAAGTCGAGCCGATATTTTTCAGCGCGGCATTCATCCCATGAACGAGCAGCTGCACCGGCACCGGCTGATGAGGTCCGGTCACCACCAGGCTCGCGCCCGCCTTTGAAGCAAGATCGGCGGCTGCCTGTTTGATCCACTCGCTATCGAGACCGTCGTTAGATTGGGCAGGCACCGTGCCCAGCAATCCGTTCAATCCTCCATCACCAGTAGCGGTTGCGATTTCACGGGCAAACGCGTACGCGACGCGCGGAATCTGGCTGGCGGCACAACGCAGCCGGTGATCCGCCATTGAGCCCGTTAACGTGAACCGGTTCTCCACCACGTAGAGGCGGTTCATTGTATCCTTCGCCTGAGCTACCCGACGACGCGAAGTGAAGCCGCGAGTCGAGCCGAGGTCGCCGTCACCGCAATCGAGGAAATCCGCATCCAGCGCGAGGATCACATCGGCGCGTTCAAACCTCGGAACCACCAAAGTATTCGGGCCAAAAGCAGCACCGGCGGCTGCATCGCCATCCGGCTTTGTGGGATCGTAGACGCACCACCGCATTGCCGGGAATGTCCGCTCCAACTCGGCGCGTAGACGTTCGCGAGTAGGCGATGGCTGGTCTTCCACCAGAAAGGCGAGACCGGCCCCGCCGTCGCCTTTCACCTTGCCCATCAACTCACCGAGATATTTCTCAAAATCGGCGCGTTCGCGGCTTTCCGGTGCTCCAGCTTTGGTTCCCTTCTCCCGGTCGCCCTTTTGCGCCTTCTGCGCGAAACGCCGGGACCGCGTCGGATCGTAAAGATCGAGAATCGATGCCTGGGCAAAGACATCGGTGGCGCCGCCGCTCGCGGGATGAAGTGGATTGCCCTCGAGCTTAATCGGGCGACCATCGACCGTGGTGGCGACTAGCGGTATCGCGCCGCCGCGCCGGGGCATTGCCGTCGCATAATAGAGAGCCTTACCGGGAATCGTCCATTCGACGTTCTTGGTGAACGGAACCAGGTGCATCTCCGGCCGGCGGCAACTACTCAGACCGACGCCGGCCAGTGCCATCGAAGCTCCCATTAACTTAACGAAGCTTCGTCTCGACCACTCATCCTCCATCTGAGCGGCGCCATCGGGAAATTCGCGCTCCAGCCATTGGCGGAACTCCGGCGTGTCGCTGAGTTCGTCAACACTCCGCCAGTAGCGTTTCCCGCTCTCTGCCTCGGGGGGATGTTCGAAGACGCGCTTCATGGCTGTTCCCCCGCTGAACCGTTGAATCGGAAACTCCGATGTAGCGACGCAACAAGGTTACGAATCACGCTCTGCATCATCGGTGGCACCCTTGGCAGTTGGTAGGTGGATTGATGTTCCATTTCTCTTTCAAAGTCTGGCCGATCTCGTTCTGGGTGAGTTTGTCCTTCTTCCCCCAGTCATCGCCGATGCCGTCCGGCTTCCCGTATTTCGCAACGAAATCCGCCGGTTTCACATCATCCGGCTTCCAGTCGAGGTTAAAGATCTGATCTTCCGGTCGAAGAAAATTCTCAGGGTGCCGGTGACACTCGAGGCACCACGCCATGCTGTGCGGTTTGGCGTGATAAGCGACCCGCATGTGATTGATATCGCCGTGGCAACTGGCGCAGCTGATACCCCGGTTGATATGCGCGGAGTGGTTGTAAAAGACGTAATCGGGGGTGCGATGGATTTGCACCCACTCGATCGGTTTGCCCGTTTTCCAGCTTGCGCGCACCGGCTCGAGCTTCGGATTGTCTTTTTGGACCTGCTGATGGCAATTCATGCAAACCTGGGTAGCCGGCAAATTCGAGTGCGCTGCCACTTCGACGAAACTGTGGCAGTACCGGCAGTCCATGCCGAGTTGGGTCACATGGATATCGTGCGGAAATGGAACTGGTTGAATGGGTTGATAGCCGACTCGGGTGTATTTCGGCGTCGCGTAATACCAGGTAGCGGCGGTTAATCCCGTGATGGCGAAGCCGCCGCAGATCACGATCTTTAGCGGTAGCCAATTCGTCCAGCGTGGGAAAAAGTTCGCCATAAATGGTCAGCGGACGCCCGCGCCGTGTCCCCTGCGTCGCCACCGTAAAAACGAATCGTAGTTAGAAGTAGGATGTGCCGCGTTCAGACGACTACAAATTTGAAGTTGATTACTCGTCTGCGGGGAAGGCAAGAGTCTATAAAAGCTGGTGGGACTGGCAAAACAAAATTCGGATTCCATGCAGATGTTCAACAGAGCAGACGACTTCCGCTTTCGGATACGGTTCGACTCCGCATTCTGATAAGCGCAAAGTTGGGCGAGACGTCAAGTGAAAGCACAGTTGTTCCGTAAACCTCTTATTTTCGGACTGATTGCCGTGACCCCGTGCCTGTTCGGCGCAGAAGAGGCCACTACTCTTTTTCTTAACGGCAACATCTACACTGGCGCTCACCCTCAGCCGCACGCCGAAGCTGTCGCCGCCACCGGGCAGCGCATCGTCTTCGTCGGATCGAACGCTGACGCAAAACAAAAATTTCCTGGTGCGCGGATTGTCGATCTCGGCGGGCGAACGGTGTTGCCTGGCCTAACCGATTCTCATTGTCATATCTTCGGCATCGGCGAACGCGAGCTTCAGTTGAACCTGGAGGGGACCAACAGCCGGGAAGTTTTCCTGACGAAGGTCGCCGAGCGGGTGAAACAGACGCCGCCCGGAAAATGGGTGCAGGGTCGCGGCTGGATTGAAACTTTTTGGAAGCCGCCACAGTTTCCCACGCGACAGGATCTCGATGCGATCGCGCCGGCTAATCCCGTTTACCTAACGAGGGCGGATGGACATGCATCGGTGGCGAATAGCGCCGCCTTGCGAATGGCCGGGATCGATCGGAACACGCCAGATCCGTTCGGCGGCCGCATACTAAAAGATGCCAGAGGTGAACCCACCGGCATGCTGCTCGATCAGGCACAGGACATCGTGGGGAACCAGGTCCCGCAGCCGAGCGAAGCAGATCGGGAACAGGCGCTTCTCGCCGGGATCGATCGGGAGATCAAACTCGGCTGGTGTGAGATCCAGAACGCAGGAAGCCACCGTCCGGACGTCGTTCTGATTCGTCGGGCTTACGCCACCGGAAAAATTAGAATCCGGATGTACAACGCGGTATACGGACCGGGGGCCGACGCGGAGACGTTGCTTTCGCAAAGTGGCATGGGCTTCGAGCCCATGTCCCATCGGGAAGATGCCGATGCCACATTAAAGCCGGCGAAGGGTGATTACGACGGCCGATTCACTCAGCGGACGATTAAGGTTATCTTTGACGGTGCGTTGGGATCTCGCGGAGCTGCATTGCTAAAGCCCTACAGTGATGCACCTGACACCAGCGGATACCTAACGGCCAAACCTGAGGAACTCAGGCCTATGTTTGCGCAGGCGCTTCGACAAGGCGTCCAGGTGGAGACGCACGCCATCGGCGATCGGGCTAACCGCATCATTTTGGATCTGTATGAGGAGGCATTCAAAGCTGTGCCGCAGAAGGAACGGCGAGTGGCAGAGGCGGGACAGCCAATAACTGATGGCGCTCAGAAGGTGGTGTCTTCTGCGGGGTCGCAGGAGCTCGCCCCTCCGTCAATACGCGGAGGTGTGCGGTGGCGGGTGGAGCATGCGCAGATTCTTGATCCGGCTGATCTCCCGCGGTTTGCCCGGCTCGGCGTGATTGCCTCCATGCAACCATCACACGCCATCAGCGATTTGTTTTTTGCTCCAGCCCGACTCGGTCTGGAGCGCCTAACCGGTGCGTATGCGTGGCAATCACTTCTAAAATCCGGCACGATTATTTGCGGTGGTTCGGACGCTCCGGTCGAGCGCGGCGAGCCGATGATTGAGTTCTATGCGGCCGTAGCGCGAGAAAGTATCAGGGGCGAATCGAGCGAAGGCTGGCATCCCGAGCAGGCGGTGACGCGGGGACAGGCGCTGAAGATATTCACGATCTGGCCCGCTTATGCCGCATTCGAGGAGAACGACAAAGGTTCGCTGGAGCCGGGGAAACTTGCCGACATGACGGTTGTATCAGCAGACATCATGAAGATTCCTGAACCGGACATCCTCAAGACCCGCTGCGAAATGACGATTATCGGCGGCGAGGTTGTCTACGACGCGACAAAGAATTGATCTACCCGGTACCGAACCTTGGCTCTTCTGCTGAAACGGAAAGCTCGAAACCGGATAGGACTCGTCATACCCTCGGCGGATGAACTTTAAGTGCTCAAACATCAGCCAGTCATTTGCCGTTTTTCGGGGGCCTTCTGCATGGGAAGCAAACAGCTTCCGCTACGGTGCAGCCGGTGGGGCTAACATTTTCTTACCATGAAGTTCCTCTGTTACGCACTTATCGGCATAATGTCCGGGCAATGTTGTTACGCCGATCCGGCGGAGCACGACCATCCGGTTCCGGAGAAACTTGGAACCGTTAGTTTTCCGATTTCGTGCGGCGCAGCGAGCGAGAAGGAGTTCGAACATGCGGTGGCACTTCTGCATTCCTTCGCCTACTCGGCCGCCGAACACGCATTTCGTGCGCTGACCGCGAAAAATCCAAACTGCGCAATGCTCCACTGGGGCGTGGCGATGAATTATTATCATCCTCTGTGGGAACCTCATCTCACTCCGCAAACAGCTGAACAGGGGCGGCACGAGCTTGATGAGGCGAAGCGGCTCGGCGGTTCAGAGCGAGAACGCGGTTTCATTGATGCGCTGGATCACTTGTATGGCCCAACCACAACGGAGGCATCTGCTCCATACAAGCAGCGCGCTGAGGCTTACCAAAAATCGATGGCGGCGCTGGCCGAACACAATCCTAACGATGTCGAATGTCAGGTCTTCTATGCTCTGGCTTTACTGGGGACCGCAGCTCCCACCGACCGCACTCACGCAAATGAGAAGAAAGCAGTAAGCGTCCTCGGACCGTTATTCCAAAAATATCCGGAACACCCTGGCATCGCTCATTACTTGATTCACGCCTGCGACAATTCCGAGATGGCCACACGCGGACTGCCAGCGGCCAGGCTTTACTCGCAGATCGCTCCATCCGCTCCGCATGCTCTGCATATGCCCTCACATATCCACACCCGCTTAGGTCTGTGGGAAGATTCGATCGCTTCAAATCGCGCGGCCAGAAATGCGGCCCACCAACAGGGCGACATCGGCGAAGAACTGCACGCCATGGATTATCTCACCTACGCTTACCTGCAGTTAGGCCGCGACGAAGAGGCGGAAAATGTGCTCAAGGACATTTCGAAGCTACCCGCTTTGCAGGCCGGCGAATTCAAGGTGGGTTATGCGGCGAGCGCGATGCCGGTGCGGTACGCCATTGAACGGCGACAATGGAAGGACGCGGCGCGACTCGCCGCAATTCCTGGCGCTCAGCCCCAGGTGACTGCGGTTACCTCCTGGGCGCGCGCGGTGGGACATGCTCGCAGCGGCGACTCCGCAGCTGCCCGTCAGGAGATCGAAAAACTAAAAAGAGCGCGCGAGCAGCTGCAATCCGCCGGTGAGGAATATTGGGGGAACCAAGTTGTTGTCGAGATCGATGAGGCGCTCAGTTGGGCGGCCTTCAGCGAGAAGAAGAATGACGAAGCGATTCAGCTGATGAGAAAAGCAGCTGACGAAGAGGATGCGGTCGAAAAGCGCCCCGTGACGCCGGGGGCGATCGTTCCCGCACGCGAACAGCTTGGAGATCTACTCCTGCAGATTGGGCGACCGAAGGACGCGTTGCCAGAATTTGACACGGCGCTGCGCCTTACCCCGAATCGCCGCGGATCGATTCAGGGAAAGAAGCAGGCGCTCGAACTCGTCGCCGCAAAAAACTAATCCCAAGGAGCCGACGGTTTCCAACCGCCGGGACGTAATTTTCGGCGACTGGGAAGTCGCCGCTCCTTGCATGGTGGGCGACACTCGGTCGAGCCGAATCCAGGCTAGTGACAAGGTGAATGCGTAAGGAGCCACAGGAAATCGTGAAACGAGCGGGCGGCCGGCTGTGCGAGGAGCCTCCGATACACTGATTTGGCCGGTCAATTACGAACCTGTATCATGAAAACTTCATTTCTAACCATCATCGCGCTGGCGATTCCGTTATGTGCCGTCCACGCCGAAGGGCCCGTTCAAAAGGCAGGCGAGATCGCTGGTGACACGGTAGATACTGCAAAAAATGTAGGCCGAAGTGTTGCCAGGGGCACAAAGAAAGCGGCGCAAAGGGTCGCTGATGCGGTCACGCCCGAAGCTGACGCGCGGCAGATCAACGTGACGTTGACTGAACATCATATCGATATGCCGACGAGCCTGAAGCCAGGCAAGACGGCATTTATTGTAAAGAATACAGGCAAACAAAAACATAGCTTCGGCGTCCAGGGCAACGGGATCGACGAGAAGTTTCTCACCAATGTCTCGCCTAACGAGACCAAGGTGTTACACGTCACGTTAAAGCGAGGGACCTATACCGCGTATTGTCCGGTAGACGATCATCAGAAAAAAGGAATGGACGTAAAATTCCGGGTAAAATAACGCGGAACCGGAAATCACGTCATCGACTCGGCCTGGCTGGTTTTTCGCGGTCTGGCCGCGCCTACGCCTCGGACTGTGGCCAACCTAACGATGTCGACCACACGGCCTGCGTGTGAGTCTACGAATACAGATATTCGTCGTGGTATTCGCGTTGGGGCGCAAACTGCACGTTCTCGTTCTCGCTCTCGGGATACTCGAAGATTTTTCCTTCGTAATTTCGAATCACGATCTTTTCGTTGTCGTGATACAGGATATACCCGGGATTGATCGGCACCTTGCCACCGCCGCCGGGCGCATCGATCACAAACTGCGGCACGCCATAACCGGTGGTATGACCACGCAGCCCTTCAATGATCTCAATGCCCTTGGCCACCGATGTACGGAGATGGGATGAGCCGTTAATCAAATCGCACTGGTATATATAGTACGGGCGAACCCGGCACATCAGAAGCTTGTGCACCAGCGTCTTCATCGTTTCGAGGTTGTCGTTCACCCCTTTGAGCAGCACGCTTTGGTTGCCTAACGGGATTCCGGCATTAGCCAGCCGCTCCAGCGCTTCCTTCACCTCCACCGTCAGCTCGCGCGGATGATTCACATGCACGCTCATCCACAGCGGATGGTACTTCGCCAGCATCGCGCACAACTCCGGAGTGATCCGCTGCGGTAAAAAGATTGGCACCCGCGTTCCGATCCGCAGAAATTCAATGTGCTTTATCGCACGGAGCCGGCTCAGGATCTTCTCCAGTCGATCGTCGCTGAACAATAAGGCGTCGCCTCCGCTGAGGAGGACGTCCCGAACTTCGGTATGTTGTTCCAAATAACGGAATGCCTCATCGAAATCGGTATGTAACTCTTGCTCGCCGACACCGCTGACGACGCGGCTGCGAGTGCAATAACGGCAGTAACTGGCGCAACGATCAGTCACCAGAAACAGCACCCGGTCCGGGTAACGGTGCACCAACCCCGGTACCGGCATGTGTGAATCTTCGCCGCACGGATCGACCATGTCGTAAGGCGAACTCCACGTTTCTTCGATCCGTGGGATCATTTGTCGGCGGATTGGATCTTCCGGCTCGTTGCCCGGTATCAGGTTGAAGAAGTGAGGCGTGATGGCCATCGCCAGCTTATCGCCCGACAGCAGCACGCCACCGCGCTCTTCATCAGTCAACGAGATGTGTTTCTCGAGCTGCGAAAGCGAGGTGACCCGATTCTTTAGCTGCCATTTCCAGTCCGTCCAAAGCTCCGGCGCGATGCCATCGTGACCGAGCCAATAACCAGGAGCATGCGAGACGAACTCTTTCTCGTTTGCTGCAGCGAGTGTGCGCATTTTGGGTGTTGAAGCGAAAACGTTAAGGCGGTTAATAATCGTGTCAACGGAGGCTAAATCCTGAGCGTGGGGTAGTTGACGATCTTACCCGCGGGTTATTCATGAGGGCGGTGCTTCCCGCCTTCGTGACGCCTCATTTTCCCCTTCTCGCGGCGAAGTCTCCAACGTGAATCGGCACCCAAACCTTTTGTCACCTGAGCGAACTCGAAGGACCACCTCTCCTACTCGGGGACGGGTTCCGTCCCGCGGCCGCGGGATGAGGTCTCTCGACAAGCTTGGGATGACATAGCTATGGGTGTTAACCGCGAGCGGTTCCAAGAACTGCGCGCGAGCACAAATCCGTTGTTGCGCACGATTGAAGTTTGCTGAGCGCCTTGATATTGGCGAGACAAGCTCGTCCCTCCGCCGAGACAGCGACGGGGGCCATTACAGACTATTTTACCGTGACCAGCGTGCCGATCGGAATCTCGGCGAACAACTTCTTGGCAGCGTCACCGGGAAGACGAATGCATCCATGCGAAGCTGGATAATGCGGCACCACTCCTTCGTGCATGCCGAAATCCAGGCAGCTCAAGCGCATGAAGTAAGGCATGTCGACTTTGTAAATTGTGGAACGGTGATTCCGCGCTTTATCCGTGATCACGTAATCGCCGCTGCGGGTGGAGAAGCCGCTCCGACCGGTTGAGCAGGCAGTATTAAAAATCGAAACGCCGTCCTTGAACACGGCCGCTCGCTGCGACGCTAACGAAATCTCAATCCGAAGCTGCTCAGGCGGAGGTCCGCCACCTAACAGTATTTGGGCGCACTGCCACCGGCCGGTTTGTGCTGCGATGTAAAGCGGCAGCATTTTGAATCGTCGAGTGGCGTGATTCCGATCTGCACCAGCCTCAAGCAACGCGTTGACTATTTCGCACTGGCCGATCCCGGCCGCTAGAGTCAGGACACTCACGTCCTTGTCGCCGTCGATGTAATCGCGAAGACGCGGCGGCAAGAGTGCGAGGAAATCCGGGTCGGACTTATCGGGCAAAACCGTGTTGGGATCGGCACCGCACTCGAGCAGGATCCGGCAGGCGCTCACGTTGGTTGACGCAATCTCGTAGGCCAGCAATGGGACCCGTCTGCCCTCGGCCGTCGGTGGTTCGCAGTGCTTTGATAGAAGGTATTTTACCTGGTCCGTGTGGCCAGCGGCCAGGCTCGTCTCCAGCAATCGCGAAGTGTCGGCGGTCCATTCCTGGTCGGACGGCAAGTGTTGAAGAACTAGATCAACCACCTGCGGATTCTCCTGCTCCAGCGCGATGGCCAGGATCGAACGTCCGTCTGCTGTCGATCGCCACAGATCAGGAATCATCGGGAGCAGAATTTCGACGACGGAAGATTTGCCCGCGGCAACGGCATAATGAAGTGCCGTCCTCCCTTTGTGATCAGTCGCTGCGGGATTCGTCGCTAGTGGAAGCAGCTGCTGAACAAGTTCAGTCTCGCCGAGCAATGACGCCGCCATCAGCGGAGTCATCCCGGCGTCGTCAGCCAGATCGACGGATGCACCTGCGGCGATGAGTCGTCCCGCGACGGTTCGATCTCCGTGCAGGATTGCGCTTAGCAACAGAGACCGGTCCTGGCTAACGCGCGCATTCGGATTAGGCGAATGAGAAAGAAAGAAATCGACGACATTTGCCTGGTGTTCGGCCAGCGCGCGGAGGAATTGTGCGGGAGTAACGTCGGTGAGCTTCTCCGGCGCGGAGCCGGCGTCGGTTACCCCGACAAAAGCGAAAGCACTGATCAACACCAGAGCTGCATGAAGGGCTTTATACGGATGCATTAAAGGAGGGCACGGCGATCAAATTGTATAACAGATGTCAACGGTTTGCATCCCCGACGCAGCGCTCCTTTGCCTCTTTGCGCTGTACGTCAGAACCCGCTCAGTCAAAGCAAGCTAGAGGCCTGATAGAGATGAAAAACAGTCACTTGCAGCAGAGGCGGCTTCGAGCGGCTTTCCCTTGACTTGAGAACGTCATATCGGCTGCTTCACCAGCAGACGAAGGGTATCGGTTCATCCATCCGGCGCTTTTCGAGAGGACTGAGATGAGGGCAGACTGTCAGTCCTCTGCTGTACCGATATCACTGCGACGAGCCGCCATCGCATTGCCGATGGCGCGGACGGCATTTACAAGCATGTTTGGTGAAGGTCAGGAAAACCAACCTCACGGTTTGCCTTTCAGTCCACCAGCGCACCACTACTCATCAATGAACATCACACCGATACCGCTGTCCAAATGCGAAAGGATGCGTTTGTTTTTCATTCTCGCTGTTGTCACCGCTTCGGCAGCACTTCCATTGCAAGCGGCACCACCGGAATCAACAGCTACAGTCTCGGCCTCCGCCGCCGATGCCGGCAAAGATCAGGTGCACGCTCTTAATAACGCTTTCGCCCGCGTGTTCGAGACGGTCGCGCCGACCGTGGTAATCATCGAGGTTTCGAAAAAGGCCGATAACACCGAAAACTCCGCGTTCGACGATCTGTTTTTTCAGGGTCAACCGGATGACAATAATCCGCGCCGGAATCAACGCGGTTTTCAGCCGGTACGAAGTGAAGGTTCAGGATTTATCGCCAAAGCCGACGGGTTTATCTTCACCAATTTCCACGTCGTCGAAGGGGCTGACAAGATCAGTGTGAAGCTAAAGGACGGCCGGGAGTTCTCCGCACGGGTCGTCGGCACTGACGAGAAAACCGACGTGGCTGTGATAAAAATCGAGGCCAAGGATCTGCCCGTGGTGGAGTTGGCCGATAGCGACGCCGTTAAGGTGGGACAATTCGCCTTCGCCATCGGAGCGCCATTCAAGCTCGATTACACGTTTACCTACGGCGTGGTAAGCGGAAAAGGGCGGAGCAAGCTTCTCGGCGGCGGAACGATTTCTGACTTCCTGCAGACCGACGCCTCCATCAATCCCGGAAACAGCGGCGGACCGCTGTGCGACATCGACGGCAAGGTGATAGGGATGAACACGCTCATTAACGGGCTGAATCGCGGACTCGGTTTTGCGATTCCCAGCAACATGGTGCGAGAGATCGGAACGGAGCTGATCGCCGGTCACAAAATCATGCGTCCGTGGCTGGGCATTCGAATCGAAACGCTGGGCGATGATCCTTCGATCCGTGACATGTTCAAAGGAGTCGAAAAGGGCGTCGTGGTGAAGACAATCGAAGCGAATGCCCCGGCTTACAAAAGTGATCTGCGCCCGTTCGATTTAATCACTCAGGTAGACGGCGCGTCCGTCGCCACCGACACCGAGCTGCAGCACCAGATCCTCCGAAAAAAAATCGGCCAGAACGTGGATCTGACCGTCTGGCGAAAAGGTCAGAGCATCAAAGTTCCGATCACCACCGGCGAATTGCCTAACGAGATCTCGCGGGCATCGAATCAATCGACGCCGCCACCACAAGCGCCTGAGGAGGAGACCGGTAAGTTTGGTCTCCAAGTCCAGGAGCTGAGCAAGGAAATGGCCGATCGAATGAAGCTCGGCGTCGATAAAGGCGTGATCGTTACCGATGTTGCCGACAACAGCATGGCCGCGCAGCAGGGTATCGAACGCGAGGACGTCATTACTGAAGTGGATGGTAAGCCGATCACAGATGTGAAGTCCTTCCGGGACGCGTTGACCAAAGCTGATCCGAAACGCGGCGTTCTCCTTTATCTGGATCGCAAGGGCAGCAAGACCTTTGCGGTGCTGAAAGCCGGCGGCCCGGCTCAACCAAGCGAGCGGTAGACGCAAACATCGCGGTTGCGCGCAGCACGTACGCGCAAATGACTGCAAGATGTAGCGGCGGTCTCTGACCCTGGCATTATTCCGTCTTCGTCCCTTCTTCCCACGCGGTCGGTGGCGCGACTCACTTCTAACGATTGCGCTGTTCCCCAAATTGGCTGATTAAGTCTGCGCGCCAAATACCCCGTGGTGTAATGGTAACACAGCGCCCTTTGGAGGCGTTATTCATGGTTCGAGTCCATGCGGGGTAGCCAGGAATGCACCTCGCCTGCAGAGCGGGCGCAGTTAACCTGCTGCGGGCATTCCGTCGGGATCACCGTTGCCGCGAGAATACATCGCGTTTTGTAACGTCGATTTCACGACTGACAGAAGTTCGTCCGCCGGCACCGGCTTCCGCAGAAACCCAGTCAAACCCGAGGCCAACATTCCGCTCAACCGATCCTGCAAAATGAACCCGGTGCACAGCACCACTGGAATATCGCCTCGCATTTGGCGAAGCCGGCGGAAAGTCTCTTCGCCATCCATGAACGGCAGACTGAGATCGAGCAGCACTAACGAGAACCGATGCGGCTGGCGCCGGAAAATATCCACGCATTCAAAACCGGATTGGGCCACCACGACGTCGTAATCGGCCTCGCGCAGGATCCGTTCGATCAACGTGAGCGCCATCTTTTCGTCGTCTACCACGAGAACGGTTTGTCGCGGCGCCTTCGTTTGGTTCTTGTTTTTGAGAAAGCCGGCGATCTCGGAATACCGGATCGATTTCTGAGCAGCGCCGCCACTTTGCTTGGCCATTTCGTGCCCCAACGTTTCGGCGCGCTCCACGCTGGCTTGTATCATTTCCAGGTACTGCGCTGCCTGCTGATCGGTCTTGGCGACGCGTTCGAGGGCGGTGCTGCTGCCGGCGATAATCTGCAGCAAATTGTTCAACTCGCTGGCTGCAGCGGCGATGAACTCGGGGGAAGGTTTTTTGTTTCCCTGATCTGATTCGGAAGTGGCCATTGGAGAGACAGATAAATCTGCTCAACCCTGAGTGACAGCATTAAAGATGCCGGCATAATAGGGCGTCACTTCGACAGGTAAACCTGCGCCAGATTGGCGCTAACTGCCTCCTGCAATCCGGCCAGGCCAATTACTCAGCGTTGATGCGTTTTGGCCGGCGAAAACCTGGTTCGCCAAACCGTCAAACCGGCCTATATTTTGGGTTCCAACTATGAAGGAGCTTTCGATCGACAACCTGCATGTAAACATCGCCGGACAGCGCATCGTTCGGGGGCTTAGCCTGAAAGTGCCCCGGGGTGAAGTGCACGCAATCATGGGTCCGAATGGTTCCGGCAAAAGCACGTTGGCAAAGGTGTTGGCGGGCCACCCGGATTATGAGGTGACAGGCGGCAAGGTACTGATGGATGCCGAAAATCTACTGGAGCTCGAGCCTGACGAGCGGGCCCGGCGTGGCCTTTTCCTGGCGTTCCAATATCCGAGCGAGATTCCGGGTGTCACGATCGCGAACTTTTTGCGTGCCGCCGTTCAAGCTCGAATGCCGGAGGGCGAAGAGCTGGAAGCGACAGATTACTACGCGCGGCTCTACGAAAAAATGGAGCTACTCGGCATGGACCGGTCGTTCACGTCGCGCTCGGTTAACGAAGGCTTTTCCGGCGGCGAAAAGAAGCGGAATGAAATACTGCAAATGGCGATGCTCGAACCGAAGTACGCCATTCTCGATGAAACCGATAGCGGTCTCGATATCGATGCCCTAAAGACGGTGGCGCACGGCGTCAATTCGTTGCGAGGCCCGAATCTTGGAATACTTTTGATCACGCATTACCAGCGTCTCCTGAATTACATCGTGCCCGATTATGTGCATGTGATGGTGGCGGGACGAATTGTTCGCAGCGGTCGCCGCGAGCTGGCGCTGGAACTGGAAGAACGCGGCTACGATTGGGCGCGACAAGAAGAGCGTGAGATGGCAGCGAGCTGATAGATACCTACTCTTATATATGAGCACCGAAACCAAAGCCGTCGATATCGATCGTAACAAAGGCGATTTTTCCTACGACGTTGCCCATACCTACGATGCGGGCATCGGTCTAACCGATAAGACGGTTCATTACATTTCTGACGTGAAGGAAGATCCCGACTGGGTTCGGGAATTTCGGCTCAAAGGTTTGAAGACATTTCTGGAGAAGCCGATGCCGACCCATTGGGCCAGCAAAGATCTTGAGGCCATCAATTTTGACAAGATCCGCTACTACCTCAGCGGCGGCGTTCAACCCAAACGAAGTTGGGAAGATGTCCCGGAGGATGTGAAGCGGACATTTGAACGGCTCGGAATTCCGGAGCAGGAGAGGAAATTTCTGGCCGGCGTGGAAGCGCAGTTCGATAGCGAGGCGGTCTACTCAAACATCAAGAAGGCAGTAGGCGAACAAGGTGTAATCTTCGTCGGATCGACCGAGGGATTAAAAAACCATCCCGAAATTTTTCGCAAATGGTTCGGGAAGGTCATTCCGATTGGAGACAACAAGTTCAGCGCGCTGAATTCTGCCGTGTTCAGCGGCGGATCATTCATCTACGTCCCGCCCGGGGTGAAAGTGAAGCATCCCCTCCAGGCCTATTTCCGGATCAACGCCGAGAACTTCGGCCAGTTTGAACGGACCCTGATCATTTGCGATGAAGGTTCCGAACTCACCTACATGGAGGGCTGCACCGCGCCAAAGTTTAACACCGCAACGCTGCATAGTGCGGTCGTGGAACTGGTCGCTTTGAAGGGTGCGAAGATTCAATACATCACCGTGCAGAACTGGTCGGCCAACGTGTTCAACCTGGTCACCAAGCGGGGTCTCGCCCACGAGGACGCTGAAGTGAAATGGATCGACTGCAACATCGGTTCGCGCCTAACGATGAAATATCCAGGTGTCATCATGAAGGGCCGGAAGGCGCGCGGCGAAGTTCTCTCCATCGCTCTCGCTAACGACGGCCAGCACCAGGATACCGGCGCCAAGATGGTTCACGCGGCCGACGAAACCACGTCCAACATCATCTCCAAATCCATTTCCATCGGGACCGGCCGGGCCACCTATCGCGGCCTGGTCCAGGTGCCGAAGCATCTCAAGAATTGTAAGAACAACACCGAATGTGACGCGCTGCTGATCAACGCCACCAGCCGAACCGACACCTATCCCGCGATCACCGTCCGTGGCATTGGGAACTCGGTTCAGCATGAGGCCAGCGTCAGTCAGGTTAGCGCCGAGCAAATCTTCTATATGCAGCAGCGCGGATTAACCGAAGCACAGGCGATGAGTCTCAGCGTCAACGGTTTCGTTAACGATCTGGTTCGCCAATTTCCGATGGAATACAGTGTGGAGCTAAAACGACTGATCGAGCTGGAGATGGAAGGTTCGGTTGGTTAGTCTGGCACGCCCTGCAGCACCGGTTTGTGGCTCTCGTTCCCGTCAGGTGATATGCCTTTACTAGCGCACGACGAAATTACCGCCCGCCGGGCGATCACCGCCGGTCCGGATTTCTCGCGGCCGGTTCCGCAGTGGTTCGCAGACGAGCAGCGCAAGGCGTGGAGCGAATTTGGACGCCTGCCCGCGCCGAGCCGAATGGATCAGCCGTGGCGTTTTTCGAACGTCAAATTGCTTGATCTCAGCCCGTTCAAGCGCTCCGAATCCGTCGATCCCCAGACGCGCACGGAAATTCTGGAGCGCTCACAGGCGTTAGGCGAGGTAGCGGGTCGTCTCGTCTTCGCCGGCGAAGAATTGATTCAGCGCGAGGTATTCTCGGAAAAATTGCGACAGCGGGGAGTCATTTTCCAGCCGCTCGAGCAGGCAATGGTCGAATACAGCGATCTGTTCCGGAAGCATTTCATGTCGCATCCGGCCACTCTCGGCTCGGCCCGCTTCGCCGCGTTGCACAAAGCTTTCGTCTCCTCCGGCACGTTTCTGTATGTCCCTCGAGGGGTCGAGATTGATCTGCCGATCGAAATCTTTCACTGGCTTCACGGCGAGAACGCAGCCGTTTTCCCTCACCTGCTTTTGGTCGCGGACGAGCTCGCCAAGGTCACGGTAATTGAATCCTTCCAATCTTTCGATAACCGGGCGCCGGGGTTCGCCTGCGGCGTTAATGATCTGATCGCCGGTCCAGGCGCAAAGATTACCTACGTTTGCGCCCAAACCTGGGGCGAGAATGTGCGGGCGCTGCAAATCAACACCACCACGGTGGATCACGATGGCGCGGCGTTAAGTCTGAATCTGCATCTCGGCGCGCGTTATTCGCGCTTCGAAAGTCTCAGCCGGATGGTCGGCGAAGGGGCGCGCAGCGATCTGCTGGCGGTGTCTATCGCGGATCGGGAACAGGAATTCGACGCTCGCACGCTTCAGGACCACATTTCGCCGCACACTACCAGCGACCTACTCTATAAGAACGCGTTGGACGGGGCTTCGCGCAGCATCTTCGGCGGACTGATCCGAGTCGAACCGCACGCTCATTTCACCGACGCGTATCAGAAGGTCCGCAACCTTCTGTTGAGTGATGATGCCGAGGCGGATTCAATGCCCGGCCTCGAGATCCTGGCCGACAACGTGCGTTGCACCCATGGGGCGACGTCCGGACAGATCAACGCGGACGAACTGTTCTATCTGCGCGCCCGCGGTATTTCCGTTCCGGTCGCCCAGCGGTTGATTGTTAGCGGCTTCCTGAATGAGGTTATCCAGCGTGTCGATGATCAATTGATCGCGGGACGCTTGCACGAACTCATCGAACAGAAGTTCGCGCGGCGCGGCTAATCCCTTCGTCTCCCGGGCGAGGGACGGGCCTCAGCCGAACCCACCGTTTCCGGTGGGCCTCAAATGCCGCCCTTGCGCCCAACCTGACCGGTGATCTACAATGGGCTGACACTGTTGACCAATATTTCGCACCATGGACGTTAGCGGCAATATCAGCGCCATCCTCAGTCAAAAGGAACGCGAGATCTTTTCGGTTCCTTCTGATGCCAGTGTATTCGACGCGGTTTCCATGCTGGCCGAAAAAAACATCGGTGCACTGCTGGTGATGGATGGCGAGCGATTGGTTGGAATGCTGTCTGAACGTGATTACACGCGCAAAGTCATGCTCCGCGGTAAACGTTCCCGCGAGACCACAGTCGCTGAGATCATGTCGACCGACCTCAAAGTGGTGTCTCCTCGGGAGGCGGTGCAGGATTGTTTGCGGCTGATGACAGATAAACGAATTCGTCACCTTCCCGTGCTCGACGGCGACAAAGTGATCGGCATCATTTCCATCGGGGATCTGGTCAAATGGGTGATCTCCTGTCAAAGCGCGGCGATCGACCATCTCGAGAGTTACATTCACGGCGGCTACAGCGGCTGATCGCTGTTCGCGCGTGTAACCCGATGCTTCCGTAGCGGCGGTCTGCGACGGCCGACTCAACTCAGCATTAAGCGGCGAGCCATGGCCGTTTTTACGTTCAAGACCGCTTTGGCCGCAGACGCTACCTCGAAGAGATCGAACGCCGGCGCTAGCGGTCAGAGACCGTCGCTACAGCTGCCAGACAGTCTTCCCACCCACAATCGTGCGCACGGCGCGACCCTTCAATTTCCACCCGTCGAATGGCGTGTTCTTGGATAACGACCGGAACTCCGACGCATTCACCATCCATTCCAAATTCGGATCGACCAATGTCACATCGGCAGGTCGACCTACCGACAAGGTTCCAGCTTTCAGGTTCAGGAGCCGGGCCGGTTCAACCGTATACATCGCGATCAGTCGCGACAGGTCGATCGCCCGACGTTTATGAATCAATAAATCGATAAACAGCCCAAGTTCAGTCTCGAGACCGACGATTCCAAAAGGCGCCATATCGAATTCGACCTGCTTCTCAAACGATGCGTGAGGGGCGTGATCGGATGCCAGAATAGACAATGTTCCGTCGGCGATCCCATCCACAATGGCGTCGACGTCAGCGTTCGCGCGCAGCGGCGGATTCATTTTGCAGTTCGTATCGAAGCCTTCGATGGCAGCATCGGTCAGGGCAATGTGATGCGGGCAAACCTCGCCGCTGATCTTCACCCCGCGTGCCCTGGCCTCTCGTAACAGCCGGACACTGCCGGCCGAGCTGATGTGCTGACAATGGATTTGATGATCGCAAAGTTCAGCCAGCACAATATTCCGGGCGACGATCACTTCTTCTCCGGCGGACGGCCACCCGGGCAGGCCTAACAAGGTGCTCCAGTAACCTTCATGCACGACCCCGTTGCCGACCAGATTGTAATCCTGGCAATGATCCATAACCGGCAGACCGATCATGTGCGCGTACTCCACCGCGCGTCGCATCAATTCATGATTCTGAATGCAACGGCCGTCATCGGTGATCGCGACTACCCCGGCCTGAACAAACGATCCGAGCGGCGCGAGTTCTTCGCCGGCGATGTTCTTGGAGATCGCACCAGCGGGCAACACGTGGACGCAGGCCACCTCTGCGGCGCGATCTTTGATCCAGGTGATGGTGCTTGGATTGTCTGCCGCCGGCGACGTGTTAGGCATGCACACCACCGTCGTGAAACCCCCAGCCGCGGCCGCCTGCGCACCCGATTCGATCGTCTCTTTGTGGCCGAATCCTGGCTCCCGGAAATGCACATGAATGTCAATTAGCCCGGGAGCGACAATCAAGTTCGTGGCGTCGATCTCTTCGACCGCGGATTTCGAAGCGTTGGCCGGTTTTTCGGCAATACGGCCGTCGATGATGAATAAGTCCGCGATTTCATCCCGATCGTTTGCCGGATCGATGACGCGGCCGTTGCGGATGTGGACGTTACTCATTCGATGAACAAGCCGGACTTATTGATCATGTGGCCAGACCTCCACACAGGTAAAGAACGGCCATCCGAACGGCCAGGCCGTTGGTGACCTGATCCAGGATCACACTTCGCGAACCGTCCGCGACTTCGCTGTCGATCTCTACCCCGCGATTGATCGGGCCGGGATGCATAATGAGACAGTCGGGCTTCAGCAGCGCGGCTCGGGCCTTGGTTAGGCCGAACAACCTGGTGTATTCACCGATGCCGGGAAAATATTCCTTCCGCTGCCGTTCATGCTGTATCCGGAGCAAATTAACCACGTCGGCATCGGGCAATATTTCGTCGATCCGATGCGAAATCTGAACACCGAGCTGTTCAAAGGCGCGCGGCACCAGCGTTCCCGGCCCCACCAATGTGACCCTGGCCCCGAGTTTGGTTAGGGCGAAAATGTTGGATCGCGCTACTCGACTGAACAGAATGTCGCCGATAATCACCACGTGGAGGCCGGCAATGTTTTTTCGCTTCTCCCGAATGGTGTAAACATCCAACAACCCCTGGGTGGGGTGCTCGTGCGCTCCATCGCCTGCATTGATGACGCTGGCCCGAATTTGTTGGGCCAGGAACTGCGGGGCACCGGCCGAACTGTGCCGCAGCACGAGAATATCGGTGTGAAGCGCCTCCAGGTTCCGAGCCGTGTCCTTCAGCGTTTCACCCTTGGTCAGGCTCGAGGTTGTGGCCGACATATTGATGACGTCGGCACTGAGACGAAAAGCCGCCAATTCGAAAGATGTTCGTGTGCGGGTACTTGGCTCGACGAAAAAATTGACCAAGGTTTTCCCGCGCAAGGCCGGAACCTTCTTCACTTCGCGAGTGCCAACCTGCTTGAAGGCGTCGGCCGTCTCCAACACGATCATAATTTCTTCGGCCGATAGCTCTCTGAGCCCGAGCAGATCTTTTCTGGTCCAGCGAGCGTCCATCACCTTATTCCTTCACCAGCCATACCCCTTCAGTTTGTTCGTCATTAGTCAACCGCACCTGCACCGTCTCGTTAGGCGCGGTCGGTAGATTCTTGCCAACATAATCGGGACGAATCGGGAGTTCGCGATGGCCTCGATCGATCAATACGGCGAGCTGGATTTTTGACGGCCGGCCAAACGAGCCGATCGCGTCCATCGCCGCCCGAACGGTCCGTCCGGTGTATAACACGTCGTCGACGATCACAACGGTCCGTCCTTCCAGCGGCAGAGGAAGGTGTGAGGCCCTAACGACCGGCAATTCGTCCCGGGTCCCTACGTCATCGCGGTGCATCGCGGTGTCGATGACACCGGTTTCGACGATGGTGCCGCGAATGGATTCGATGTTAGCGGCAATCCGCTGCGCGAGCTCGGTGCCGCCCGCCGGGATGCCGGCCAGCATTACGGCGTCAAGCTCTGCACTCGCTTCTACGATTTCGTGCGCGATCCGGCGCAACACGCGCGACACCGTGGCGGCATCCATGACGATGGAAGCGCCGGCCTCTCCAGATTGATCTGGTTGTTCTTTTGTCATCGCGTTCCTTTGCGACCTCACCGGATCGCTTTAAAGGAACCAAATACGGTTAGGAGACCAGCTTCGGCTCCGCCCGATTCTCCTTCAATCTTTTTTCCCGCCAGTTCGAGCGGTGCTTCACGATCCAATCGAGCAGCGCCTTTTCGAAGCCGATATCGGTGCCGGCTTTCTCGCTCTCGATCCATTTATGTTTCAAAATTTCTTCGCGTTCAGCCAGGAATTCCTTGTAGAGAACAGAATTCTTTACGAACTGCTGCGACTTATCCTCGTGGGTAGAGGGCATTGCGCGTTTGTCTTCCATAGATATCAGAGTCGGTCAATCAAAACCTTGTCTGCCGGATTCCCTTCGAAGCAGCAGCCATACCTATTCAACTCTGCTCCGGGTCCGACGTTGCCGGAAAAACGACAACCCTATTCCGCTAACCAACTACGCCGCGTCGTCAAGCTTCTGCCGCAACGACTTCGCGATCCTTTTGAATTCGGCAGCGACGGCCGACTGCTCCTTTTGTGCCGCAATCGGCAGACCGCGATCGCCCGCTTCTCTGGTCGCGATGTCGATCGGAATTTGGCCGAGCAACGGTACTCGAAGCCGCCGCGCTTCCCGTTCTCCGCCCCCGCTTCCGAAAATGTCGTATCTCTTATTGTCCGACGGAGAGATGAAGTAGCTCATGTTTTCAATCAAACCGAGAACAGAAACATTTACTTTCTCGAACATGGTTGCGGCTTTACGCGCATCAATCAACGCGACTTCCTGAGGAGTAGTGACAATGATAGCGCCGGAGAGGGCGACGGTTTGCACGATCGTTAGCTGGATATCGCCAGTACCCGGCGGCAGATCCAAAACCAAGTAGTCCAGTGTCCCCCACTCCACTTGCCGCAAAAATTGTTGGGTATAACGAGTTACCATCGGTCCGCGCAGAATCGCCGGTGACGTGTCGTCTAACAAAAAGCCCATCGACATGAGTTTGAGATTATACTGTTCGATGGGAATGATCCGGTTGTCTTCGGTGGCCGTCGGCCGTTGTCGGGTGCCAAACATCATCGAAATGCTCGGCCCGTAAATATCGCAATCGCACAATCCAACTTTGGCTTCGGTTTGTTCGAGGGCCACCGCCAGATTCGCGGCCACAGTGGATTTACCGACACCGCCCTTGCCGCTGGCGATGGCAATGGTGTGTTTAACACCCGGAATCCGCGTTGTCACCATTCCGCCCGCACCGGCACCGGCCGGAGGAGCGTGAATATCAATGAGGATTTTCGCGTTCGTTAGGCCGATATTACGCAAGGCCTGATCGGCATCGCGTTTGATGGTGGCCGGCACATTCGGGTCGTTCGTAGCCAGCGCGAGTTGCACTTTCACGTCGCCGTTATCCACCAACACCGACTTGACCAGGCCGAACGATACGATGTCCCTGCTGAAACCCGGATACCGGACCGCTTTCAGCGCTTCCCTCACGTCCGCTTCGCTCGTTGCCATCAGGTGAGATTACCGAGTGCAACCGTCCAGTAAAGGCAGCGTGCCTTCGATCGTCGGTTTGCTAGTAACGTTGCTAGTGCTCCGCTGAAGTGGACGGGCTGGAGCGCGGCAGCGGACTTTCCAGATTAGCCAATCCATAGGCCGCAACCGCCACGACGGCAGAGTTTTCTGCCAGCTCTTTCGGAACGATTTTGTCGAGGGTGTCGGCGGCGGTGTGATGATAATTGAAATAAAATCGGCTGTCCTGCATCGGCGCAAATGTCGGAACCCCCACTGTTTCCAAAGGTCCAATATCGGCACCGGAATGCTCGGTAAGCGCCAGGATCCCCGCCCCACTGGCTTGAAGCACACTACCGATTGGCGTCAGCAGCGGCTTGGTCTCCGCCGACACTCGCATGTACAGGCCAACCGGATGACCCGCTCCGGTATCGGTTTCGATCGCGGCGAAGTGATTTCCCATCTCGGCTTTATGCGCCACCGCATATTGCTTTCCGCCGGCGAGGCCGTTCTCCTCGTTCATCCAGGCCACCACCCGGATCGTGCGCTTTGGCCGGAGATGCAGTTTGGTGATCAGATTGGCCACTTCCATAGACACAGCGACGCCTGCACCGTCATCAATCGCGCCCGTTCCGAGGTCCCACGAATCGAGATGTCCAGATACGATGACGACTTGTTCCGGATGCTCGAAACCCTTTACATCCGCGACGACGTTGTTGCTTTCCGCATCCGGCAACGTCTGCGGCGTCAGGACGAGTTTCATTCGCACCGGACCTTGTTTCACCAGGTCGGCAATCAAATCCGCATCCTCCGCACTCACAGCGGCCGCTGGAATTTGAGTGACGCCGTCGGTGTATCTGGTTTGACCGGTGTGCGGGAGACGGTATTCGGCGCCGCCGACCGACCGGATCAGACAAGCGACCGCGCCATGACGCGCGGCCGCGGTGGGGCCATCTGATCGGTAGGCCACGGCTTCGCTGTAGGCATCGCCACCGCGTCCTTCGGCGGCCATCTGCTTATCGAATGGATAGTTGAACAGGACAATTTTCCCCTCCGCCTTGTCAGACGGGAGCGCCTCCAGCTCCTCGAAAGTATTTACCGCAATTACTTCGGTCGTTAGGCCGGGCCCGGCCGTCGCCACACTTCCCCCGAGTGCGCATAAAACGATTTTCTGTGTCGTATTCGCTGCCTGACCCGGGAACTCGACCAAGGCCGCGGTCTCTTCGCCGCGGACCCAGTGCGGCACCATCACTTTTTCGAGCGCCACGTCGCACCCCAGTTTCTTCAGTTCCGAGCTGACATATTCGACCGCTTTCGCTGCCTGCGCGGAGCCGGTTAGCCGCGGTCCGATGTTATTTGAGAGGTGTGCCACTTGCCGATACCCATAGCCGCTGGTTAACGCAGCTGCTTGCAGCTGCTTCATCTCGGCAATGGTTTGGGCCGACATCGACCGCGGGGAAGCGTCTGGCGTAGAAGTCGGAGCTGAACTTGTGATCGTGGTGTCATGACCTGATCGGCTCGCTGGTGTTTGGGCAACGACCTGTACGGCCGACAGAGCACTCACCAGCAGCGCCGAAAAAGTAGTTCTGAAGCTGCCCCGAATAACAAACAGTCCTGGCATAGTCCTTATAAATTGCGCGTTATCTCACTCACGCGCTCCTACAACAAAGATGATCGCGTCTTCGGGAACGCTCATGTCGGCGTACATCTTTTTGTCTTCATGGGCGCGCAGCCGAATGCCGGCCGTTTGAAAGCATCGTTGAAGATGGACAGCATGGAGCGGCGCGTTAGCAACATCGCGGGCACAGAGGTAAAGACCTTTGACCGGTAATTGCAGCCAAACGGTAGTGCTGGTAGTGACCTGATAGCCACTCTCTTCCAGAATCTTCGCGATCTGAGCGGCATAAGCTTCAGCGTCGCCTTCGGACTTTAGTGCGGCCATCACTACCGGGCCGCGGGGACCGTCCATCAGACATTTGCGGAGGCTTTCTATCTGGTCGTCCGGAACGCTGCGGGGAGCTACGAAGCGCGACAATTCGGCGGTGAGCTCGTTGGTCTTCGCTTTCGTTTTTGCCAGCTCGGTACGGGAAGCGCGGAGCTGCTGTTGCGCGCGCTGCGTTTCATCTTCCTGCAGCGTGGAAATCCGTCCCTGCGCCCAGTGGTTCAGAATCGCGAACGCGATCAAAATGACACTGCATACAACTAACGCCCATTTGGAGAACGTCAGAAGCCGATGCAGCTGGTCGAGACTATAAGCTTCGAGCGCCGGCATTTCGTTAAAGACTACTACCGAGCCGACGAACTCCAGCAACGGTAAAGCGACGGCCCAATGAGCCTCGCAGGCGGCCGCCAGCGCCATTCCGCACCTGGTTCGCCCCTGCGGACTTGCACCGCCAGACCGGTGACCGACCTTAATCGAAGTGAAAACGATCTGGCGAGTCTTCGCCTATCTCAAACGCTATCCATGGCTCGCCGTGGGAACTCTATCGTTCGCGATCCTCGGCACGTTGATGGTGATCGTTTTCCCCGCGGTCATTAAGCAGGTGATCGATGAAGTGGTGCGGCATCATCATCCGGAAATGCTGCCAAAGTTTGTACTGATCGCGCTCGGCGCCTACCTGATCCAGCACGGATTCAATGCAATCCGAATCCTGCTGAATAATACGTTTGAGCAAAAGGTGATCTTCGATCTGCGGAGTGATCTTTACTCACATATCCAGCTTCTGCCCCTCCGCTGGTTTGATAACCGCGCTACCGGCGATCTGATGACACGCATTCTAGAGGATGTAAATGCAGTGGAACGCGTGCTGATCGACGGGATCGAACAAGGCGTCGTCTCCGTTCTTCAAATTGTCATCGTTACCGGTGTGATGTTCTACGTGAACACCAGACTGGCGTTCCTCGCCCTGACCCCGCTGCCGTTCCTGATCATCGGTGCGCTAGCTTATACCCTAACGGCGCATCGGCGGTACCGCCTGCAACGCCGGGCTGCCTCGGCGATGAATGCGCTGCTTCACGATAATCTCTCCGGGGTTCGCCAGATCAAAAGTTTCGTCCGGGAGAAGGAGGAACACGCGCGCTTCAACCGGGTCAGCAACCAGCTCCGGGAGGCTACGCTGATCGTGATGCGGTACTGGGCAATCTACAGCCCGTCCATGTCCATGATTCAAGCCTGTGGCAACATCGTGGTTCTGGGGTTCGGAACCAGCGCGGTGCTTTCCGGAGCCATTCAGATCGGCGATTTGGTGGCGTTCCTGATTCTGATTAATTTCTTATACGAGCCGGCCAATCGGTTACATCAGCTGAATCAGCTCGTTCAGGCCGGGCGCGCCGCGGGCGAGCGCGTGTTTGAAATTCTGGATCAGCCGCGGGAGCCTGGCGCAACCACTGATGGCCTAACCAGTCGGATCATGGGCGACATCACATACGACGATGTTTCCTTTAGCTACTCAGACGATCAGCTGGCGCTCAGCGGAATATCGTTCCATGCAAAGCCAGGGGACACCATCGCACTGGTTGGCTCTACCGGCGCGGGAAAATCGACGTTGGTGAATCTTCTGGTCCGGTTTTACGAATTTACCAGCGGCCAGATCTACATAGACAGCCGGCCCCTTCGTGAATACAGCCTGCGCAGCCTACGCGAATCGATCGGTGTCGTTACTCAGGAGAGCTTTCTGTTTAACGGCACGGTTCGAGAAAATCTTCTGATGGGCAAACCGACGGCATCGGATGCGGAAATCTGGCGAGCAGTTGACGCAGCCAATGCCCGCGGGTTCATCGAGCGGATGCCGGCAGGATTGGAGAGTGTCGTGGGTGAACGCGGGGTAAAGCTCAGCGTGGGCGAGAAACAGCGGATCTCGATTGCCCGCGCGTTGCTCAAGGACCCGCCGATCCTGATCCTGGACGAAGCGACGGCCAGCGTCGACACCGCGACCGAACGGTTGATCCAGGAGGCGCTGGAACATCTGATGTCTAATCGAACATCCATCGTAATTGCGCACCGACTCTCCACGATTGTTCACGCGGATCAGATTCTGGTGCTCGAGCGCGGCCGCATTATTGAACGGGGCCGGCATGAGGAACTGATCGCCAGCGGTGGCAAGTATGCCCAGTTATGCCGTCAGAGCCTGCTCGACGTTAGCGGGGAAAGACTTGGGCCAGAATTCGGTTTGAAATCGGACGACGAGGAATCGGTCAGGCCGGAAGAATTGGAATCCGAAGGGATTCCGCTGGACCGGTAGGGCGGTATTGGCGGCTGCGGCGACTGGCCGCTGACTGAAGGTCATTTTCTCCAAGCGATGCATTCCGAGCCGATGGGCCAGCCCGGCTCCGCCCCGACGGACCTCGCATTGATTTTTCACGCTGTGCAATAGCCGGCGTTTTTTAGACCGACCGTCGGCCCGAAACGTTAGCCTACGCCCGGGTTGGCACACGTTTGCAGCGGGAACTAAACACTGAGAGCGTGTCATCCTGAGCGAAGTCGAAGGACCTCTCCTACTCGGGTGACGTGCCCTGCCACTGAGGGGGCCGCTCGACCTCGCTTGGGATGACATAGCTATGCTTTGAATGCGGCAAGGCTAATTGCTGCGAATTGGGCTACGTATCCGCGATCCCAAGATTAAATTTGGGAATGCATTCTCCCACGAACGTTAGTCCGCGACCTCCCGACCCACTACTGGTGCGGACGTTACAGCAGCTCGTTGTACCTTTGCTCCAGCTGCCGGTATCGTTCTTCCGATTCTTCGAGCGCGCGCCGCTCCTCCAGCAGCGTTTGTTCTAAATCGCGGATTCGATCCTGTAGATCCATCGATATGCCACTGGCCGGCGGCTCAGTGAACTCCGCAGATGGTGATGCCGCACCGAACTGCTGATAAGCGCTCGTTAGGGCATCATGCAATTCGGGGATCTGCTGAAGCTGACGCCTGCTGCCGTCGCATGAGTTGATGACGAATGTCTCACCGTCAATTTCACCAAGCCGGATAAACTCATGAATCGCGCCTAACGTAGTGGGTCCGTAATACTGCTCGCTCGTTAGCTCCACCAGCCAGTCCATTCCCAGCTCGGGTAACATTGGCGCCTTTATCCAGGTCAGTTGATCCGCGGATATTGAATCGTGCGGTGCTATCTGAGCAGCGGACGCCCATTGCGCCAGTTGCTCAAACGATAACGGCCCGAAAACGGAACCATCCTCGTGCTTACGCAGAAACCAACGCTGGCCGGAAGCCTCTTCCATTATCAACCGGCTGGCGATGGCGACGCCGCGGGAGAAGCCGATGCTGCCGCCCCGGGACTCGGAATTGCCAGCGTCTGCCCGATCTGCAACTTCCGATCGTTCTCGATGTGATTAAATTTTTGGAGCTCCGTCACCGACACACTATACATCTTGGCAATGGACGTCAGAGTTTCTCCGCGCGCGACAGTATGCGAGTTGCCGCCCTGGGGATGCGCCGATTCGCCGGTGCTCGCTGTTGGAGAATTGGCTGGGGTAGCTTCGCCAATCATGACTCCCGGCCGGCTGTTGGCCAACTGCTGCTCCAGTTTCAGGATCTCCTGCGACAACAGATCAATCTTTCGGTTCTGTTCATCGACCTTCTTCGAGATCGCATCCAATTTTTCGTCAGCATTGCCGGTTGGCGAGTTCACTGCGGTCTGAGCCAGCGCTAAACCTGGCAACACCAAGGAAAGCGCGATCGCGCCAAGCAAACTCCGATTCATCTGCAGGAATGGTGACATCAGCGGCTTACAGAGGCAAGCACGCTGCCCCGCTTGCCTTCGTCGTGTTTTATCTTAGTTTTTTTTGATGCCAGAACGCACTCAAAAACCGGTCGATCCAGTGCCATGGGGACCGAAGCAGGGGGACGGCGACGGCCCGCGAAGTCCGGATGTTTCCAGGCCCGACACCAAGGATCTTCTCAAAAAAATGCGCAAGGTTGATCCGAATCAATCGAAGCGCTACCGGCAGCGCACCGGCGAATGAGGGAGGCCTCTTCCTGTGGCGCCTGATCAAATGAGTCCCGGCGCAGCCGAGGACTTTCCGTCGATCCTGCGGCGCAATGGCTTGTTAGGCATAGCCCAGCATTTCTCTCCGATTTCGGGTGGCCAGGCGGCCGGGTCGATCGTCCCAACTCAGGCGACGACAATCCTGGCATTCAAATTTGCCGGCGGGGTGCTGGTGGCGGGCGATCGTCGTGCGACGTCGGGTCATACGGTGGTCTACGATCGAGCGGATAAGGTTCTCGAGATCGACCGGCATTCACTCATGGCGATTGCTGGTGTGCCGTCGGCGGCATGGGAAATGGCCCGCGTGCTGGAACATTCGCTTCAATACTTTCGCCGAACTCAGCTCCAGGAAATGAGCGTGGACGGAAAAGTCCGAGCACTTTCGAAGCTGCTACGCGACAATCTCGGGGCTGTCCTGCAGGGCGTTGGGGTGGTCGTTCCAATCTTCGCCACCTATGACAATGGAACGGCTCCAGCAGCCCGGCTCTACTTTTACGACGCGATGGGCGCCCAGTTTGAAGCAGCCGATTACGCCGCCACTGGCTCTGGCTCACCGGCGGTTCGAGGCATCCTCTATTACGAAAGCAAATGGGCCGGAAAGCCGCTCCAGTCCCGGACCGAAGAAGAAGCCGTTACGATCGCTCTGCGCGCTTTAGACACCGCCGCTGAGTCCGACACGGCGACGGGTGGAGTCGATCGCAGCGGAAAGATTTTCCCGATCATCAAAACCGTCTCGCGCGACGGCATCAATACTCTTTCGGAGGAGCGAATCGCGGAAATCTTCCGTCGATCAGTCGCATGATCGAAGAACCGTATCGTTGGGTTGAAGCGATCGCAAACCGGCGTGAGTACATCGAGACTCAACTCGCCTCGGGAAGCCCGATCGCAGCGGTCGGTTATCGGGACGGCATTCTCTTCGTGACCCTGGGGCGGACGAAGCAAAAGATTTTCGAGATTTACGATCGAATCGCGATGGGCGCCATCGGTCACCCCGGTGATATCGAGCGATTGCGAATGACGGCGATCGAACTGGCCAGCACTGAAGGTTTTACCCGGTCCGCCGCAGATGTGTCGCTGCGTCGCCTCGCGTTTTATTCGCTCAGCCCGGTCATGAAGACAGCCTTCGAACAAATTTACGGCGCGCCCTATCTGGCCCGCTTGTTATTTGCCGAGGTTGGCGCGCGGCCCGAAGACGACCTGCTGCTTCGAGTCGAATACGATGGCGCCATTGCAGCCAATGGCGGCGATATATCGCAAACCCGGCGGCACTACGCTGTTTTGAGCGCGACCGGCCATTCCACCGACCTGATGGAGGAGTTTTTGAAGGGTGCGCATCAGCCGGACGTCGATTTTCACACTGCGATCAAAACGGCAATCGATGCATGGACCATTGGGAGCCTCGGCCTCGGTGAAGATTTGCAGCAGTTGCCGGGTCCCGAAGCGATTGCGAACCACCGGCAGGACCAGCTCGCCAGCGCTGGGATTGAGGCGGCGATCCTGGAGCGCGGCGGGAACACCACGATCCGGTATCGCGCTTTGTCAGACGAGCAAGCGCGCTCCGCGTTGTCAGCGTGACGGGGAAAACCGATCCTCGAACGAAGCGATAACCTAACGGGCCGACGATAGATGCGTTCAAATTTTGGGACGGCGCTGGCACTGTTCGGCATGCTGCTCATGGGCGCTTCGCTTATTTGGTTAGACTCGTTGCCCCACATCGAGCATCCGGCGCAACCGCAGACATCGGGCCAGCGTAATCCCTTTCCACTGGTGGTGCTGGATGCCGGCCATGGCGGCCATGACTCTGGAGCGATGTGTGCGGGCATGATGGAAAAAGATCTAACCCTGGACGTCGCCCAGCGTCTCGAGCGGCGACTCCACGAGGCTGGCCTGTCGACCGTCATGACGCGACCGGATGACAAATATATTTCGCTGGCCGATCGGGCATCGCTGACTAATCGCATCGGAAATTGCATCCTGGTCAGCATCCATTTCAATGATGCGGACAAAACCGTGTCATCCGGGGTCGAAACTTATTACGCCGAGCATCAAGCCGCCGGTCGCACACTGCTGGCATCATGGTTGCCGTTCCTGCAACCGGTCTCATCTGACGGAGCGAACCTTGAGAGTCAAAGCCTGGCCGGATTTATCCAGGACGCACTGGTGAAGCGGACACATGCCGTTAACCGGGGAACTAAGACGCAACAATTTTACGTGCTCGCTAACGTGCGTCATCCGGCCGTCCTGGTGGAAGGTGGTTTCATCTCAAACAAAGAAGACGCCAGCAAACTCGGCAATGCCGAATACCGCGAGCAACTGGCCGACGCAGTTAGCGACGGGATTCTGCACTATAAGGAGGTCCTTGAGTCGGAGAAGCCATGACGAATAAGCCGTGCATTTGTCCGTCCAATCTCGCGGGCCACGTGAAAAAGCTTTATCTCAATTCCATCCTCCTTCTCCTCAGCTGCGCTGCGACCACCTTGTATGCGGATAATTCGGTCGCTGAAATTCAACAGAACCTGAAAGACCAGGGATTTTACTATGGTCAGATCACCGGCCAAAAGGACGTGGATACAACGGCGGCCATTCGTCGTTACCAGATTCGTAACGGCCTGGAGATCACAGGCGAGTTGAACGATGAAACGTTGAAATCGATTCGCTCATCCTCGAACGCCAAGGCTCCGGTAGCGGCAGCTTCGCCCGCGACGCGGACACAGGAGCCCAACATCGATAATTCCGATTTGCACGGTGACCCCGACTCACCGGATCGCTCCCTGGCGCCTCCAATGCAGGCACCGATTCGACCGCCTTCCACCAGCGCCTGGTTCGATCAGCCTAACCGGGTTCGACCCGGGGTGGCCGGCAGCGATTTTTTGGCCGGCACCCCCTACCAAAACGCCCCAGCCGAAGTCCAGCGCCGCATCGTTGCCGATGCGCAGCGAATCCTCCGACGGCGTGGGCTGTTCAAGGAACCAGCCGACGGCACCTACGGTCCTGCCATGGAATTTTCGCTCCGGGCCTATCAATCTCGAGTTGGATTGCCCAACACCGGCCGGCTCGATCTTGAAACACTGGCCGCGTTGGAGTTGTTGCCCGGCGCTCATGCACCGGTGTTCACGCCGCGAAGACAAGCCGTTCCGCGCGAACCGGTCGTTCGCGGAGAATGGGTGCGGCCGTAATAGCCGGTCGACGGTTAGGGCAATTTTCGCGGCCGCTTGAGTCGCAGACGTAGACAACGCCGAACGCTCAACGCGGATTTGCTGAATTTAGGCGCTGGGTGTGTCTGCCAGCCCTTATTCCTGATTGGCATCGAACCGCACGGATTGCAACTCGGCGAAGACGGTGCCGATGAACACCTGCGCTTCTGCGCGTAAGATTATCCTGTCTGAATCATCGGAAATCCAAATCGTCGCACGGCGAAATTTCCGGTGGGGCTCCAGCTGCATATCCTTTCCAACGCGTTTCAACTGAAGATCGAGTTTGATCGCATTGTAGCTTCCCGCCCGGACCTCCACTTTCTCTCGCCCGATGACTGTGCCGATCGCGACGTAGGCGTTAGTCGCCGGGTAAACCACCACTCGATAAGAGCTTCGCTGTTGTAACGGCTGACTGCGGAGATATAGGCCAGCGGCCTGGAGATCGTACAAGTCGGGAAACGAAAAATCTTTCGGCTTGGCCGGGCCGTGCGGCGGCACTTCTAAGCGCAACCGGCGCACGCCTGACGCGTTGAACGTCAGGTTGGTGGTGATCTTCTTCGACCGGAAGACATCGATTTGCTGCGATTCGATCGGGTGCAGGGTCGAACGGTTCGCTAATGCGCGGTAATTGACGTCATACGGCCAGAGTGTTCTGGCGAGACCGATCGTGTGGCCCGTTCCCTGAAGCTGACATCGGTCCGGAGCGAGCCTGGAGAACTGAATCTCGGCGGTGGCGGCAGTAAACCCGCTCCAGCCGAAAACATAAGACGCGTGAAGAGGCCGGAGAGAAGCAAAATTGCCCGGAGGATCGTTAGTCAAGGTAGTCTGCCATTCGGCCGCCGCCTGCATGTCGGTTGCAACTAAAAATAGGAATGCAACCGAACTCATCCACCCCAGAGCATCACGCGTGACCAGATGTCGAAGTGTGTTTGCGACCGATTTCATTGCAATATCACCCTAACGAATCGCTCTGGCCCTGTACGAAAAAAAACACACGCGGGTTTTGCCCGCGTGTGTTTCCTTACTTTGTTGAAACTTAAGGGCGCGGACTCGCAGCTTTGCCGGCCGACGAGGCAGGTGCCGTAGCTGGTTTCTCAGCATTGGTACTGGCCGTTGCCCGGCCGGGCCTGTTCAAAGCAGTGACCACATCGTTGGTGAAGTCGACGTTTTCCTTGGCATACATCAACAGCGGCACACCATTCAGACTCATACCTGAGCGATCGAATACGAAATCGATGTTGTTGGTCTTCACTCGCTCCATAACCACGTCGGTGATCTCTTTTACGATACCCTCGCGCATCCGGAGAGCCTGTTCCTGCAGTTGGCGTTCGCGGGTCTGACGGAACTCATTAATCTCCCGCTCCATGTTTTTGATGTTGGCGATTTTATCGTCCCGATCCTTGGCCAGTTTGGTCTTGGCATCGGCGCTCAGAGCGGAGGAATCGAGCTGCTTATTGAGATTGTTGATCTCATCCAGCGCCTTCTTGTAGGCGTCGGCGCGATCATCGTACTCCTTCTTCGCGGCATTCTTGGCGTCGTTAATCTTCGTCTCAGCGTCCTTGGTCTTGTTGTATTCCTTGAACGCCCGACTCATATCGACGGTGGCGATTTTGCCCTGACCGTAGCTGGCGAGTGGCAGCGCGAGCGTAAGACCGAGCACAGTAATTAGGATCTTTTTCATAAGCAGATAAGCAGACGGAATGTGGGTAGGTTGAACGGCGTTTAGACCGCGTTCGTTAACGGTCCGTTCAAAATTGATAGCCTACGTTGAAGTTGATGTGCCCCTGGTTCCCTCGGCCATCTTTCTGAATCGGAATACCGTAATCAATGCGCAATGGACCAATTGGCAAGTCCAGACGCAAGCCAAGTCCGGCGTCGGACGCAAAATGCTGGTCCGTGTTCCAATCGTAAGGCGAGACGTTCAGGATACCGGTGTCGTAGAACATTGCGCCGCGGACGTTCTTGATGATCGGAAAGCTCAATTCGCCCGTAATGCGCGCCATGCTTTGGCCGCCCAGGGGTTCACCGTTTTTATCTCGTGGACCAACGTCGCGAAATGCAAACCCGCGGAGGTTGTTGGAGCCGCCGAGATAAAGGCGGTCGTAAATTGGAACGCTCGGAACCCGGATCGTGGTGGTGCCATTGTTCGCCGGCACCAGCCGCGTCTGGGACTCACCGCCCCACACATCCACCACCGCCGCCTCCGCATTGATAAAGAAAATCAAATCCTTTGGCAGATGAAAGAACTGCGACCCTTCTACGTCCCATCCGTAAGTCTGCGTGTCGCCGCCAAGGAAACCGCCGGCTATGTACGGGGTAATCGAGATTCGCTGGCCGGTGCGGGTCAGCAGCGGACTGTCCCGATGATCCCACACCAGGCTACCGCCGATCTGGCTCTTGCTGTTTGTACCTTGTTCCGCCGTGATCTCCGGAGACGTACCAGCAGCAACGTCGTAGATGTCGATATTTTCGAGCCGGTAATTCAGCGTGGCGTACATGAAAGGGGTCAGCGGCTTGCGAGTTTCAATGGAGAAACCGTAATCGCGCTGGTTGTACACCGAACTCAGGTAATCGGCTTCACTGAAAAATGCCTGCCCGCCGAGCGAAATCCGGCGATCAAGAAAGTAAGGTTCGGTCAGAGCTAAAATGATGTCTTTTCGCTGCGTGCCGGCCTGCAGTCGCAGACGAAACTTCTGACCGCCACCGGTTAGGCCCGGCCAATTCGTGATATCGAAATTACCCTGCTGCAATTCGACAAAGAACAGCAGCGAATCAATGGTGCTAAAGCCGCCACCGAAACTGAGCGAGCCGGTTCGCTTTTCCTGCACCTGAATCGTTAGGTCTTTTCGACCGGGAACTCCGCTATCCTCGGGATAAGTTTCCACGTTTGCAAAGTATCCGAGGTTCTCCAGACGCTTCTTCGAAACATCGACCCGAACGGTGTTGTAGACGTCTCCCGGAGAGACCAGCACCTCACGACGCAGCACCTTGTCCTTGGTCCGGGTGTTTCCGACAATGTTGATTCGCTCGACGAACGAACGCGCGCCCTCCTCAACCTTATAGTGAAGGTTGATCAACCCCTGGCCGGCAGGCACGCCCTCGGGCGTGATCACCAGATCCACAAATCCGCCCGCCCCGTAGCCGTCGGCCACCGCTTTGGCATCATCATGAAGTTGCTTGGGCGAATAAACGTCGCCCTCCTTCATCTTCAGCAGTGCCCGAATCTTCTCTTCCGTGGAAACCTTCTCGCCGGTAATGGACAAGCGCCCGACGTGATACTGAATCCCTTCATTGACGGCGATCGTCAACGCCATCGATTTAGTTCCGTGTTCTTTGCGGACATCTTTTACCTCGGCATCGATGTAGCCGTTGTTTTGGTAAAACTCCTTAATACTGTCGAGATCCTGCTGGAGCTGCACTTCATCGAGCCGGCCTGACTTATCGAGAAGCGCTATGGGCGTCTGACGCTTTGTTTTCATCTGCTTACGCAGGACGCTATCGCTGAAGTGCTGGTTGCCTTCGAACTTGATGCTTTTCACGGCGGCCTGTACGCCTTCATTGACCGTGAACACTATTCGCGAGATGCCGCGCGATTCGTCGATCGGGTCAACCCGATATTGGATACTGACGTCGTTGAACCCTTTCGACCGATAGACATCGATCATCTTCTGCCGGCCCTTTTCAAGCGCTTCCTCGTTAGCCGGCTGATTCATTTTAATCTCCAGCTCTTTACGGAGACGCTTGGCACCAACCCGTTCCGCGCCGTCAATTTCAATTTCCCGCACGACTGACCGGGTCTGCACGGCCACAATCACTTTGACGCCGGTACCCTCGTTCTGAGCAAAGATGCGGACGTTCTTGATCACGCCCAACGAATAGAGTTGTCGAATATCCGCTTCGACGACTTCATCTGAATAAGGCTGTCCGACAGCGGTTCGTAACTGCGCCAGAATGCGTTCCTTCGAGACCGTAGCGGGTCCGGAATATTCCACGTCGATCGCCTTCACAATCGGCGGACCCTGCGGCACCGCCTGTTGTTGAGCGTGGGCCGGCAAAATCGCTCCGCAAAGCGCCGCAATGCAGACAAGAGCGACAGCGACAAACCGGCCGCCGCTCATTCCAGAAAAATATCTCATAGCTAGGTAATTCTAGATGGCGCGTCCCGCGGGCTAAGCCACGCGGGACAGGCGGCTATATGGGTAATAACCGGGCAATCGTCAAGGCGGGATTTTGTAGCATCAGTTGCCCTCCCTGTCTAGATCCCTCGAAATCAGGCATTTACTTCAACAGTTGGTACCAGTTGTTCCGCCGCCGCGGCTCATATCCAGCATCGCGAATGAGATTTTCGATCGCCTCTGCGTTTAATCGGAAAGTTGTACCTGCGCTGCTGACGACGTTCTCTTCCATCATGACCGACCCGAAGTCGTTAGCGCCGTACTTTAACGCGACCTGACCGATCCCGGGACCCTGTGTCACCCAGGAACTTTGGATGTTAGAAATGTTGTCCAGAAAGATCCGGGCAAGCGCCTGCATCCGCAGATACTCGACGACGCCGGTCGGCTGTTTCACTTTCAACACCGTGTGCTGCGGCTGAAACGTCCAGCAAATGAACGCCGTGAAGCCGCCGCTTCGATCCTGTTGATCGCGAATCCGTGAAAGATGTTCGATCCGGTCCTCAATGGTTTCGACGTGACCGAACATCATGGTTGCGCTGGATTTCAGTCCGACTTCATGAGCGATCTGCATCACTTCGAGCCATTCGTCGGAATTGCATTTCAACGGTGAGATTCGCTCGCGCACACGGTCGACCAGAATCTCGCCGCCACCGCCGGGAATGGAACCAAGTCCCGCTTCCTTGAATTGCGAGATCACTTCGCGCAGCGGCATCTGAAATGTTTCGGCGAAATGTTGGAACTCCGGCGGACTGAATCCGTGAATGTTGATGTGTGGGTACTTTTCTCGAATGTGCTGGAGAAGATCGAGATACCATTGCAGCGGGAGTTTGGGATGGTGACCGCCCTGCATCAGAATTTGAACCCCGCCCACGGCCGAAAGTTCGTCCAGCTTTTGATCGATCTGCTCGAACGAGAGGACGTAATGATCGCTGTCCCGCTCGGTTCGATAGAAAGCGCAGAACTTGCAATAGACGTTGCAGACGTTGGTGTAATTGATGTTGCGATCGACGATGTAGGTCACGATTTCGCAGCCACGGCCATCGTAGCTTGAGCTTTTGGCCTGATCCCGCCGGGCGTTGGCCAAAACCCCGAGATCCTCCAGCGGCAGCCGATACAGTTCCAGCGCTTCAGCGGGTGATATGCGTTCGCGGCCAAGCACCTTCTCGCTGACCGCGTCGCCTTTGATCCAGACCATCGCCGAAACCTTACCGCAATCCGGCCCGAGTTTCGAGTGCCTGGCGGCAGATTCCTTGAAATGCGGCGCCATCTCGCATCGGTTCGACAGGAGCCGTGTGGACTGTAGCCTGAACCGATGGAGCCACAGGTCGCGGTGATCGGAGCAGGGGTATCCGGGCTTACCAGTGCAATTCTTTTGGCCGAACGGGGATATCCGATCACGATTCTCGCCAGGGAAACCGGCAACCAAACGACGTCGGCTGCGGCCGGAGCGATCTGGTATCCGTATGACGTCGAGCCGTTGGATGCTGCGCTTCGGTGGGCGCTGAAAAGCTATCACACCTTCCAAACACTGTGCTCTAACCAGGACAGCGGCGTCTCGATGATGGAGCTGCGCACTTTCTGTCGCACCGGAACAGTATCGATCCCGTCGTGGGCGGCGGCACTCGGAGCCTCTTTGATCGAAATCGCAGACCGCGGTCTGGTGGCCAGCTCACACCCGCAGCGGGCGAAGATGTTCGCCGGCGGATTTACCCTGGAAGTTCCACTCATCGATACCACGATTTATCTCAACTACCTGGCGGATCGATTCCGGGGCGCCGGCGGGAAGTTTGGTCCGCACGCGCATCTGGAAAACCTGGCAGAAATCGATTCCAAGTTTTCGCTGATCGTGAATTGCGCGGGAATCGGGGCGCGATCTCTGGTTGGAGACGAGGATCTGGAACCGCACCGTGGACAGGTCGTGATCGTTCCCAAGCTCAAGCTCGATTCCGCCAGCGTGTGCGATGACGCACCTTTGATGTACGTCATTCCTCGGACTAACGATTGCCTGTTTGGCGGCACGAATGACGTGAGCGACAGCCGGGATCCCGATTCAAAGACCACACAGGCGATTCTGACCGAATGCTCCCGGGTCCTCGGCATCGCGCCACCCAGGGTTGTGGCGGAACGGGTGGGCTTACGGCCGTTCCGAAAATCCGGTATTCGGCTGGAGCGAGACCAGTTAGGTGGCCGCACCGTGATCCACAACTACGGACATGGAGGAGCGGGGTTCACCCTGTCATGGGGATGTGCGGAGGAAGTGGTAAAAATGGCACTGGCCTAACGGAAATTCACGAAAAGTTGTGGGCTGTCTCTGCGAGACGGCCACTAATCCAAAGGCGTCTGACGACGCCTACAACAATATCCGCGTTACTGGCCAACGGCGCTTTGCGCAGGTGAATTCAGCGGCTGAGACAGATGTCCGATGTTTTTCGATGCATGACACACCGGAGGTCAAACCGCGAGCCTAACGCAAGTTCACCCAACAGCTATGTCATCCCGAGCGCAGTCGAGGGGCCTCTCAAATGCGGAAGGCCTCACCCAAGTAGGAGGGGTCCGTGGATTGCGCTCAGGATGACAACCTTTTTGCGAGTGGGCTCGTCGGGCTGAGTTGACCGGCACCGGCGTATTGCGGCGATGCGCGATTCAGACGCCTCTGCCACAGACGCCCCAAAAATCCAGCCGGCGAACTAAAACTCGGCGCTGCCGGGTGTGCGGGCGAACGGAATCACATCGCGAATGTTCGAAACACCGGTAACAAACATCAGCATCCGCTCGAACCCCAGGCCGAAACCGGAATGCGGCGCGGTTCCGTAACGCCGCAGATCCAGGTACCACTTGTAATCCGCTGGATCCATTTTGTGCCGCCGCATGTTCTCTTCCAGCACGTCCAGGCGTTCTTCACGTTGGCTGCCGCCAACAATCTCGCCGATTCCCGGAACCAGCAGATCCATCGCGCAAACGGTTTTGCCATCGTCGTTCAGCCGCATGTAAAACGGTTTTATCTCTTTCGGGTAGTTGAAGACCGTCACCGGACATTTGAAATGCTTCTCCGTTAGCCAGCGTTCATGTTCCGATTGGAGATTCAATCCGTACTCAACCGGGAATTCGAACTTCTGGCCGCTGTTCTTTAGAAGGTCCACGGCGTCACTGTATGTGATCCGCTGAAACTCGCGTTCAACAACAAACTCGAGTCGATCCAGCAGCTCCTTATCGACGAATTTCGCGAACAGTCCCAGCTCCTCAGGACAATGGGTGCGGATATCACGGATCAGATACTTCACGATCGCTTCGGCCAGGTCCATGTTGCCGTTGAGGTCGGTAAACGCCATTTCCGGTTCGATCATCCAGAATTCGTTCGCATGACGGGACGTATTGGAGTTCTCGGCTCGGAACGTTGGGCCAAACGTGTAAACTTTTGATAACGCGAGGGCGAAAGCTTCAGCTTCGAGTTGACCGCTAACCGTCAGGTAAGTCGGCCGCGCGAAGAAGTCTTTGCTGTAATCGATTTCGCCGGTGGCAGTTCGCGGGGGACTTTTCGGATCGATCGCCGTGACGTGAAACAATTCGCCGGCTCCTTCACAATCGCTGCCGGTAATGATCGGAGTGTGCACGTAGACGAATCCGCGCTCCTGAAAGAACTGGTGAATCGCGAACGCCAGTCTGCTGCGGACCCGAAAGACAGATCCGAAAAGATTCGAACGCGGACGCAGATGCGCGATCTCACGAAGGAACTCCGGTGTATGCCCCTTCTTCTGGAGCGGATAAGACTCATCGGAGGAGCCGATGATCGCGATTTGAGCCGCGATCACCTCCCACTGCTGGCCTTTACCCTGTGAAGCCGCCAATTCGCCCTGTACTATTATAGAGGCGCCGGTGCTGAGGCGCTGGATGGCCGCATAATTCGGCAGGCTGTTCCGGGCGATAATTTGCAGATTTCGCAGACTCGATCCGTCATTCAGCTCGATGAACGAGAAATCCTTCGAATCGCGGCGAGTCCGCACCCAGCCCTGCACTCGAACTTTCGGGATCGGCGCCGTTGCCTGCAATGCTTCCTTCACCGGCATTGGCCGTTCTGCATCAGTCATGGCGCCAATAATAGCACTGAAAGCGCGCGCTTCCGATTCGCTGGAGCGAAGTTTTGTGGGCAAGCAGGAGGGATCACCCGCGGATCGGCAAGATCTACCTTTCCGCGGAGTAGGCGAGGTCCTTCGACACCGACATTCTAGACGGTGGGATGAGACAAGCTCGTCCCTCCGCTGTTAACGTCGGCCATGATCCACTGCCAACGGCCTAACGATACCGCTAATCCGTCAGTTCGCCTATCACTCTAAAAAGACAATTAAGGCGTGATTGTCACCACCGCTTTTTTCGATGCAGTCAGTTGATAGGCTGTTCCAGCCACTAACTTCAGCGCCGCCCGCCGAGGACGTTTACCGGTTAGGCCGTTGAAGGCGTGCAGCGTGACTCGAACCGAAGAGGCGCCGGCTGGAATATCAGCCTCACCCGTTGTGCCGCTGACTGAGTAATCGATGCCCATCCGGGCGGTTCCGGCGAGAGTGTAACGCACCATCGTCGGCTGCGATGAGAGCTGCGATGTGGCAATGACGAAAGACGCGTCGCCTCCCGCCCGAATAGAACTTGGGGACGCGCTAACGCTGATCCGCGGAATTGTTACCACCGTGGGAGAACTGCCAAGCTGCGCGAAACCCCAGTCGAGCAGCTGTTTACTTTCAGCGTGACGTATTGCATCGCTGGCGCATCCCATCACCACAGTCAGCACCGAGTGGCCAGACTGCGTCGCACTCGCGACCATGCAGAATCCAGCGGACGTGCTCATGCCCGTCTTTACACCGTTTGCACCGGGATAGGCTAACGAGCTGAGCAAAAGATTATCGTTGTTCAGCTGAACCGTTCGCGGGGTACGAGCGGCAGTGAGCCAGGAAGTCGGCGTCCAGGTGGCCGTCTGCACGATCCGGGCAAAAATCGGCTGCTCCTTCATCGCAGCCTGCGCCAGGGTCGCCAAATCTCTAGCGGTTGAATAATGTCCGCAGTTGAACATCGCCGAGTAAGGCGGGACGCATTGAGCCGGCTGTTCGAGCGCATCGTAGCCAGATGGCCCCCGATACGATGTGTGACTCAGGCCAAGTGCTTTCGCTTTCTGGTTCATCAGAGCGACGAACGCCTCTTCGCTTCCGCCGACCCATTCGGCAATAGCTACTCCAGCGTCATTCCCTGAAGGCAGCATCAATCCGTAAAGCAGGTCGCGCAGGCTGAGTGAGTCGCCCGCGTTCAAATTCATGGTGCTGCCTGGCGTATCGGCTGATTTTGAACTGATCGGCCCCACGATTGCGTCCAGGTTCGCGGCATTACGCTCAATAGCGATGAGCGCCGTCATCAGTTTGGTGGTGCTCGGATTTGGGCGCAGCGTGTCCGGATCCTTGGAGCCAATGACTGCGCCGGTATCGCGGTTGATCACGATGGCGGTGGCGGCGGTAATGGTCGGAAATGCACTCGTCTGGACCGCATTCGATCGGGCGAATCCGTCGCCGGTGGCCACTGCGATCTCCTGCGCAACGCAGAACGCGCCGGTCAGAAACCCGGCCGCAGCCAACAAGGTCACCAGCCACATCCGACCGGGCTGCAGACGACGCTGCTTCACGTAATTACCAGTTCGGTCAATAGACATTCCGGTGCTCCCCTTTCGGCCCGTACAGGCTGGACAAGCGCCGACTTTCACGCCCTTTATTTCACATGGCAAGTCTGCACAGCAGAGAATTTGCAGTCTTTTTTCTTCAGATCGCGATTTCGGTCTTTTTGGCCATTCTTTTTCTCCAATCAGCAATCGATAAGATCGTCGATCGCCGCGGCAATCTGGAATGGCTGACCGGCCATTTTGCCAAGAGCCCCCTCGCCGGATTCGTTCCTCTTCTGCTTTTGATGATTACCCTTCTCGAACTGGCAGCGGGTCTCCTGAGCGCGCTCGGAATTGCTCAACTATTAGTAAACAGAAACAGCGGTCTGGCATTTTGCGGCGCCTGCCTCTCCCTGATCGCACTGCTCTGCCTGTTTTTGGGTCAGCGGATGGCGAAAGATTATCCCGGCGCAGCCACCCTCGTGCCGTATCTCCTCGGGGCGATGGCTGCCGTGTTCCTCTTGGCCTAACGATCTCGAGACATGCAAATAGTCAACATCAACAACATCGCCGAAGACTCGTGGCCGTCGCCGAAAGGCAAGTTCGGCGGCTTCGGCAAGAATGTCTCAGCCGCGCTTGGGAGGAAGGACAAATCGACTGATCTTCGTGAGCGGCATCCGTTCGACTTGGAAATTCTACGACTCGCGCCGGGGCAAACCGCCTACCCTTACCATTCGCACAGTGCGCAATGGGAACTCTACCATGTGTTGTCTGGCAACGGAGAGGTTCGTCACAAGGACGGCGTCACTCCGATAGAAGCCGGCGATGCATTTCTCTTCCGCGCCGATGAACCACATCAGCTTAGAAACAACGGCCACAGCGACCTTGTCGTCCTCGTCATCGCAGACAATCCGATCGGCGAATCCAGTTATTACCCGGATAGCAAAAAATGGCTGGTCCGGTCTCCTGAGCGGATGATTATTCGCCCGCAGAATCCGGGAAGCGAAGATTATTACCTCGGCGAAGAATAGGCCGGAGCTGCCGGTGGACGTTTTACACCGATCGCCGCGGTTTTTCTAAGCCGTTGGATCCGGTGTCGCCCAAACCTGGTCCGTAATTCGATTAACTATTGTGTCCCGTCACAACCGAGGCCTGGTGCTGATCGCCGTTTTCAAATGGATCCACGCCGTATTGCTGATAGCCGTGGCCATCGGATTGTTGAAGCTGCTTCACAAAGACGTCGGTGAGGTCGCCGAAAACTTCATTCGGTCTCTTCGCGCCGATCCCGATAACAAGTTCCTCGGTTCTCTTTTGGCGAAGTTGTCCCTGATCGACGACCCCAAACTGCAGACATTGAGTGCAGCTTCGTTCGGCTACAGCGCGTTGTTTGCTGTCGAAGGAACCGGGTTGTTTTTCCAAAAACGGTGGGCCGAATTTCTGACAATCGCAGCGACCGCATCGTTTCTGCCGATCGAAGTGTACGAACTGGTGCAGAGGGTCGATGCGTTGAAGATATCGCTGCTAATTGTCAATCTCGTGATCCTGCTTTTCCTGGTGATCACCGTCTGGAAAAATGGCGGGGCGGCAAAAAAACGCGGCTAACGTCTCTCGATGTCGACGAAAATCAGTGCGGGGCTGTTGGTCTTCCGAAGACGCGGCTCGGACATCGAAGTGTTACTGGCGCATCCGGGTGGCCCGTTCTTCAAAAACAAAGACGAGGGAGCCTGGACAATCCCCAAAGGCGTAGCCGAACCGGATGAAGACCTGCTGCAGCGGGCCCGGATCGAGTTCGAGGAGGAGCTCGGAATTCCGCCACCGGCGGATGCGGCCCCGTTAGGATCGGTTAGGCAAAAAAGCGGAAAAACCGTACACGCGTGGACTGCCGAAGGTGATCTACCAGAGAAGTTCGTGGCCCGATCAAACACCTTCGATTTGGAGTGGCCTCCCCGCTCGGGCAAGATCCAGGCGTTTGCTGAAGTGGATGAGGCCCGGTTTTTCGCAATTGAAGAGGCGGCACGAAAGATCAACCCCGCGCAAAAGGAGTTTCTGGTTCGGTTGCAGGAACTGATAGCACAAGAGGGCACGTAATCGCGGGATCGATCTGGAAGGCGCGGGATGTGGCATTGGCTACTATCCTTGCCATCGACATCTGTAATCCATTAATGGTTAGGTAGCTGCGGAATGTCGCGAGCGTTTTTTCTATTCGCCCCGGGCGCAGGCGCCCCGTCGTCGCACCCCTGGATGCAAAAGTGGAACCAGCGGCTGCAATCGTTCGGTCGGGTTGTGCCATTCGACTACGATTACATGCGCGAAGGACGCAAACGTCCTGACTTTTTACCGCAGCTCATCACTGCTCATCGGAAGGCACTCACCGAAAACCGGGAAAACGACGCGCCGGTGATCTTAATCGGCAAAAGCATGGGAGGCCGAATTGGCTGTCACGTGTCCCTGGCCGAGCCGGTGGATGGCATCGTTTGCCTCAGTTATCCGCTTTGCGGTGGAGGTGATCCTAACAAGTTGCGGGACAAGGTGCTTCGCGAGCTGACGACACCAATTCTTTTTGTGCAAGGAACTCGTGATCCACTTTGCCCGCTCAATCTGCTGGAGCCGGTGCGGTCGGTGATGACCGCGCCCGATCAATTGCACGTCGTCGAAGGTGGTGATCACTCCCTTCTCGTTCGCAAAGTTGATCTGAAGACGACCGGACAAACGCAAGAAGAAATTGATGGCAAGATCCTCGAAGCGATCCGGTCGTTCGTGAACGGATTGAGTGTCGAGTGACGAGCAACGAGGTGCCATTTTGAGCGATGTGCTAGTTTGGCTCGGAAAGAAATACGACCCTGCTCCCTTAGACCGTGAGTCCCAGACGAGTAACTATTCCCGCCGAGCTCGTTATCCTGAGACTGCGCCCGGATTTTCTGTAGCGGCGGTCTATCACCTCCGATATTAAGAGCGAAGGGACGAGCTTGTCTCGTCCCATTAATCGCCTCCTTCTCCCTAAATCAGTGGGACGAGACAAGCTCGTCCCTCCGTCTAGAATGTTCGGTGTCAAACGAAGCGTACAGGACGACCATCCGCTGCAGCCTTGGCTAAGGTCCGTGACAAACATCCGACGACAATCTGGTTAACGAATGCAATACGTTAAAAGCTCCTGCTGGACTGACTGTCGACCATGACCAACGCTGCAAAAATCACATTGCCGGAAGGCGTGCAAATCGTTGGCGAACTTGGAGCCCGATTTGAAGAGATCCTTACCCGCGAAGCCCTGGCCTTTGTCGCTGAACTCGAACGAAACTTCGGCTCACGCAGAGTTGAGTGTCTTCAGCGCAGGGCCGACCGGCAGGCTACGCTCGACCGCGGTGAGACACTCGATTTTCTGCCGGAAACCAAAGCGATTCGCGACGCCGATTGGAAATGCGCGCCCATCCCGAAAGACATTCAGGACCGGCGAGTAGAGATCACCGGGCCAACCGATCGGAAAATGGTGATCAACGCGCTGAACTCCGGCGCGAAGATCTTCATGGCCGACTTCGAAGATGCGAACGCGCCGACATGGCGAAACATGGTGGAGGGGCAGATCAATCTGTGGGACGCCATTCGCAAAACGATCGAGTTCACCAGTCCTGAGGGAAAAAATTACCGGCTGAGAGATCAGGTCGCCGTGTTGATGCCGCGGCCTCGTGGATGGCACCTGGTCGAGAAGCACATGCTGGTTGATGGACATCCGGTGTCCGGCGGGCTGTTTGATTTCGGTCTGTTCTTTTTCCATAACGGCCGCGAGCTGCTGAACCGCGGAAGCGGGCCGTACTTCTACCTCCCGAAAATGGAGAGCCATCTCGAAGCCCGCATTTGGAATGATGTCTTCAAACTTGCTCAGGAGCGGGTGGGAATTTCGCAGGGAACGATCCGGGCCACCGTGCTGATTGAAACGATTCCGGCCGCGTTCGAGATGGACGAGATTCTCTACGAATTGCGCGAACACTCGGGCGGACTCAATTGCGGTCGCTGGGATTACATTTTCTCGTGCATCAAGAAGTTCCGAAACAAACGCGACTTTTTGTTAGCCGATCGGGCGCTCATTACCATGACGACGCACTTTATGCGTTCGTACTCACTGCTGTGCATCAAGACATGTCATCGACGAAATATTTTTGCCATGGGCGGAATGGCAGCGCAGATCCCGGTCAAAAATAACCCTGCGGCTAACGAGCAGGCATTCGCAAAAGTTCGCGCGGACAAGGAACGTGAAGCGGGAGATGGCCACGACGGCACGTGGGTCGCGCATCCGGGAATGGTGCAGCTGGCGATGGACGCGTTTAACGAGAAGATGCCGCAGCCAAACCAGATCGATCGAAAACGGGAAGATGTGAGCGTCACGGCAAACGATCTGCTGGGGTTTGGTCCGTCTGAGCCGATCACAGAAGATGGTTTACGAACCAATGTCAGCGTCGGAGTGCAATACCTGGAGGCGTGGCT
>JBJMXE010000046.1:0-13568 GCA_045809745.1 Chthoniobacterales bacterium | reverse complement strand
GCTGGCGCAGCGGCCAGAGCGAATCCCCCGATCATCGCTCCGTCGATCACGAAATCCATTTCGCCTAACGGCGCGGCGGCCCCCTGCCCCTTCAGGACTTTGAAATAGTAGCCGTGATACGGCTGACCTTGTTTCGAGTATCCCTGTTCCAACGCCTTGGCTACGCCTTGACCCACCGGACCGCCCCAGCTCCCATCCGCATTCTGCCAGGCAAGGCCGTCGTGCTTGCCGGGCGTGCTAATGATCCGCTGAGCATATTGGTTCACTTTTGAATCGTCGTGTTTTTCCTGGGAATACTGTTCCTGGGCTTCAACGAAACCGCGGCAAATCGCGATCGCGTCCAACTCGTTAGCGCCGATGCGGCGATTGAGGATTTCCTGCTGGCCTGTTTTGGTGTCAAACACCCATTTGGTCTGATGCTTGACGATCGGGATTGGTAATGGAAACTCGTCGTTGCCGACGGTTAGGATCGCCCGCCTGGGGTTTTTCGAATCCATTCCCACACTCGTCTTTTCTTTTGCCTTAGCCGCAAAGGCCATTGCTCGATTCTTGTCGGCCACCGGATCTTCCGATGAGAGAATCTGGTCGCTGTCAGGGCCAAGAATTTCCTTCAATGCAGGTACATCAAAACTTTGGGCTGCCGCGACAAGGCTGTCCGCCGCCTCTTTGGGCGTGTTGAACTGCTTTTGCTGAGACTGCGATGATGCGGATGCGCCGTCTTTCGTGGTGGGATTCGCTTCGGCAGACACAATTGCCAGGCCTGCAATCGTGAGCGCACCCACAATGCACAAAAGATTTGAACGAAGCAGATCGAAATTCCGTTTCATGTATCTCTCCTTATCGGCGACGTCCGCCGCCTCCACCGCCGCGACCACCTCCACCACCAAACCCGCCGCCACCGCCGCGGCCTCCTCCACTGAAACCACCGCCCCCCATACTGGAACCACCACGGCTGCTGGCCGAACGAGCAGAGCCACCGCTGTAACCGCCGCTCCCAAATACGCTGCTGCTGGAGCCAAACCCGCCGCCCGACGACACACTGCGATTGCCGATGCTGTTTCCACCACCGCCACCACCGTGCGAAGGCCGCGTGCCGGCGCTCGCGCCGCCGCTGCCACGATTGGCGCCGCCGTAATTACCCCCGTACTTGTTACTGCCTCCCCCGCTCAAATCACGGCCGCCACCAGCACCACCAGGATTGCGGTCTCCCACTCCGCTTCCAGGCCGAGCACCACCCGCTCCGGCGCCGCCTAACTGGTTGCGCCCGCCCCCGACTCCGCCGGCACCACCGATGCCACCCGCACCGCCGACGCCACTAGCGCTGCCGACTCCACCCGGCCGGCCTGCGCCGCCAGAACCTCCGGCCACGCGGTTACCTGCTCCGCCGGCTGGTTGCTGACGCGCTCTTCCTCCGTATTTGCTCGCGGTGCCCCGATCGCCATACGGAGCACCGCCACGATGCGAAGGATTGTGCTGCCAGTTCCCGCCTCCGTTAGCCGGCAATTGACTCGCTCGGTTACCATTCCGGTTGCCCCCGTTGATATTGTTGATGGTGTTCTTGTTAAAATTGTTGTGGTGATTGACGTACACATTGCCGCCACCATTCCAGTTGCAATTTCCCCAGTTGTTACGCCAGGCCGCGCCGAGTATGATTCCGGCCCCGAACGCGAGCCCCAGCCCTGGTGCGTAACCGGGATAGTAATAAGGCGGATACGGATAAATCGGCGGCCCGTAAACGACTTCCGGATCATACGACGGAACATAGGCGTACTCCGGGTTCGCTGGTTCAATCGTAATCGCTTCACCGCCACCTTCAGCCGTTTCCGTATCCACTTTCTGTTGCTCAGTTGTTTTCAGCGTTCCCTTTTTTTGCGCCTTCTCGCGCATCCGTTGGATGGCAGACATCACGTCCGATTGCTGCGCCAGGAACGCGTTTCCGAGGTCGGTCGTCCATGCCACGTTTTGCGACAGGCGTGTAATCACCTCTGGGTAGATAGCCAGCGACTGAACACTCGGATCCCACGCTTGTTTTGCGACTCCTGCTGCCAAAGCATCCTGCTTGAGGTTCGGATTCCTTTTTATCCATTGCTCGAGCTGGATAATTTCCAGCGGATAAGTTGAAGCGGCCAGGATCTGTGCCAGCAGTGGATCCGGATAGAGGGCGATAGGAGCGACTAACGAGTCCAGTTGATCGTTCGGAATCTTCGGGGCCGGTTCCTCCGCTGTGGTCGCGGCTGCCGCGGTAGCCGGCATCACTTCCGCGGCCGGCTGCTGGGCAAACAGCCATGTCGGACCCGTTGAGATCGATGCCGCACTGGCGATCGCAACCAAAAGTCTCAATCGCTGATTGTGAAGCGCCGATGAAAAGGGGTTTGGTAATTTCATAGATAGTTTCTCTGTCCTAGGTTGGATTCCTCGGGCTTACACTCAGCTTCTCCGAGTGACCAAGCGTCGCGTATTGGACTTTGTACCTATGCCTCGGCTATCCCCGTTCGGACCGAGCCGTTCGCACAACTGCAACTCCACGTGTTCGCCCTAACGATAACGTCGACAGCACAGGGACTGCTGAAAACGGAGGATCGTTAAGGGGACGTGGAAGCAGAAGGTGATGCCGCAGCCGCTGGCGATGCTGAAAGAGACGGTGCCGGAGTCGGGGCTGGCGAAACGGACGACGTCGAAGATGAAGACGCGTTGTCTTCATCCTCGATCTCAACGTCGTCATCTGTTTCCTTCCAAGTCTTGTCCGGATTGTACCGGTCCATTGCCTGGAAAGTCTTCATCGTGTCCGGTCCAAGATCCTTTTGGTAAACGATGCCATCCGGTCCAACGATAAAGGTTTCCACTCCGGTCACGCGATATTCAGCAGGCGCAGCGGCCAGTGCGAATCCGCCGATCATGGCGCCTCCGATCACGAAATCCAATTGCCCTAACGGAGCGGCGGGCCCCTGCCCTTTTAGCACCTTAAACTTGTAGCCATGGTAGGATTTGCCACGCTCGGCGACATATCCCTCCTGCAGCGCTTTAGCCACTTCCGGGCCGACCGGGCCAGCCCAGGTGCCATCCGGATTTTGCCAGGCCAGGCCATCATGTTTGCCGGGCGTACTAAGAATATTCTGAGCGTACTGGTTCACCTTTGAGTCGTCGTGCTTCTCGCTGGCATAGTCGTGCTGAGCTTCGGCAAAACCGCGACACACCGCGATGGTATTTAGTTCGTTAGATCCAACTCGGCGATTAATCAGTTCCTCGCGACCGACTTTGGTGTCGAACGTCCACTTCCCTGCCTTGCCTTTTACGATCGGGATCGGCAAAGGAAAGTTGTCGTTGCCGACGTTAATGATCGCGCGCTTCGAATCCTTCTTGTCGATGTCCACCGAAGTTTTCTCTTTGGCCTTGTTAGCAAACGCCTGGGCCTGATTTTTGTCCGCCACCGGATCCTCCGAATTGATCAGATCCTCCGCGTCGGGACCGAGAATGTCCTTCAGCGCAGCGACGTCAAAAGTGGTCGCCGCCTGAATCAGGGCATCAGCCGCTTCCTTCGGACTGTTGAACTGTTTTTGTTGTGACTGCGCGGGCGTTGCCTGCGCTTTCTCTTCCGCCGCCGAGATTAGCGCCGGACTAACGATCGCACACGCGATGATCGACGATTTCAACAAAGTTGTGATCTTCATGTTTAGTTTCATTTGTTTTTCCTCATCGAATTTTTCCTAACGCCTGCGACCACCGCCACCACCGCGACCGCCGCCACCTCCGCGGCCTCCGCCACCGCGGCTCATTCCACCGCCACCACGACTCATTCCTCCACCGCCGCCACGGCTGTAACCACCGCCGCCCATGCTACGGCCACCACGATTGCTGCTGGCTCGCGCATAATTGCCACTGCCGCCGCCGAAGCTCCCGCCGCGCGACGAACTGGGACGGGTCGATGCCGAACGGTTGCCTACTTTGTTTCCGCCGCCACCACCGGACGGGCGTGTTGATGGCCGTGTACTGGCGGCACCGCCTGGTCGACCTGCGCCGCCAGCTCCACCTACTCCGCCGGGGCGACCTGCGCCGCCAGCTCCACCTACTCCGCCGGGGCGACCTGCGCCGCCAGCTCCACCTACTCCACCGGGGCGACCTGCGCCACCAGCTCCACCTACTCCGCCGGGGCGACCTGCGCCACCCACTCCGCCGACACCGCCGGGACGACCTGCGCCACCAACTCCGCCGACACCGCCGGGACGACCTGCTCCACCAATCCCACCAGCACCACCGACGCCACCACGACCGCCAACCCCGCCGCGGTTGCCCTGGCCGAATCGGTTAGCGGTTCCTCGATCGCCATACGGCGCGTTGCCGCGATGAGAAGGATTATGCTGCCAGCCATTACGGTTTCCGCCGTTGATATTGTTAATGTTATTGCGGTTGAAATTGTTGTTGTGATTGATGTGCACATCACCGCCGCCCCAGTTGCAATTACCCCAGTAGCCGCCAGCCCAGGCTCCGAGCGCAAATCCTGCGGCGCCCCATGCCAGTCCCATTCCGGGGTAATAACCGGGATATGTGTAGGGATAGTAAGGATACGCCGGCGGACCGTAGACTACGGCTGGATCATAGGAGGGAACGTAAACGACCTGCGGATCTGCAGGCTGAATCACCACCACCTCTTTGCCACCTTCGTTTCGAGTCTCCACTGTCTGTTGCGAACTGGTCTTCAGCGTTCCTTTGTTCTCCGCCTTCATCCGCATCCGCTGAATGGCGTCCATCACGTCGGTTTGCTGCGAGAGGAAAGCGTTTCCCAGATCTGTCGTCCATTGAATGTTACCGGCCAGCCGCTGCAGGGCTTCCGGGGCGCCGGCCATTGACTCGACACTCGGGTCCCACGGCTGCTTGGCCAGGGCATCGGCCAGCGCCTTGTCCTTCAAATTCTTATTTTGATCCATCCATTGCTGAAGTTGAATCACTTCCAGCGGGTAAGTCGAAGCTGCCAGGGTCTGCGCCAATAGCGGATCCGGATAAAGCGCAATCGGGGCGACTAACGAGTCCAGCTGATCATTGGGTATTTTAGGCGACTCTTCCGCCGGCGTATTGGTGGTAGTCGTCATCACCTGCGATTGCGCGGAAGTTGATGGAGATGCCGGAGGAGCTTGCGCCCATAGGCTTGGGCTCAACAGCGCGACGGCGACGCTCGCCACGGCAAAATCTAATGTTGGGTTCAGGAATCTCGATTGAGATCGGTTTAACTTCATACCCTTCCTTTCTTCAAGTGCCAGTCCGGTTCGTTAGGGAACCTTTTACTTCTGAACTTTGTCATTTGGCGGGAACGTTTCGCCATAAGACCTTGGGCTTACATTCGAAACGCGGGAGCCTGGATGATACCGCCGCCAAAGCGGCAGCCCCACGGCCGCGCCATTCGGCGTAGATCACGATGGCGATCGGGTCGATCGCCGCTACCAAAGGGAAAATCGGACATGAAGTCGCCGATGCGCGTTCGCCAGCGCGGCGAATATGTCATTCGCCGCGCCTTTCTCACTTAATCGCTGGCCTGGAGGCTCACCAATACATTCCGCGGTAACCATAGGCGCCGTACCATCTGCTGGCGTGCATCCGGTCCATCTGCACGGCCATGTAATACTCTTGGGCCATCCGCTGCTGGATCGCTAACTGGGTGTAACGCTGATATTCCGGTTCATGACCGACGTAAGCGACACCTGCCTTTTCATCTTTGTAGAGATAAAAGGTTCTGCCCTTGTACGTCGCGCGCTCCATCTTGTAAGATTCCAGCTCGGCGTATACCTGCTTCTGGACCGCGGTTTCAGGCGTGCGAGGGCGGAAACCGGCCGCGGTTAAGAGCGACTTGGTGTTGTGCGACTCCATCTCCGCACAGCTGGTTAGGCCGAGCAGCGTGCAGCCGGACAGGAATGCGACGATGACTGACGTGGATATGTGCGTTTTCATGATGTGACTCCGTTTGTTAGTAAATGAACGTTGCGGCTCTTTCGTGGAGGCCGAAGGCACACTGTAGGAGAGAACACCTGGGGGCTGCCGTTGGACTTTGGTCCTATCCGGCGGTCTGGCTTGCGACATCTAATGCCTACGCGGGCACCGCCGCGAAGTTGTCGATCGCTTCGGCCAGAGTGGTAAAACGATCGATGCGACCGACCTTCTCTTCCACCCCTTCCAGCCGCAGCATGTCGCGCACTTGGGAACGCGCTTCGACAATCCGCAACGGGATACCGCGTTTCCGCAATTCGGAGTACAGGCTGAGAAAACAATGCGCGCCAGCCATGTCGATGTTGGCTGACGTGGATAGATCGCAGATAACCAACTGCGGCGCCGGCTGCATGGCGCGGACACGGGCCAGCACCGTTTCCTGAACGTGCTCGACGTTAAAGTATACAATGCCTGCCTCCACTCGAAACGCCAGCACATTTGGAATCGGGTCGTTAGTCTCATGCCGCGACAAGTCTGAGTACCGGTTCGTACCCGGAATCCGTCCCAGGAAAGCGACGTGTGGACGCGACACGCGCCGAATCAGCATGACCATCGAAATAATCACACCGATCAGCACGCCTTTGAGCAGTCCCGCATACAGAACACCGAGCAGCGCCATCATCGCGACGAGGAACTCGCCCCGATGGTTCTTCCAGAGCCGCCGCAATTCGGCCAGGTTGAACAGGCCGGTAACCGCCACCAGCACGATCGCCGCCAGCACGGGTTGCGGAAGATTTCGAAGCGTGTCGGAGAAGAACACGGCAACGAGAGCAAGCAAAAGGGCCGCGATGAAGCCGGAGAAAGGTGTGCGCGCCTGGGCGCTCTCGTTCACCAGTGACTGGGACATGCCGCCGCTGATCGGAAAGCCGTGACCGAGGCCCGCGGCGAGATTGGCTCCCGCCAGCGCGAGCAGTTCCTGGTTGCTGTCGAAGCGGTAACCGTGTTTTTCGGCAAACATTCGACCGATGGCGGCGGTCTCCACCGCGGCCAGGAGAAAACAGGCAAGAGCAAGCGGCAGAAGATCCGCCACTTCGTCCCAACTCATGACCGGTAACCCGGGGACCGGCAAACCGCGCGGCACTTCCCCGAGAAGTTTGATGCCGTAGGCGCCGAGATTCATCAACGACGCAGCGAGGATCCCGCCAACGACGATGAACAGCGCCACCGGACGGTTGGGCAAAAAGCGCTTCCCCAGAATCAACAACGCGAGCGCGGCCAGACCAAGACCCAGAGAAGGTAGATTACTCAGGCCAATGTGTTGAAAGAAATCAAAAAGGCGCTGCCAGAAATTACCGTGGCCTCCCTTCACCCCGAAGAACTTTGGCAATTGAGTGCTGACCAGCCATAAAGCTACGCCTGCTTTGAACCCGATCAGCACCGTCTCGGAAATGAATTTCACGATCGCACCAGCCCGAATAGACCAGGCGACGAACGCGATCAGCGCGGCCACCAGGGCAGTGCCCGAGGCGAAGGCGGCGAAACGAGCCGCGTTACCTCCAGCAATCTCACCGAGGCTCGATCCAATCAACAGCGAGATGGCCGAGGTGACGCTGATCGCGGTTTGCCGCGAGCTGCAAAAAATCCAGAACACCAATCCGCCGAAGAGGCACGAGTAGAGCCCTGCCTGCACCGGCAACCCGGCCAACGACGCATCCGCCAGCGCGCTTGGTAACAAATAGGCCGCGAGAGTGACTCCCGCGGCGACATCCGGCCGGAACTCGGATCCGCGATACCCGCGCAACCACTGCGTCGAAGGAAAAATTTCTTTCCAGGGCACATTCATCAACTGACCCCTCAGACTCTGCCATCCCCACCGCGATCTGATATAAGACCTTGGCCTTATCGATGACCCCCTCCTCTTTCATTGAGCGTTGGACGTTTGGAAGTTGGGCGCTGAGCGTTAGGCTCCCAATCACGATCACGATCACGATCGTGAGTCGGATCATGAAAAGAGCATCACGTGTTCACTCGACCCGCTCTTCGCACCAGGCTCGGCATGGCCCCATTTGGCACCGAACCCCCCATAAACAGGCGGTTGGCCCAACCGCGTCTACACGATCCTCCCTCGCGCCGAACTGCGCGTGTAATTCCCCTGCTCCTACCGCTCACTCTCCAATCTGCAAATCTTCGCTCGCCACGCCGAGCCACTTCGCGGCAGCGTCGAAGTCCTCAAACATCTTCACCAGCAACGGCGAATGCTGCGTTAACAAGGCATGCGTCCTCACCGCTCGCGCCGTTTCGGCGGTGGTGACGTAAAAAGCCGATTTGACCGGCGGACCTTTCCCGTATTTCACGCGACGATGCAGCGAAATGCGGAACACATCCTCGAAGGTCAAGCCCATCTGCGGGATTCTTGAAAGATCGGTAAAACGGTTAAACGGCGCCTTCATCTTATCTTCAATGCGTTCAAGGTATTCGATGTCTTTATCAATTGCCTTCTTCGTGATTATCTCCTTTGGCCGGAAGACCAGCAGATGCAGGTCATGATGAAAAACCATGTGCCGCGGAAGAATAAGTTTGCGGGTCATTGGCCACCTCTCCCGTCAGAACGAAACACCGGCGTCATCTCACGGGATCCGTTAGGCAGAATCTTCATCGCGAACTACGGCCGGCGGCTGCAGCTCTTCGCCCTTTGTAATCCGCCGCCCACGCTTGAGCGGCCCGGAGCGTGTTGCCGTCCTCTTGACGCGCAATCCACGCTTTCAATCCATCTTCGTCAACCGGCATATCTACAACGCGCGGCCGCCCACTCAGCCTGGCAAATACTTCCATCACTTTCGTCATTGTTGGAAAAACGATGTCGTCCATCGCTTCCGGCTTTCCCTGGCAGGCATAGGCATTGAAATCAACCCATTGGCCATCGGGCCGCAGCACAAACATGTGAGTTTTGGGTATTTCATCGGATGGTGCAACGCCAGTCTGGACGACCAGAAAAGGGCCCCGGCTCGCGAGCGATCCGAGGTCGAGCACCTGCGCATCGTGGTAATCGTTGGTCAGATTCCGCATGGACACGTCCTTCCTTACCCGGCGGCGGCATTTTGCCTCAGGCCTTGGGGGTGCTTTCGGCCGTACTCATAATATATACGTGTAATTTTGCCCGGCTCGGCTCAGATGGGCCATGGGACGATGGTCCCATGACGGGCATATCGCGCGGAATGCGCTGAACGCGTCGCCTAAACGCCATCTGTTCAGCGGCTTAATCGGCGATCCAAGCCCGAACCCGCCGGAGAGTCCGCTCGCCGGGAGAGAGCTCGTTGTATTGGTGCACCAAACGAACCGCCTCCGCTGGACAATCGGTGATGAGACTGTCGGCACCGACATCAATCATCCGTTGCATGGCTTCGGTCTTGTTCACCGTCCAGACGTGCACCTGTTGCCCCTGCCGATGGGCGGTGCGCACAAAGGCTCCGTTTGCCCGGCTTAAGGCTGTCCCGAGAAAATTGACCTTTAACCGGGCCGGGCGCCTCGCGTTTACCGACAACAAATAACCAACCGGGATCTCGGGCGCGAACCGCTGAACTTCCTGCAACGGCGCGTATTCAAGGCACTGGATGATGACCTCGTTCGTCATGCCGCGAGTGCGAATTTCCTGCACCACCCGCTCGGCCAGGCGCGGCTGATGATCACCGTAATATTTCAATTCCACGTTCAGCTTGATGTGATCCTTGGCTTCACCGAGCACTTGATCGAATGTCGGGGCGAATTCGCGCCGAAATTCCGGATCGGATCGTCCGCCTAACGGGATAGCCCGGATTTCGTCGTAAGTTAAATCCCACACCTTCCTGGCCACGCCTGCCATTCGGGAAAAGTCGCTGTCGTGGGTCACCACCAGGACGCCGTCCTTTGAAATTTGGACATCGATCTCAGCGTATTGCGCACCGACGGCGATAGCTTCGCGAATGGACGCAGCGGTGTTCTCCGGCGCTTTGACGTGACCTCCGCGATGCGCTGTGACCGTGATCGGATGTTCCTGTTTCAAAGAAGACACGAACGCACACGCACCAGTCACGGCTGACACGAACAAGGCGATGATCATCGCCGCCACAGTGCGATAGCCCAGCGCGCCGACTGCTTCGGTCGCTCCGGCGTTCGCCAAACCAGGGAGTGCGGGTTCGCCGTCGAAGGCATTTCGTCTTCGGCGATAAAAAGTCGTGAAAACGCCAGCGTCTACGCAAGCCGCCGTGGAAGTGACGGCTGCGCTGATGATCGTTCGCAACAAAACAAGAAGGCCAAACGAAATTGCCAGCGACGATAAGGCCAGGCCGCTGACGTCGAGAACGAGCCACGCGCCAAACTGGCCCAGCGCGGCAGCCAGGAGGGCCAACGCCGACTGAAAGGCAAACACCAGCGCGCAACGCCAGGCTAACGGCCACCAGACACCTCGGCTTAATCGCGCGGATTCCAGAAAGATTGCCGGCCCGGATTTCGCATCAAACATGCACACCTGCACCGCCAGCCGCCAACGAACGAACAGCCATACGCCAATCGCCACCGTCGCCGCCGCCATTAGGCCCGCGACTACTGCTGCCCTAAGGAACTCCGGCGGCCGGGTCGCGATATAGAAGTTAATGTCGTGATTCCGCAGGAGACGGGACGCATAAAATGCGGCCACTCCCAATGTCGGCAGGGCGATTAACAACCCGCAGCCGATCGCGCACGCTCCGATGAAGGCGAGCCGGGGCAACTTATACAGCATCAGCCGCAGCGCCGTCACGCTTCGGACGGTTTTACCTTGAAGCGCGCCCAGCGCGATCACTGACAATCCGCCGTGTTCGAGCAGGCGAATCATCAGAAACAATGAGGCGACAAGAAACAGGAGAACAAAACCGCGTGGTGAAAGGACGAACGCAACCAGTTGCGTGCTGTCGACGACCGGTCGCCCGAGCAACGCGTGACCGGCCAGGCCTAGTAACGGAACGAAGCAAAGGCTCTCAAAGGTTTGAAATACAAGCGCGCATAACAACAGCTGCCGCCTTCGCGCCCACAAAACGTTCCAGGGGGAGGTTTTGATCATGTCGTATAACTGCGGGCGCAGGCTTACCGCGGGCATTACTGCGGCCACAGAGCTTCGGTTGTTAGTGTCAATGGCTGGCCCGGTTACTATTTGCTGTTGAAGAAGAGCCAGGCGCGGCGGACCAGCTCGTCGCTAGCACTCGCAACCGCGAAACCGGTCGGTTGTAGCTAACGCGGCCAATTCCTCCGACATTATTTTCGATTTACGGCTCTTCCTCCTCGAAGCACGAATCCTCCTTAGGCCAAGACAGGCTGCGCGTTCATGTTCTTCCACAGGACTTTGGACGCCGCCGATACGTTAGGCGACTTCGCGAGCAGATCAGCGAAGAAGGACATTTGCGACCTCGGTCCTGCGCAAAACCGTATTCACTTGTTTTGCCGCTTGATCTCTTCTTCTATTTATCGAAAAAACGAACTTCTCCCGTCGATAGGTCGTACATGCCGCCGACCAGGCCGACCTCATTCTGATCGATCATCGCGCGTAAAACCGGGCTGCGTTCCCGGATCTGTTCCATCGCCAGCCGCACGTTTGCTTCCGTGACCTTGTCTACGAATGCGGCGTTCTTGGAATCGCGGGGCTGAACATCGGCCGGAACTCGAGCGATGGCCGGCTTAACTTTGTCCAAGAGTTCGGTTAGGTTGCCTAACTTAACGTCATCTATGGCGCCTTTGATGGCGCCGCAACTGGTGTGACCGAGGACCGCTACCAACTTCGCGCCCGAAACCTTGCAGGCAAATTCCATGCTGCCGAGAATGTCCGCGTTCACCACGCTGCCGGCGATCCGCGCGCTGAAGATGTCGCCGACGCCCTGATCGAGTATAATTTCAATTGGTTTGCGCGAGTCGAGGCAGCTCAATACCACCGCGAGCGGATATTGCCCGGAGGCAGTGGCCTTGACGTCTTCTCGTAGATCACGCTTGAGCAGATGGCCTGAAACGAATCGAGCATTGCCCGCCTTCAATTCCGCCAGCGCCGATTGCGGCGTCACTGCTGCCTGCTTTTCTTTCGTTGGCGCGGTCACGCCGGTACCGGTACCGGTACCGGTCCCGGCGTCCGGCGTCATCGTCGCGGTGGCCGGTTTCTTGTCTTGTGCCTGTGCCCCACCATTCGCCGGTATCAAGGCAACGAAAGCTAACATTAGGCCGTATTTTATTAGCGTCCGTCCTTTCATAATTTGTTGGTCCTTCTATGTGGTTGAAATCTGATCCGGTCGTTAGGTCTAGAAATTAATGCCGGTTTGATGAGGCGCCGCGCGCATTGCCCCTCCGTGGCTAGATTTTAGTGCGCGGTTCCTACCAAGATTGGTTCGGCACCCGCATGTGGGACCGGAGCTGTCGCAGCGTGGGCCCTCTTTCCAGTTAACCGCTCGACTACGTAGTAAAGAACTGGAATCAGAAAGATGGCAATGAAGCTGGCCGCAAGCATGCCCCCAATCACGACGAACCCCATGACTTGTCGGGAAAGCGCGCCCGCGCCGCTGGCCTTGGCTAACGGAACGCAACCTAGAATAAACGCGAACGACGTCATCAGGATCGGGCGCAGACGCAACTTGGCCGCTTCGAGCGCCGCTTCCACCAGCCCCAGACCCTGCTCGTGCTTCATCTTGGCAAACTCCACGATCAAAATCGCATTTTTGGCCGACAGACCAATTAGCATAACGAGTCCGATTTGCGCGTAAACATTAAGCTCGTACCGGCCCACTAGCAGTCCAGCAAACGCGCCCCAGACCGCTATCGGCAAACTGAGCAGCACGCTAAACGGCAGCGTCCAACTTTCATATTGCGCGGCGAGGACGAGAAAAACAAAGAGCAACGAGAAGCCGAAAATTACCGCAACGGAAACACCCTCCTGCGCCCGTTTTTCCTGGTAGCTCATGCCCATGTAGGCGAAACCCATTTCGTTAGGCATGGTAGCCTTGAACGTTTCCTCCATTGCCTTCATGGCCGCGGCCGAGCTATAGCCGGGAGCGGCTGAGGCGTTGATCTGCGCCGAACGATAGAGATTGTAACGCATCGTGAATTCAGGACCGCTAATTGCCTTTGCACTCGTGATGGCACTGAGCGGGACCATCTGACCGTCCTTATTTTTCACGAAAAATTGGCCGACCTGCTCGATGTCCTTGCGGAAATCCCCCTCCGCCTGAATAAAGACCTGCCACTGGCGTCCGAAGCGGTTGAAATAGTTAACGAAGTAGCTGCCCATGAAGGTCTGAAGAGTCTGGTAGACGGCGCCCAGATCCATGTTCTGCTTTAGCACTTTTTCGCGGTCGACATTCAGGAAGATCTGCGGGACGTAAGGCGAGAACATCGGAGTCACGCCGGCCAGTTCCTTTCGCTCTCTCGCGGCGGCGACAAATTTGCCGACTTGCTCCGCCAGAAAAGCGACGTCCCTGCCCGAACGATCCTGCAACATGAACGTCACACCACTGCTGGTGCCGATTCCCGGAATGGCCGGCGGCGAGAAGGCGAAGGCCCGGCCGGCTGCTACCTTGGAGAACCCAGCGTTCACGTGTTTAAGGATGGCCTGGTACTGCTCATCGGGGGCCTTGCGTTCCTTCCATTCCTTGAGCGAGATGAAAAAG
>JBJMXE010000045.1:0-40407 GCA_045809745.1 Chthoniobacterales bacterium | reverse complement strand
CGGTGTCCTGCCCCACCCAGAATGGCGAGTTCACCGACAGGGCGTAAATGTGCGGTAGAAAATATCGCGCCTGGTTCATGACGTGAATCGCGCTCTCGCGGTTCGGAATGCCGACATGCACATGCAATCCGAAAATCAGGTTCGCCCTCGCGACCAGCTGCATGTCTTTCACAATCTCCTGGTAACGTTCCCCCTCCGTGATGAGCTGATCGCGCCAGTGCGAAAGTGGATGGGTGCCGGCTGAGGCAATCTTCAAGCCCGCTTTGTCCGCGAGCGCTGCGAGTTTGCTCCGCAGCTCAATGACATGATCGCGAGCATTGGCGACCGACTGACAAATCTCGGTGCCGAGTTCGACCACCGACTGGTGCATCTCCGGTTTGATCTGCTCTTTGAGCACGACCTTTCCGCCCTCCAGAATTTCCTGGATATGCGACCGGAGCTGTCGCGTCTCTGGATCAACGATCGCGAACTCTTCTTCAATGCCGAGCGTGTAAACGTGGTCCTTCATCCTTCAGGGTTCCGATAGCAGCTCCCGATTAATAATAAATACACGGAAGTCTTCGCTCGGCCGAACGCAATGAGAAATTCAGCGCTCAGCGGGCCGACTCCTCGAGCTGCGGAGTATAGTGGGACGAGACAATCTCGTCCCTCCGCCATCAGACAACGTCCTGCAAACTCCGCATGTTCACGGCGGATTGCATGAACTTACCCCAGCTGAGGTTATCCCGCCCGGGGACATGTTCGCGGGCTTTGCGAATTGCCATTTCCGAGACCGCTTCCACCACCCAATCGAAGTTCGCCTGGCCTACCGAGGCTACTTCGGCATCTGGAGCGGGATTGCAAAAATCGATGGCCAGCGGAACCCCATCACGAATCGCAAACTCAACGGTATTCAAATCGTAACCGAGGAACTGATTTAACCTCAGGACGCCTTCCTCCACTTTCTGCAGAACTTCAGTGGGAGCCTGCCATTCGGTTTGGTAACGCAAATGGTACGGATGTCGCGGCTCATAGGGCATGATCCGGACATGGCGCTGATCGATGCTGTAACAGCGGAAGTACATATCAAACTTCACCTCCTCCTGCAGCATCATCACCAGTTGGCCGGTCTCGTTGTAGGCCCGGAAAAATTCCTCGTCGTTATGCAGCTTGTAAACGTTCTTCCAACCGCCGCCGGCGAATGGTTTAAAAAATGCCGGCCAGCCGACGTAGTTAAAAATGCCCTGCCAATCGAGCGGATACTTCAGGTTCCGGAATGACTTTTCGTTGGTATCGGGCGGCGGCTGATTCGAGGGCAGGAGAACCGTCTTCGGAACAGCCACACCGATCTTTGTCGCCAACGCGTTGTTGAAAAACTTCTCATCGGCGCTCCACCAAAACGGATTGTTCACCACCGCCGTTCCGGTGAGCGCTGCATTCTTCAGCCAGGCCCGGTAGAATGGCACGTCTTGCGAAATGCGATCAATAACCACGTCATAACCACAAGGCTCCCCCTGCACGACTCGATCGATCTGGACGAATTCGGCAACGATGTCGCGGCCGCCGGTTTTCTGATTTACCCGCTCAACAAAGGCGGGCGGGAAGCTGTGCTCCTGGCCAAAGAGGATTCCAATTTTTTTCATAACACTTGCAGCTGAGGATGAAACAGGGTGTTCGATGTGCGGCGACCACCAGTAGGAACCGGCAGATTACGCACATTTGCGGAGATAAAAAGTGTGAAACACAGCCATGGTTGCCGCACCGAAGATTCGACTGGCTGACTTCGACCCGACGATGATCAACTGACGTGATGCTGTATCCCAACATTCTGGTCGCGCACAACATCCTCCGATGGATTGTGCTCGCCGCTGGATTAATCGCGGTGGTGAAAACCGCCATGAACTGGAGAGTCGCTGCGAGCGGATCTCCGAGGTCGATTCGCCCGTGGGCTGCCATCTTCGTGGGCGTGCTCGATCTGCAAGTCCTTCTCGGCTTAATCCTGTATCTCGTGGAAAGTCCCATTACCAAGGCGGCATTCGAGAACATGCCGGCAGCAATGAAAGATCATGAACTGCGGTTTTTCGCGGTAGAACACACCACCTACATGTTCATTGCCCTGGTTGCCGCGCATGTTGGATCGGTGCTTTTGCGAAAAGCGAAATTCCGCGGCGCAACCATCGGATTTGGCATCGCGCTCATTGTCATGCTTGCCGGAATCCCGTGGTGGCGGCCGCTCTTCCGCTGGATGAGTTAGGCCATATTGAGCTACCTTCATTAAGCAGGGCGTTGACGTTCGCCCGATTGACTCAATCCGGTCTTGTTAAAACGGTTGCCTGCGAGCGGCTGCAATCGAACGTTTCGGAATGAACGCGGACGGAACAACGATACGCCGCGCCACTGTGGCTGATGCCGCCGCAATCGCGGCTATCTATAATGAGGCGATCGCGACGACGACGGCAACGTTTGATACCGACCCGAAGACGGCCGAGGAACGAATCCGATGGTTGAACTCGCACGACGAACGTCACCCCATTCTGGTGGCGGACACAAACGGCACCGTTGTTGGCTGGGCTTCGTTAACCGCGTGGTCCGACCGGACCGCGTACGATGATACCGCCGAAACATCGTTTTACGTCCATTCAGCCTATCGGGGCCGCGGGATCGGCAGGAAGTTACAGGAAGCGCTTCTCGAACAGGCCGAACGGAACAAGTTTCACACGCTTATCGCCCGGATCAGCGACGGAAGCTCCGAAAGTCTGCATCTGCACGAAACAACCGGATTCACTCGCATCGGCACAATGAAAGAAGTTGGCCGTAAATTCGGGAAGCTGATCGACGTTCACATCCTGCAAAAGATGCTCCGTTAGGCGCAGCGGGTGCCAGCGCTGACAAATCAACCGGCTTTCAGAACGTCGATAGGTAATACGGCAGCATCTCGCGCCAGTAATTCCAATCGTGCCCGCACCATTTGCGATCATCCAGCCAGTGGGAAATCCCTTTCGAGTTTAGAATGCCGGAGAGCCGCAAAGATTCCTGGCGGGTATTGTCCCATTCACCAGTGCCAAGGATGATCCGCATGTGGTTGAACTTCCACGGATCGGGCATGTTAGGCAGGTACTCGTATGGACTGTTAAAGTAGATGTTGTCGTCGTGATAGCCGTCAAAGAACGAGCTCACATCGAACGATCCACTGAGACTTATCAGGTGACTCACCAAATCGGGATGCCGGAACGCGATGTTGGCTGCATGATAGGCGCCCAGACTGGCCCCGCAAACCGCAACCTGATGACGACTGCTTTCGCGTCGCGCGAAATCGAATACGTCGTGGATGATGACGTTCTCGTAGGCGATGTGGGTTCGAATACGGTCCGCTGGATGAATACCTTTGTTGTAAAAGCTTTCCAGATCGATCGCATCGGGACAATAGATCGTTAGGCCGCCGGCATCGATGTAGCTGGCGACGGAATCGACCAGGCCGAAGTCTTTGTTTTGGTAATACCGCCCGAACGAAGTCGGAAACAGGACCAGGGGCAGTCCCCCACCGTTTCCGTAAACGAGCATTTCAAAGTCCCGACTCAAATGGGGCGTATGCCACCGAATGTAACGTTCGTTCATTTAGCGCACCCGGGCAGGGCATACAGGAATATCAGCATTCCCGGCCGATTCAACCTCTGGTCGGCGGCGTCTGAGGCAGCGGTAGTCATGGTCCGGGATTTCTGCATCTAACGCGGCAGCAGCAGCCGTAAATGGAAGAGATCGCTCGACAAAGGATATTGCCCAAGCGAAGCGTCTCCTCCCGACATGCCTGACCACACGTTAACTGGAAACATCCATCGGCATTCGCATTTCGAGTCCAGAATTCTTCGGACTCGGCGTGATATTCTGGTGTATCTGCCTCGGGGATACCGTCGTAATCGCCGTGCCCGTTATCCCGTTCTCTACATGCAAGATGGTCAGAACGTTTTCGACGCCGCGACCGCGTTTGGCGGCGTCGAATGGGGAGTGGACGAGACGGCCCAGCGTCTGATCCGCAAAAACCTGATCGAGCCGCTGATCATCGTGGCGGTCGACAATGTGGGTGAGGACCGGGTGCACGAGTACGCCCCAAGCCGCGGAATCATTGAGCAGACAGGCACCCGCAAAAAGCGCAGCCGCGGTCTCGGTGAAAAATATGGACGGTTCCTGATCGAAGAATTGAAACCGTTTATCGATAAGACCTACCGGACGCGTCCGGAAGGCGAATCTACCGGACTAGCCGGTTCTTCCCTGGGCGGTTTAGTTACCCTGGCGCTGGGGCTCTGGTTTCCACAGGCCTTCACCCGGCTCGCCGTAATGTCCGCAGCTATCTGGTGGGACGATCAGGTGATTGTCCGGATGGTGGAAGACCTCGAACACAAGCTGCCGCTAAAAATTTGGCTGGATACCGGCACCCATGAAGAAGGCTGGCAACGCGCGCACACGCTGCGCGACGCGCTGGTGGAAAAGGGATGGAAGCTGTACGACGACCTTCAGTATCTGGAAGTCGAGGGAGGAGACCACAGCGAACGCGCGTGGGCAGCGCGGGTCGATCCCATGTTGCGTTATTTATTTCCACCGCCGCCGCACCGCCACTGACGCAGGCAATGGTAGCAGCGGTTTACCGAACCGCCGTTTGCCTGCCACAGCAATAGAAGACCGGGAGGGCGGAAATTGCAGGCCATCTGTGTGAGACGGGCGATCAGTTAGACCGCCGTCCGACGCAGACGCCGCAATCAGCCGATATGCCCTAACATCTTCGGCTCCGGCGGATTCGGGGGTAATGGTTCCGGCGAAGGAATCGGCGTTGGTGCTGGAGGTGCGGGGGTGGGATTTGGATCTGGAGGAAGGTTAATCGGCATAGGCTAGCGGCGCTTCTCCTCGCTTCATCACTGAAGAGGGTGACCATACACGCGGTACACCCGCGCAAAGCCACCCACGAATTCTTCGTCTTTTTCGAAATTAAACTGCTGTTTGTCTGGCAGCCAAACCAATTCGCGCGGCCCGTCCGGGTGGTTAGGGTCGTAAGTGTTGTAGCGATCCACCCCCTTGGCTGATTTAGACTCCTTTTGGCCGTAAACTAAAACCGCATGGTTGATGTGCAGCGTCGGGAAATCAGACAGGAAGGCAACGAACAACTCGCCGCGCGCCAGGGTTGCATTCAGTTCGTCGTGCATGTGGCTCTGGTACTTCAGGCTGTGCTTGTAGACCATCCGGTAGTTGCCGATCCGCACATAAGTAGGCCAGCCAAGCCCGATGTTCTTTTGCAGCACCCATCCACGTGCATGACTGAGTTCGCGGACGTTTCTGTAACCGGGAAACACAACCCGCTGCCCATCAGGCAAGGCCGGCTGCCAGGCGGCATGGCGACTCAGGCATCGAATTCGCTGGGCCAGTTGTTCATCATCCAACGGCTTTGCCTTAGGATCGAACCGCGCAAATTTTTTGAATTGCAGCACGGTGCGACACATGACGAAGCAGCGACGGGTGTAGCGGGGCGTTCGCTCTTTCTGGATGCCGCTATCGTGGCGCAGCTTGGCAACGCCTTCGTGGTAATCAAACACGGTGGAATTGGCGAACGTGAACGTGTCGCGGCTGAATCGGAGATTGTCTGCTCCCCTAACGGGCGACAACGCACCACCAATCAAAATTGCGCAGCCCAACCAGAGCGCTGCTCGCCCCCTGCCGAAAATCACGTCGTCGCTCGATGTGAATTACCCGCTGTCTTGGGTCCCGCATAATTCCCGAGCGCGCGGAATTTTTTATAACGCTTCTTCAGCAGTTGGTCGGTGGGCATTTGCAGCAAGCCATTCAAATTCTGGGTTAGTGCAGCGCTGAGATTTGCTGCTGCCAAATCATAATCGCGATGAGCGCCTCCCTGTGGTTCGGGGACTACTTCATCGACTACTCCCAACTTCAACAGATCGGCCGCAGTTAGCTTCAATGCCTCAGCGGCTTCCGGCGCGTGACGGCGATCACGCCAAAGAATTGCCGAACACGCTTCGGGACTAATCACGGAATAGTAGGCGTTCTCCAGGATCAGCACCCGATCAGCAACACCGATTCCGAGTGCGCCCCCCGAACCACCTTCGCCAATTACCGCCGCGACGATGGGTACCCGGAGATTCATCATTTCGCGGAGGTTCACCGCGATGGCTTCGGCAATGTGCCGTTCCTCGGAGCCGATACCGGGAAAGGCGCCGGGGGTATCGATCAACGAGATGATCGGCATCCCAAATTTTTCGGCCATGCGCATCAGACGCAGCGCTTTGCGATAACCTTCGGGGTGCGCGCATCCGAAGTTGCGCATGACATTTTCCTTGGTGTTGCGGCCCTTTTGATGAGTGAGCACCACACAGGCGCGACCACCCAGCTTGGCCAAACCGCTCGGCATGGCCTTGTCGTCAGCGAATAGTCGATCGCCATGCAGTTCCATCCAGTCGGTGAAACAGCGCTCAATGTAATCAAATGCGAATGGCCGCTGCACGTGCCGGGCAATTTGAACCCGCTGCCAGGCGTTCAGATTTTCGTAAATCTCCCGGCGAGTAGCGTCGATCTTTGCCTCCATCGCTTCGACTTCAGAATCGATGTCGACTTCGTGGTGGTCCGAATGCTCGCGGATCTCCTGGAGCCGCCGTTGCAGTTCCAGGATCGGCTTTTCGAAATCAAGCGGTTGAAGAGCCATGCGTGGGCTGGTTAAGACGTCAACGGGCTAGAAGGTTACAATAGTTCTGCTTCAACGCCAACGACGCGGCTGAGGTGGATTTGCTCCATCTCATCAGTACGATGTAATGCTTTTGCCGATTTAACAATTTTCTATTCTGTAATCGTCGCCTGGGTATGGCCGCTTACCAGGCTGCTAAGTTCCTCGACGTCTGAGGCTGCCATGGCCAGGCCGCTCGCCGGAGGCGGTTGATCCACGTTGGGATGAGCGCCGTCTGGGACGGAATAGAGGATGTAGCCTGGTGTACCGAGCCGGATCCAGCGGGTGCTGCTGAGATAATCCTTCGTCCCGAATCCTACCCGCCTGCCGCCTTTCCAAGCCATGACTTCAGCCACTTTCGTAACCGTCCGGGCCGGCTGTTTCGGCGACAGCTTCACCTCCTGCACGTGGTATTGTTTGAAGAATCCACCTTTATCCAGTAGCACGACAAGTTTCGCTTTGCGCTGGATGACTAACGAAAAGTCCGGGTGCGAAATCAGGAGCTTCTCCCCTATCCTCAGCATCGTGCTGTTCAGGTTATTCATCCGCATGATCAGTTCCGGCGTCGATTTAAGCTTGTGCGCGATTTTGGCCAGAACGTCGCCCGGCCTAACGGTGTATTCCTCCTTTTCGGGCGAGGGCGTTCGCGACAGGAAAATGTCGACATTGATCTCACCGAGCAGATCCCTGGCTTCCTCAACGTGCAGCCCATTAGGGTATTTTTGGATAAAAGCGCTCAGAGCGGCCCGGGCCTCCGGTAATTTTCCATCCTGCCGTAACTTGGCCGCAGCCTGAAACTCAGGAAGACTGATATCCGGAGTGGGAGCGGTTGGAATCTCGCCGCGCTGCTCCTTTTGCAGCTCAATCTGCTGCTTGAAGAAAAGATTGTATCCGAACCACGCGGCGCCGCCGAAGATGAGGACCGCCAACAAAAGGACGAAGAGCCACTTCATGAAAGCAAAAAGCTATACACGTTCGTGCGCGCGCGCCTGATTAGTCGCCGTCGCCTGCTTCGGTTAGTGGCCGAAACGGATGACGGATCAGCTGGTTTTCTCCGGCTGGCCCCCCGCTGAGGAGCCGGCGCGATTCGGTGCGTCCGAGCCGGGAAAGAATCGATGCCAGAACCGCCCCAAAGTGCGTTCCTCTTCGTTGGTCCAGGTGAAGTGACAATCCTCGCAATAAAACTCCTTCGGGAAGATGCGCAAAGCAAACAGCAGACTTGCCATTGCCGGCGTAATCGCCTTCCGGGTGAGTTGCGGATACTGGATGCTGGCAGAGCCACATTGCGGGCACCGAACGATAGCCGAGGCAATGTCCGGGTCGCTACTCTCCCACTCGGTCATCAGTTGCTGGGCCCGCTCAAAATCGTCGTCTTCCACGTGAACTTTCACGTTAGCCTGGGGCTTCGACATGAAAGCGACGGCCTGAAGATGACCTTCGTTGTATATGTCCGCCTTGATGCCTGCTTCGTGCAAACGCTGTTTCAAGCGTTTCGCCTTAGCTGGGTCGTTGAACGTCGCGATCGTAACCATGGGTGGTGCTCCGCTGCCGCGTATTAGAAGCAAACATCAAGACAGGCCCAAGCGCAAGATCCCGAAAAGGCTGGCTTTACGATGTAGCGCTGGTTCTCTGACCGTCGGATTTCGGCCTAGAACGTCTTAGGAACACCAATGCAACCTTGGTCGGATCAGTGGAGCGATAACTCCGACGGTCACACACCGCCGCTACAAAAATAATTATTTGCTGAGATGCTCTGGCGGCAGCCAATGGTAAAGCACCATGTAAACCAGCACACCGGTGACGGAAACGTACAACCAGATCGGCATTGTCCACCGGCCGAGACGGCGATGCCGATCCCACCGTCGTTGAAAAGCTGGGACCAACGTCAGAATCACCAGCGGCAGCGTGACAAACGCGAGCAGGATATGCGAGATCAGCATCGGAAAATAAATTGCTGCCACCCAGCCGGTGTAACCCGATGATTTTTCGCCCACCTGCAGGTGGTAGGTGACATAGCCGATCAAGAAAGCCGTCGAACAGATGAGCGCCGCAATCATACATGGGACATGGCGCCGCCAGATTTCCCGTCGAATCCAGAACCATCCTGCCGCAATAAAGATTGTGCTCATTAGGTTGAGCGAAGCATTAATGGCTGGCAAATCGGTTACGCGCATGAGGTGAAGCTGCGACCACTGTTATTATAGTGAGAGATTCGTGAGTTGCCGTTGTCTTATGACAAGCGTCTGAGAAAGCAATGACCGTCCTACTGCACGACCAGAGTGGAAAGGTATCGGCGCCGCCGCCGAAGGCTAAGCGCAGCTTCGGCCGCCGGCTGTTGATCAGCACGGTTCGCTTCGTCGTGGTGATGCTGGCGGGGGCGCTAATTGGCGGCGGATGGTATCTGGCCAAGAAAGGATTCGGACGCGAATGGCGGCTGCGAGTTGTCGAAGAACTGCACAAACGCGGTGTTGAGGTTTCCATTCGTCGCTTAACGCTCAATCCATTCCGCGGCCTGGTTGCCCAGGACGTGCGGGTGTTTGACTACAAAAACCGCGCCAACACTCTCGCCATGGTCAGCGAGATCTCGCTCGATATTAACTATGCGGCATTCTTTCATCGGCAGCCATTTCTAAACGCGATCGACATTCGAAACGGGCAAATCTGGCTGCCATTCGCGGACGAGGAAAAAGAAGGGCGACAGCCGCGGCTCAAAAACTTCCGGGCACATGTGTATTTTCCGCCCGAACAAATCTACGTCAGCCAGGCTGAAGGCATCCTGGCGGGTGTGCGGATTTCTGTGACTGGACAGCTGATCAAACGCGACACTCCGGGTTCGCCGCCGCTGAGCGAGGAGGAATGGCGCAAGCGCTTGGAGACTGTGAATCGCGTGGTGGCGGAGTTGCAGAAGTGCAGTTTCCCCGATGGGCCGGCTACCCTGCAGATTAAATTTAATGGCGATCTCGCGGACATGGAGAACGCGCATGCTGAAGCAAGTCTTCGAGCGGAGTCGGTTAGGCGAGAAAATTACCGGTTACGAAGCCTTGTTGCCACAGCCGAATACTCCGAACAAACATTAAACATCGCCCGTTTCGAGTGGGCTGACCAAACCGGAAATATCTCGGCGACCGGCGACTGGAAGCGCCAAACCGGTGACGCTGAATTCCAGGTTCGGAGTTCGATCGATGTGAAGACGCTGCTGGATAGCTTCCATGCCACCGGTCCGCTGGCTGACTTCAGCTTTCAAACCTCGCCAGCCATCCAGATCTCCGGCGGATTTAATTCCGCCGAACCGCGCAAAATCAAAGTGTTCGGACAGGCCAATGTTGCCACTTTCAGCTACAAGGATATTGGCCTAACAAATCTGAATGCCGAGTTCTCATTCGATGGTGAGCGCATCCTAATCCGCGATCTTCGAGTTAACCAGCGCGATGGTCAGTTGAAGGCTGCGTTGCTCAGTACGCCTTCCGATTTCCGCCTCGACCTGGACAGTACGCTGAACCCGGTCGTGGCGAAGAATTTTTTGTCACCGGAAATGCAGAGTTTCCTCGAACAATGGGAGTGGCAGCGGTCCCCATCCATTCACTTGGAAATCCGCGGCCCGGATCAAAGGCCGGAAACCTGGACGGGGAGCGGAAATCTGGTCCTCGGCCGCACCCGATTTCGAGGCGCCTGGCTGAATAGCGCCACCTCAAAAATTCGATTCGGTGACGGCGCTGTCACTTACGACAACCTGCGTGTCGTTCGCGACGAAGGCACGGCAAGCGGCACCTTCACCTATGATTTCAAACAGCACGAGGTGCGGTTTTCGAACATAAAGACGTCAATCAATCCAGCGGACGCGATTCTTTGGATCGATCCGAAACTGTTAAAGGCGGTCGCCCCTTACAAATTCCGGCAGCCGCCTAACCTGGCCGCGGAGGGACTGTATCAGTTCGGTGGCCGCCGCGGCACAAAATTCGACATTCGCGTCGATGGTTCGCGCGGAATGGATTATGTATTTCTGGGCAAAACCCTTCCCTTCGATCGTGTCGCTGCGAAGCTTACTTTCACAACCGATCAACTGCGGATCGGCGACTTCAAAGGCGCCGTCCTCTCTGGATCGGCCACCGGTTCCGCCGACATCTCGCTCGGACACGACGATCCTAAATATCGCGCCAATATTGTAGTCGATAAGATCGATTTCCCGCGCCTAACTGCACTATATTTCAACTACAAGAGCGCCCAGGGCCAGTTGAACGGCACCTACGATTTCACCGGAGTCGGCTCGGACAGTCGGAAGATGCGTGGTAACGGAAAACTGGAAGTCACACGGGGAGATGTTTTCGCCATCCCGGTGTTCGGTCCACTATCTGACATTCTCAACGCCGTCCTGCCCGGAAGCGGATACAGCATCGCTCGCACGGCTACATCGACGTTCAACATCAAAGATGGCGTGTTTCATACCGACGATTTCGAAGCGACCGGCAAACTCTTCAGCATGTTAGGCCACGGCGACATCTACTTCGTGGACGATAAGGTCGATTTCACCGTACGGATGGACATGCACGGCCCGGGCGTGCTGCTCACCCCAATGTATAAGCTGTTCGAGTATCAGGGTACCGGCAGTGCCAAACATCCGGATTGGCATCCGAAGAGGTTCTAAGCGATTGCGGAATGCGAATCTCGGATTGCGGACTGAATACCTTCGGCTGTTATGTGGTGCGGATTTGTTGTCTGTCGTGTTCTGAAGAGCCTTTATGGTAAAAGATTTCTCAGCTCCTCCTCAAATTAGAAAGAAGATCGCTTCGGGCCTACGGCGGAAACGATCGTTAGCAGACGGGAGTCGTCAGTCGGCGCGCGGCCAATCCGCAATTCGAACTCCGAAATCGGCAATTCTGCTCGGCGCTCATATGTCGATTGGCGGCGGCGTCCACATGGCAATTGAGCGGGCGCGCTCCATCGACTGCACCGCCATGCAAATTTTCGTGAAGAACAACATGCAGTGGTTCGCTCGTCCGCTCACCACCACCGAAATCACTGCGTTCCTAAAACATTCCCAACGAAAGGAGTTAGGCGTGGCCTTCGCCCATGCCAATTATCTGATCAATCTCGCTGCTACTAATCCGCAATTTCACTTCAATTCCATGCGCGCTTTGGGTGAGGAACTCATCCGGGCGGACCAATTACGGTTGCCCTTCCTGGTGGTACATCCCGGCGCGCATCTCGGTGCCGGTGAAGAAGGCGGACTCAACGCAATTGTGGCGTCCATCGATCAGGTCCTCGCGGCCATCCCGAAGGTGAAAACAAAGATCGCGTTGGAAACGACCGCCGGCCAGGGATCCTGTCTCGGGTGCACGTTCGAGCACATCGAATACATCCTCGCCAATGTTCGAGAGCCGGAGCGTCTGTGTGTTTGCCTCGATACGGCGCATGTATTTGCCGCCGGGTATGACATCGGTACTGAAAAAGGAGTACGGAAAGTGTTTGGGGAATTCGATCGAATCATCGGTCTGAACCGCCTTTCGGCAATTCACCTGAACGATTCAAAAACCGCACGCGGTTCGCGAGTTGACCGGCACGAACACATCGGCAAGGGCGAGATCGGTCTGGCAGCGTTCCAGTTCATCATGCGGAATCCGCAGCTGCGCAAAATTCCGAAGGTGCTGGAAACGCCGAAGGGGAAGGATCTGAAGGAAGACGTGGAGAACCTGCGGGTATTGCAGGGGCTGCTGTAGACGTCTCGCTGTGCGAGACGCGGTGCTCGGGTTGTGAACACGCGCGCATTGCGTCGCGCACAGCGCGACGTCTACAGTGCCGCAGTGACGAAGTTTCTGCGGCCGCCGCGCCGGTTTGATCTTCTCTACATTCGAGATCCCCTGTACTTCATTACCTGCTGCGCTTATCGACGCCGTACAATCTTGGCTAACGATCTGGTGCACACCGCGTTCATCGGTTTCGCAAAAGGAGCTCATACCGACTTCGGCATCGCGGTCGGTCGTTATGTTATAATGCCGGATCACATACATTTCTTTGTAAGTATCGGTAAAGACAATTCGTTAGGCAAATGGGTGGGCAGCCTAAAGCAAATGCTCACGAAGTCGCTGGGTAGGCGAGATTCAGCAGATCCGGTTTGGCAACGTGGCTTTTTCGACCATGTCCTGCGCAGCTCCGAAAGTTACTCCCAGAAATGGGAATACGTCCGCATGAATCCAGTCAGAGCGGCACTCGTTGATCGGCCGAACGAATGGCCCTTTAGCGGGGAAATCGTCAGCCTGTAGCCGTTTCGCCGTGCGAAACGTGCTTTGCCCAGTCCCTCGCTTACTTAATCAGCCGAAGCGTGAATGGATATCGGTAAAGCTTGCCTTCGCTCGCCTGAATCGAGGCGATGATCACCAGGACCACGTTCAAGATGTGCAACACCACCAGCAGGAAGAAGCCGATGATGATCAAGCATAAAATGCCCGCGATCACGGTGTAGATGAGCATCGTGATCTGAAAATTGAGCGATTCTTTACCGTGCGCGTCGATTTCGGGTGAATCGCCGCGTTTCGTTAGCCACACGACGAGCGGTCCGAGAATGTGAAATAGCCACGGAACGACGAACCCTAACAAGGCGCTGGCGTGACTCAGCACGCACCACATCCGGACGTCTTTGCTTACTGTTGTCGTTTCCATGTCAGGCTGGTACTCGCTCGATTTCGGCGCCGAGCTCTCTCAGTTTTTCGTCGAGATGCTCGTAACCGCGATCAATGTGATACACGCGGCTGACCTCGGTGACGCCATCGGCTTTCAAGCCAGCCAGCACCAGCGCGGCCGATGCCCGCAGATCGCTTGCCATAACCGGCGCGCCAAAAAGTTTTTCCACTCCCTGGATCACCGCCGTCGACCCTTCGAGTTGCACGTGCGCACCCATCCGCTTCAACTCGGCTACGTGCATGTAACGTTGTGGAAAAATATTTTCGGTGACCACACTGATGCCCTCGGTCGTGGCCAGCAGCGCGCACATCTGCGCCTGCATATCGGTGGGAAAGCCGGGGTAAGGTTCAGTCACCAACTCCAGAGGCTTCGATGCTCCGTTAGGGGCAATCGAAATGGTGTCAGCGGTGTTGCTGATTTTATATCCGCAGGTGGACAGCGCAGTGGTTACCGCGCGGACGTGCTCGGGATCGACTCGCTTAAGCGTAATACCGTTCCCGCAGATTGCTCCGGCCACCAGAAACGTACCGGCCTCGATCCGGTCCGGAATGATGTCGTGTTCCGCGCCGTGTAGTTCCCGCACACCCTCAATAATTAAACGCCGGGTACCTGCTCCTTCGATTTTGGCGCCCATTTTATTGAGGAAATTCGCCAGATCGACCACTTCCGGCTCCTGAGCGGCGCCTTCAATAACAGTGGTACCCTCAGCCAGGACGGAAGCCATCATGACGTTATCCGTACCCAGCACCGTCGGACCGAATTTGCCGCGCAAATTGATTACCGACCCGGTGAGTTTCGGCGCGAAAACTTTGACGTTGCCGGCTTCCACCCGAACCGCTGCGCCTAACGCTTCGAAACCGCGAAGATGCAGGTCGATCGGACGATCCCCGATAACGCATCCGCCCGGCATGGACACCGTGGCCTCATTGCAACGGCCGAGTAACGGCCCGAGCACGCAAACCGAGGCCCGCATCCGGCGCACGACATCATAAGGCGCGACCGAGTTCACTTTTTCGGCTGTCACACAAACGATCCCGCTGGCCCGCTCCACATCGGCCCCGAGATAGGTCAGGATCTGCAACATGTAATGGGTGTCGCTCAGATCCGGGACCCGGCGCAGAATGCATTTTTCGCGGGTCAACAATGTCGCCGCCAGAATCGGCAGGGCAGAGTTCTTTGAACCGCTAATTTTAATCGAACCTGACAGCGGCCGCGCGCCGTGGATGAGGATCTTATCCATATCTGGCAAAGACAAAACGGGGAGTACCTGAATAATCGGTTTTCGCCTCAATGTCTTTGTATTTTTTTTGAGTGAAAGCGCTAATCACAGCGTCCCTTTGCGAGGCCCCGATTTCCAGGGCAACGACGCCTTGCGGCGTGAGCCGTTCAGCCGCCTGGTCGATCAGTTTTCGGATCAACTCATGACCTTGTTCTCCGCCAAATAACGCGACCTCCGGATCGTGCAAAACCTCCCGGGACAACGCGTCACGTTCGCCATGGCTGATATAAGGCAGATTCGCAACGACGAGGTCGAAACGCTCCTGCACATTCTCCAGCAGATCGCCCTGTTGAAAATCGACCCGCGCCGATAGACCAAGCCGGTCCGCGTTCTCCCGCGCCAGCGTTAAGGCGTCTTCGGACAAATCAACACCGTAGACTCGCGCGTTCGGCAGCTTGGCTGCCAGGCTAAGGGCGATAACACCACTGCCCGTTCCGACGTCGAGGACTGTGAGCTCGTCCTTTCCGTTCGAGCCGGCGTAACGGGATATCAGGAGCTCCACCAATTCCTCTGTTTCAGGCCGGGGCACCAGCGCCCGCTTGTCGCAAAGGAACGTAAGTCCACAAAATTCAGCAGTCCCGAGAAGGTGTTGCAGAGGGCGGCCTTCTCCACGTTGCCTAACCAGATCGCGCAGAGGCGCCAGTTCCTCTTCGGTTAGGCCACGGTCGAACTCTAAATAAAGATCGATTCGTTTCCGGCCCAGGGCATGCGCCAGTAAATGTTCGGCATTGAGTCGCGCACTCTCGACGTTTCGCTTTTTAAAGTAATCGGTGCTGGCCTGAAGCACTTCAAGAACGGTCATGAGAAACGCGCTCTCCTGCGGGAGACCGAGAACGCCCAACGGTCAACGTCCAAATTCCAACGCTTCAGTTCAGACCGGGCACGTTGGACGTTGGGCGTTGAAAAGCCCTTTTTCTTAAAAAAAAACATTCCTTCCTGGATGCGAGCCTAAACTCCGGCGGTTTCTTTCAGCCGCTCCGCCAAATCTGCGGCCTGCAGCGCCTGGATCATTTCGCCCAGATCACCGTCCATCACCCGATCCAGATTATACAAGGTCAGCCCAATACGGTGATCGGTAATCCGGTTCTGCGGGAAATTATAGGTTCGAATCTTCTCCTCCCGACCTCCAGTGCCGATCTGCCCACGCCGCTGGGCACTATATTTCTCCGCTTCCTCCCGTTGCTTACGCTCCAGCAGACGCGATCGAAGAATACTCAGCGCCTTCTCCTTGTTCTTCAGCTGACTCCGGCCGTCCTGGCATCGGACAATTGTGCCGGTCGGTATGTGCAACACCTGAACCGCAGAGTCGGTCGTATTCACTCCCTGCCCACCTGGTCCGCCGGCGCGCGAAACTTCGATCCGAAGATCGTCAGGTTTTAATTCGATATCTACTTCTTCGGCTTCCGGCAAGACAGCCACGGTCGCAGTCGAAGTGTGGATTCGTCCCTGCGCTTCAGTCGCCGGCACTCGCTGAACGCGGTGAACACCGCTTTCGAAGCGAAGTTTCCGAAACACGGCTTCACCGGAAACTTGAAAAATTACCTCCTTCAGCCCGCCTAATTCGGAGGGACTGGATTCGAGGTCGCCGGTCTTCAAGCCGGCTGCCTCGGCATATCGATTGTACATTCGGTAAAGATCAGCAGCGAAAATGGCGGCCTCATTTCCACCGGTTCCGGCGCGAATTTCGATGATTGCGTCTCGTTCATCGGTTTCGTCAGCGGGCAATAACGCGATCTGAACGTCCTGTTCCAATCCCGCTACTCGTTTTTCCAGCTCGGGGATTTCTTCCGCGGCCATTGCGGCAAGATCAGCGTCTCCGGAACTCGCCAGCTCGCGGTTATCTTCCAGTTGCTTCCGAACACCCTCCAATTCGTCCCAGATTTTCAGTAAGTGCTCGATCCCCGAACGTTCACGCATCAGATCCTGGGCACGTTTCCGATTCGAAAACAGAGCCGGGTCCGCGATTTCGCGATCCAGCTCAACAAACCGATCCCGTTTCCGCCGAATAAGTGAGGAAAAATCCATGGACAGTTGTAGCGGCGCTCTATGAGCGCCGAAAAAGACGGCGGTCGCAGACCGCCGCTACAAAACTCCAGCTAAGCCTTGGAAGCCCGCGTGGCTTTCGTGCTGCCGTAACGACGGGTGAACTTCTCGACCCGACCTGCGGTATCGACGAATTTCTGTTCCCCGGTGAAAAACGGATGGCAAGCGGCGCAGATACCGATTTTAATGTCACGACGGGTCGACCGGGTATGGTAGACCGTGCCGCACGCGCAAACGATGTCGGTCTCGGAGTATTCAGGATGGATGTCCGCTTTCATGTTCCAAAAGGAGCGCGGAATCTAAGCGTACCCGGGCCATTTCGCAAGCGATGAAAGTCCATGATCCTTTGCTACAGGCGTGGCAGAAAACCTTGGAGCGACGGCGCGACCATGGGGCGATCCTGGACGAGCAGGGTTGGCAAGTTCGCACCTTCCAACAGGTAGAAGATCGAGCGGTCAATCTCGTCGACCAGCTGCGAAAGTTCGAGCCGGGGACGGTTATCGGGGTGCAAATTGGCAACCACGCGGATTGGCCCTCGATCATTCTTGCCGCACTTCGGCAACGATTACCGGTTGTGCCGATCGATCAATCCGCCAGCGCGCAAGATCGCGCGACAGCTCTCGAAATCTGCCGCGGGTCAGGTTTGATCACCGCCGCGCCGGGCAATGCCCAGACAAATCGCGGCGCAGATCTGACCATCTGTTCGTTAAGCGCAGATACCATCGACTGGGGCGACGATATCCCTGCTCTCCTCAAACTCACTTCGGGGACGACTGCGGCTCCTCGCGCCATTCGGTTTCAAAGCGCCCAACTATTCGCTGATTGCGTCCAGATTTGCGACACAATGGGAATCTCTGAAGCGGATGTGAACTTCGGTGTCATCCCGATCTCTCACTCGTACGGATTCAGTAATTTACTGACACCATTGATTGTCCGTGGAGTCCCGGTAGCACTGAGCAGCGATCGTTTGCCTCGGGCCGTCCTTCATAATCTGGGGCGATCCGGCGCGACCGTCTTCCCCGGTATGCCGGTATTCTATCAGTCTTTTCACGAAATCGGGGACGCTCCGATTCTGCCAGCACTTCGCCTTTGCATCTCGGCCGGCGCACCGTTGCCGGCACCTGTTGCGACGCAGTTTGAAGATAAATTCAACCTGCGGATCCATTCGTTCTACGGCTCCTCGGAATGCGGCGGCATCTGTTATGACACCAAGGGGCAGATCGTCGGCGACGGGTTCGTCGGCAAGGAGATGAATGGCGTTACGATCGAACCGCTATCTGCCGGTCCGCAAGGAACGCAGGTTCGAGTGAGAAGCGCCGCTGTGGCCGACGGTTATTTCCCGCAGTCGGAAGAAATCAAACTGAGTAACGGCGCATTTACGCCGGACGATGTGTTGACGTCGTCACCGGCCGGGTGGCGAATCGTGGGTCGGGTATCGGACCTGATCAATGTCGCCGGCAAAAAGGTGAATCCGGCGGAGGTAGAAGCGGAGTTGCTGGCGATCACCGGTGTGCGTGACGCGGTTGTCTTTGGTAGAACATCTTCGGTACGCAACGAAGAAGTTGCTGCCTGTGTTGTGGCAGCCGAAGGCATTTCTGAGACCGACCTGCTAAAAATTTGCCGGCGGCGGCTGAGCGGCTGGCAGGTTCCCAAAAGGATTTTCATGCTCGATCAGTTACCGGTGAACGAGCGGGGCAAGATAAGCCGCCGGGAGTTGGGAACACGTTTCGGCGGCCAGTAAACAGGAATCAGAAATGCCGTTTGTTTCTGTCGTTATACCGGCGCTCAACGAGGAGGAACCAATCGCCGACGTGGTGCGCGATGTTCTGGCCACGGGTGTGCCTGGCGAGGTAATTGTGGTCGATAACGGCAGCACCGATCAGACCGCGGCGCGTGCTGGTAGTGCGGGCGCGAACGTAGTATTTGAGCCTAACCGCGGGTATGGCCGGGCCTGCGCAGCGGGGGTGCGCTCGGTATCAGATCAATGTGAGATCATCGTGTTCCTGGACGGCGATGGCAGCGATTGCCCTGAATTCATGCAGCGATTGATCGATCCGATCATTGCCAACACTCACGACTTTGTAATCGGGTCGCGTGCACGAGGCAAACGGGAGTCCGGTAGCATGAATTTTCAGCAGTTGTTCGCGGGCCATCTCGCCGGTGCGCTGACCTCTGTCCTCTACCGAGTTCGCTATACCGACATGTGCCCGTTTCGCGCAATCCGGCCGAACGTTCTGACCTCGTTAGGTATGAAAGAGCAGACCTACGGATGGAATGTAGAAATGCAGATGCGCGCTGCCAAAAAGCGACTGCGGATCTTGGAAATACCGGTCGACCACCGATGCCGCACCGGCGGCGTGTCGAAAGTTTCTGGAACTCTCCGCGGCACATTTGTCGCCGGCACGCGCATTATTGCAACGCTGCTGCGCGTGGCCATGGGAAGGTGAATGAATCTGCTCATCTGGACTCGGATATATCGCGCTGGTTCGCGCATCACCCGCCGCTCTACCAGGCACGAAGTTATGTCATCCCGAGCGAAGTCGAGGGACCTCACAAATGCCGTAGACGTCACGCTAGTAGGAGAGGTCCTTCGACTGCGCTCAGGATGACAACGTAATCTGCTGGTCACGTCTTGTGGAACTCGAGCAATGAAGTTCCCGGAATAATTTCGTTCCCACACTCGGCTCAAATTGTTAAACCTCGGACACTGATGAGCCGGCCAAAGGCTATCCTAGGCGGATTGTTTGCAGGTCTGCTCGCCGCGATCGGCATGTTGCTGATGATGCTGGTGCTCGCCAGCCTGGGAGTGGCCACACCTCTCGCGATCCTCGGTGACCGGCTTTCCGTGTTCTTCACACCCGGACCATTCCTGGCCCTCATGGGCAGGGTCGGCGGATACAATCACTTAAAACAGTTAGGCGTCGGTTCAACCGCCGCCGGCATATTGGCAGTCGGCACGATCGGGGGAGTCGTCCTTGCCCTGTTCAATCGCCGTGAGCGCACCCGGCTCAGCACCGTCATGACCGTGATCCTGTTCATTCTGCTCCCCATCGTGGCGGTGGCGATCACGCTTTGGCCGGTGTTAGGCACGCACTACCGCGGGTTGCCTATCAATGCTGCACGACTGGTCACCTTAATTGGATTCGCGCTCTGCACCTTGGTCTACGAACGAATCCTGGTCGGCACCTGGCGGTGGCTGGTGAAGCCAAAACGGGCCGCTACAGATGCCGAGTTCAGCCCGTCGGTTGGCCGCCGTGCGGTGGTTTTGGGCGGCCTTGGTCTCATTCTGGTGGGCGGCGGTGCAGCCTTGGTTAGAAAATTATATCGGGCCGCCAGTTTCAGCTACGACGGCACGCAGTACAAAGGTCCGGACGTTCAACCAATCACCCCTAACGACCAATTTTATTGCGTCACTAAAAATGTGATCGACCCGCGGGTAGACCCTGCGCTCTGGCATCTGGAAGTAGATGGGCTGGTCCGGACTCCACGAGCGTATCGACTGGAAGAAGTGAAAGCGTTCTCGCCTACCGAGCAGGAAACGACATTAATGTGCATAAGCAACGGGCTCGATGGTGGGCTCATGAGCAACGCCCGGTGGAAGGGAGTGTCGATGCGGGATTTGATCGCGCAATCCTCCGCTCTATCGAGCGCTACGAAAGTGCGGCTGCACGGGGTGGATAACTACACCGACACCTTTCCGGTGGAGAAAGCCCTGGATCCCACCACCCTCGTTGTTTATGAGATGAACGGCGAGCCGCTGCCGCATCGTCATGGATTTCCCGCCCGGGTTATCGTGCCGGGATACTATGGTGAGAAGCATGTGAAATGGCTCACCCGGATTGAGCTGACCGGTCCGGAAGCTAAAGGATTTTATGAAAAACAGGGATGGGGGCCCGATTTCATGGTTCCGACACGATCGCGGATCGACGTTCCATTCGATCAGGCGGTGATATCGTTAGGCCAGTTTGTCGGGCCAGTCGAAGTGAAAGGCGTCGCTTATGGCGGCGACCGCGGCATTTCGCGAGTGGAAGTGAGCTTCGATGATGGCCAACAATGGAGCGACGCAGAAATCTATTATTCAGGAGGCGATCTCGGATGGTCCCTCTGGCGTGCCCGCGGCGGCTGGAAACCGCAAGCACCGGGGAATTACGTGATGATCGCGCGGGCTACAGATGGTGAAGGCGAAGTTCAGGAGTTTGATCCTGACCGGCCGTTTTCTTCCGGAGCCACCGGATTCCATAAGATTACCGTCTATATCACTGCCTAACAGATATTGGGCCTTCCAGACGGTAGGCTCGTCCCGTTTCGGCATCGAATGCCCACGCCTTTAACTGCGACGCGTCACCCCCCGGCAGACGATCGAGCGGCAGACTTGTCCACCACAAGGCGGACACGCCCGCTCCCGGAGCGGCAGCTCCCGCCCGCGCAACGGCACAAACGATTGGTTCGTGGTCCGCATTGTCGTAGCTGATCAAAACCACATCGGCGGGCCGTTTCTTCATCGGCAGAATGGCTACACCGCGAAGCTCGATGCGAGGTGGTTGCGATCTGTCGATAGCAAAAGCGCCGGCGTGCGAATCAGGTTTAGTGGAGTCGGCCACATCCGAAACCCGCTTCGTCGCCACGACTGGCGGCCGCAAATACTTCAGGGACGACAAAACAGTCGCAGCGGTCTTCAGTCTCTCCTCGTCCGGAAAGACAGCACGGGTCAGCTGGTCTGCCTCGGGTACCACATTAATAAATTGGAGCCGCGCTTTGCCGCAGAGATGAAGTTGCCGAACAGCGGGCCAGATCGACAACGCGTTAACAGATCCGAGAACCGTCAGCAGGCCGAAGATCAGGCCTAACAGAAGCAGACCGCTTCGCCGCAAACGCAGGTTCAATGAAGACTCCTTATTATGAGTTTGCGAGTAGATCATCGGGACGAGCGCCACGAGGGCTATCGGCAACAGCACGGCAAACGGCAGGTAGCGGGAACTTCTTGCCTGCTCGATCCCAAATCCCAAGCGGCCGAGCATGGTCAACCCACTGAAAGCAACCGCCGCCAACCCGAGAACGAGCCATGGCGAAGCCCGCCTAACGATTGTACGGTTTTCTCGGTGCCGCCACACGTAAACCGCGCAAATAACGAACACCAGCAAAAGGGCTCCGCCGGTCGCCACGGCCAGCATTACCGGGTTCAAACGGGTTGCGTAGGAGAACGGGCTGCCGAGGAAGGCCAAAATATAGCCGACGGCGCGCACTGGATGCTGGAGCGGCAGAAACAAACTCGGATGAATCGCTGGCTTTTGGTAACTGTGAAAATATAGAAGCATTTCGGCCACGAACAGGCCGGCCCAAATCGCGAGTGAAAGATATCGCCGGCGTCGCTCGACGGATTGCCGGGTTCGGAACAACAGAGGGGCAACGAGAAACCAGGCCAGAAATCCACTCGCGATCGAGAACGTGGAGACCGTGCACAGGATCGCCGCCAGAATGAAGTTGTGCGGCGGACGAATATCCACCGCGATCCACAACGCCGCCGTCAGACAAGCCAGCGGCAGAAGAAATCCGATTTGAAAACCCCACAGAAAATTCTCATACGCAAGCGGCGAGAACAGAAGAATGCTGGCAGCGAATAGAATCCAGAAGCGCCCGCTGGAATGGTTCGTGTCGATTCGCGCGAGTCGACCGATGTTGAAGAGGCAGGCAATGGTTAGCAGCCAGACGACAAACAATTCCGCGCGGATGTTCCAGCGGGTTAATCGGCCCAGCCCGAAGAAAATGATCCGCGGAAAGAAGATTCGATGCTCGTTATGTTGCGCGAAAAAGTCGGAGACCCCAAGTGTCCCGGCCGCCATTTTCTCGAACAGGGGACTTGTCCCATCCCACTCATCCTGCCACGGGAAATCGACGCCGTAGCGATAGATCAGATATCCGCAAAACAAAGCCGGCAGCGCAATAACCCCTTTCTGGAAAAGTCTAGCGACTAGCCCTGGCATGTGGGGCACCAGGCGGTGGTGCGACCGCCAATGGTGGCGTGCCGCAGCGGTGTTCGATGTTTTGGGCAGACTCCATTGCGTTTCCACTTCTGGTGAATCAGCCAGTTCCGTGGCGGTTCGGAAAAATCGCGTCCTATCGTGGCCAGAGATCGCCTAACGACAAACCTGGTGGCATGGAAAACGGCCTGTCGCTCGGCCACTGTCAGACGAGCCGCTCGCTTTGACGGGTTCACCCGCGCGCGCCACAGAATTTCGTCGGCCATCCAGTTTCCAATTCCGGGAAATCCGGTCTGCATCAGCAGCACAGCTTTAATCGGAGCGTTGCCGTGCCGCTTCAGGTAACCGTCGAAAAAGGTGCGGTCGAATGCGCGGGATTCGATTTGCGGAGAATCAATTTTCCACCATTCGGGTAAGCCGGGTCCAAAATGCACACGTACCCGCCCCAGCTGCCGTTGATCGCTGAACACCAGCGCACGTTTCGGTTGGTAGAACACGATATGATCGTATCTGCCCGGCCGGAAATCGGCTGGTTCGACTCTGGTCTTTCCAGTCATTCCTAAATGAATTCCTACGAAGCCGCCATCCGAGAAGCGAAACAGCATCTGTTTCCCATGCCGCTCGGAACCGAGCAGAGTCGTACCCCGAATCCGGCGAAGCATCCGTTCGTCGGCACCGCGCAGCACATACTTACCGGAATGGAGTTTCACATTGGTGATTCGATCGCCCTGTCCGACATCCCATTGTCGGCGATACCAATCGACCTCCGCGAGTTCCGGCATTGCGGAGACTACGCCGGGTGCAATGTCGAGCAATCGTCGACGGGCCCTGCACGGGCAAGGAGTGCCGGAGGCACGGTTGAAATTAGCCGGTGACGCAAGCCACCGGAAAAGAATGCAACGATCGCCCGCGCCCCGGCAGGGGAGGAGGCAGTTGCAATGGGCGATCTCCGCGGGCCCGGCCAAGCCAGGCGTCTTCACATCGGTTGCCGGTGCCTGGCGCCACCGGCTAATTTCCGCCGTGCCTTCGGCACTCGTGCCTAACCGACTAGTGCTTGGTCACCCGCAGCTGAACGAACTTCGCCGCTGAGTTATTCAGCTTTGCCCGAATTGTCTGCTGCCGGCCATTATCCGCCAGCACCTCGTTAGTCACTGCTGCCGGCTGCCACGACTGCAGGTCGGTTGATTCGAAAACGACGTAATCGATATCCGCGGCATCGAGGATTTTGGTGTAGGTCAGCGAGAGCGCGCCATTTCCTATCTGACCGACCGGACCGGCTCCTATGTCCGAAAATTTCGGCCGAAGGTTGAGCGCATATTCCATGAGATTCGTTAGACCGTCACGATCGGCATCTGCACTCACAGCGCCAACATTCGGATCGGCCGCCTCAGCCGGTGTAAGCCAGTATGCCGTCCAGGCATTGTAATTTGTAAACGGCGGACCGTCGCCATCGAGCTCGCCATTCAAATCCCGGTCAACGCCCATCCGCATGCCCGAGCCCGGGGGAACACCCATGAATGTCATCGTATCGCCGGCCTGAACTTTCGTTTTTAGCTGCGCCTGGGAGAATGGGCCGAGTCCAGTCGTGTCCGAGGTGTAGCTGTTGGAAGCCGATTGAAACAGTAATCCGTGACGTCTGCCATCAAGCGTTCCTTTTACAATCAGATCGATGTTCCCTGCGCCGGCCTGGCTTTGCAGCAAATTCCAATCGGTGTTGAGTGCTGGGTCGTTAACGTTAGCTGACGTGATCGTGCGGCTATACCCAATCGCAGGCGCGGAACCTGTATCCAGGCACATCAGGAATGAATTCAGGTTTGTCTTACGAGTGGTGTCGTTTTTGATCAGCACAAAAACGTCCGTACCCAGGAATTGAAAAATCGACGAAAAAGCCCCGTCGTGAGTCAGTCCGTAACCGTCGAGCGACGTCGCGCCCGCAGCGTTATTGAAAAAGATCTTTTTGTAGGCGTTCCTCAGCTGCGGCACCTTCATGCTTTGTGGTTCCCTTAGGAAGCTGGCACTGGTGATCGACCGGTTAGTCCCCGGACCGGGATTGACCAGGTGACATGCGTTGCACGTTATATTCAGAGCGTATGGCTCATTCAGAAATGTGTTCAGTCCGGCGCCCGGGTTACCGCCGGCGATGCTGGCCGGCAGTGTTCGGTCGAGCTTCTGGTTTGGATTAGGTGGAAACTGGATCGTCTCGATGAACTGGCGGTAAGCATCCATATCGGCAGCGGCCAACTGCGGCCCGCCCATCAGCGAATCGAACGCCGGGTTAAATGCATCGAAAGTCGCCCGGTCGGCCCGCCAGTGTAATGGGGCCAGATTGCTCAGACCTTTGAGCGTTTGTGTTCTCATCGGTCCCTTCATCGGGTGCGTGGGAAACTGCGACGGCGTGTTCGGAATGGATGGCGTCCCGGTCACTGTTGCCATTTGCCCTCCCGGATCACCCAAATCCCACGCCAGGCGATCGGTATCACCGTCGAGGTGACAGGACCCACACGAAACGGTGCCGTTTCCGGAGAGGCGTGCGTCGTAAAGGAAACCGCGGCCATTGCGGATCACCGTCGGAGTCGGATCAAATGCGCCTACCGGGAACTCTCCAATTACGGTGTCGGTGCTGGCGTTGATCACGCTGATCGTGTTACTGATGCGATTCAAAACATAAAGACGGCCGTTAGGCATATCCAGCGCTAGTCCTCGTGGACCGCGTTTGCTCCTGGAATTGATGGCGCCGGGGCTCAGGTCAATCCGAGACGTCACGGTTCCGGTTCCATTGATCCGGGCAACCCGGTCGCTGCCAAATGCCGCCACGTAGGCAAATGTCCCGGAAGGATCGAACACGATGCCCATGGGTTGGGCCAATGCGATGCTTTGCGCGGTCGGATTCGGCAGCGTGTTATAGTCTGTCCCCGGATTCAGATCCGAAATGGTTGCCACTCCATTGGACGACGCGATGCGGGTGACGCGGTTATCGACGAAGTGGGCCCGGAGATTCGGTTCAAAGTGAACCAGATTGCGGGCGTCAGTATTCGTTACAAAAAGATCGCCCGTGGAAGGCTGGACCGCGATTCCCAGATTCAGCGTCCCGATGTGTGGAAAGTAACGGCTGACCTGCAGCGTGGTAGTATTGATTTCCGCGACGTCATTGTCGGGCATGTTGTATTTAATCACGGACGGATTCCACTGCGGATCGGTGGCATCAACGATCAATCCAACGGCGGGCGGCGCGGGCAAGTTTGTATTCGTTGGGGAGGGCTGCGGCGGCGCATTCTGGTAAGGAATCAAGGTGGTGCGATTGCCGGATTCAGCGAACACCACGTAAACCCTGGTGCCGTCGGCGTTGACCGCCATCGCCCGTGGTTGCTGCCCCTCCAGCGGAATGGTGCTAACGAGGGTGTGAGTAATTGCATCGTAAACGCGAACTTCATTATTACCCGCTACGCTGACAAACGCGCGGTTGCCGGCGAACACAACATCTGCGGGTTCGTCCTTCACGTAGATCGTGTCCGTTACTAGGCCTAACGAAACCGACACAACGCTGATGCTGTCGGAAAGCTCGTTCACTACCCACACCTCGTCGTTCGTGCGCGGGGAAACCGAAACCGGCTCAATTCCCACCGGGATTTCTTTGGAAAGCAGCGGCTGAGTCTGGCCTAGATTGAAAACGGACAGCCGGGCGTCTGCGCTGTTCACGGCCAGAAGGAGCTTGCTGTCAGACGACAAACAAATGGGTCTGGTCTGGCGAGCCTCAAAGTTTACGAAGGCGGTAGCCGGAACCTGAGCCGTTGCCGAAAAGACGCCGCTGACTGAGACGAAGAAAAGGGAGAGAACGGCAGCCGGGCGCATGAAGGGCCGATTACACTATAATTATGGCCAATGTGGAAGTACCGATGCGGCCCGTCCGCCTGTTAAGCGTTCACCGCTAGCAACGATCTGAGTAACAACTAATTCCACTCCGGGTTCGGTCGGAATTAATGTCGGCCGCGGCCAAAAAGGTTTGACAACAGCTATGGAAATTTGACACAATTCCCATCCATGACGGCTATTACCTCTCCCGTGCGTCGGTCTCTCCCTGAAAAGCGATTCGCTCTCTACGGCGTTGCCGTCGGCGCCGCGTTAGCTGCTGGCGCCGGAGCACCGAACGCGGACGCAAATTTGGTCACGCTGGATCTCACCGGCCTGAATGCCACCGATCGATCCACCAGTAGCAGTGGCAATCTTTATTTCGACGTCAACGCCGCCACCGCCAGCGCAGCGGTGTCGACCACCGGCACGTTTACCGGGGCGGACTTTAAGATCTTTACAGGATTTGATCCGTTCTTCACCGGCCCTTTCGCCAGCATCAGCGGACTGACGGCGAACAACGCTATCGCGGGCAACCAGGAAGAATTCTTCAAGGCCAGCAATCTCGCTTCCAGCCATATGGTTGGGCCGATGGACACCTTTGGGGGCACCGCAACGATAGCCAGTTTTTTCGCCAACTTTGGCCCGGGCGCCACCGGTTTTCTGGGCCTGAAATTCGAGATCGGTTCTGATATTCATTACGGCTGGGCCAATATCACCGTTGGAAGTGATGCCGCTTATCCGAACGTCACGCTGAATGCCCTTGGTTACGAGACTAACGCCGATACTCCAGCTCACACCGAAGCGCCGTCGTCGGGGCCCACGGTTCCTGATCAAGGCAGCACGCTCGCACTAATGGCGTTAGGCGCGGCCGGTCTGGCAGTTGCGCGTAACCGCGTGCGCTTGGTCCGCGGTTAGACGACGAAACTGTTCTTCGCGCTAGTTCCGGTGCCGTGCTTTTATGACGGTAGCCGGCGGTCGTTTGCCTAACCGTCCGTTTGGGGAGCAGTACTGAGTAGCCGAGTCTGTCCTGATTATCATTGATCCTTCAGGGCGGATTTGATACAACAAATACGTGAAAATATCGCCGCGAACCGCCCCAGCGATGATCTCCAAACCGCAGCTCGGGCTCGCCTAGGATTCTATCGTCTTGATCGCCGCGAGTTTCGCCATTCGGCCTGCTACCCATCTCGATCGCCGCAAACTCACTCCATTTTTTGCGGCGGCATCATTACCCGCGGACGCTGAAATATTCGTCGCGACTGAGGGTGAGGTGCTGGTGGCAGCTGGAGGCGTTTGGTTCGAACCGAGCCGAACATTCCCGGACCACGCCGGTTGCTTCATACAAATCAGCGAAGCGCATCGGAGAAACGGAATCGGGCGCGAACTTTTAAATCGCCTAACGATTGCAGCGCGTGAGACTGGCGCGAAGGAACTTCGAACCCGCCGGATGGAACAAAGCAGTACCGCTTTCCAGTTTGCGCTGGCTTGTGGTCTTCAGGCAAAGCCGCCGACGATCACCTACGAGGCGCCAATGGAATCTTACATCAAAGCGTACACTCCGGTTTATGAGCGCATCGTCGCTCGCGGTCGGTTGCCCGCCGGCGCGCGGGTGATCCCGCTTAGTGAAGCCAATCGAGAAGAGGTTTGCCGGGTACTCATAGATTACCTCGGTTTCCCCGCACACGGCACGGCCGAGCGGCTGCGAGGAACAGAACACGGATTCTCTCTCACCATTTCGCGGGTAGCGCTGCTCGATGGCAAGATGGTCGGGGTCATTCTAGCGACCTACCACGGCATCATGGGCGCCATCGAGGCGACAGTGGTTTTGCCGGAACATCGCCACACCTGGGTCGCCTCCGCCCTCAAGTATCACATCATGAACGCGCTCATCGCCCAAAACGTGAAGTGGGTGCAGTTTAGTGCTAACGACATTCAACACCGCGATACCGCGAATTTCGGCCGGCGCCTACCGAAAGCGCGGGTGGTGAAAACCGTCGGCACGGCTGTGCTCGACCTGCGCCAGCCGAAATGAACAAGGTTCTACTTATCGGTTGGGACGCGGCGGATTGGAAATTGATCGATCCGCTCATTGAACGCGGCGAAATGCCGGTCCTTTCCGGTTTTCTCGAGGAAGGGGTGATGGGCGACATCACAACTCTCCAGCCAATCATTTCGCCCATGCTTTGGAATTCGATCGGAACGGGCAAACGTGCGGACAAACACGGCATTCTTGGTTTCACCGAAGTTTCGCCTAACGGCGACGTGCGACCGGTTACCAGCACGTCACGAAAGGTAAAGGCGCTGTGGAATATTTTGAATCAATCCGGTCTTCGCAGTCATGTAGTCGGATGGTTCGGTGGGCATCCCGCCGAACCGATCAACGGCGCCTCTGTGTCCGACATGTATCCCCACGCCACCGCCGCGCCAGGAGATCCGTGGCCGTTAATGCGCGGCACGGTCCATCCCGAGCGCCTGGCGGTCGAACTGGGCAGCCTTCGGGTCCAACCGGACGAAATCACCGGCGAGATGCTGCAAATGTTCGTTCCGCGAGCCGCCGACGTCGATCAGGACAGGGATCGCAGGCTGGCAATCGTGGCGAAACTGCTGGCCGAATGTTTTTCCATTCACGCGGCCGCGACCTGGTTGCTCGAGCACGAACCGTGGGATTTCGGAGCTATCTATTACAACGCCATCGATCATTTTTGCCATGCCTTCATGACCTATCACCCGCCTCAATTGGAGGGTGTGCCGCAACCAGACTTCGAATTGTACAAAGACGTGGTGAACAGCGCGTATCGACTTCACGATATGTTGTTAGGGCGTCTGCTTCAGCTCGCCGGCCCGGATACAATCGTCATTCTGTTGTCTGATCACGGTTTCCATTCCGATCTGCTTCGCCCGCGCTACACTCCACAGAATCCGAGCGGGCCTACGATTTGGCACCGGCCCCTCGGGGTTTTTGCCATGCGAGGTCAAGGCGTCAAACGGGACGAACGGATCTACGGCGCCAGTCTGCTGGATATTGCGCCCACAATTCTTAATTTGTTTGGACTGCCAGTGGGACAGGACATGGAAGGCCGCGTTTTGGTGGAGGCATTCGAGCAGGCTCCGCAGCTGACTTTCATTCCAAGCTGGGAAGAAGTTCCAGGCAATACCGGAATGCCCGCCGAAATGGACCTGGAGCCTGACGAATCAGCGGCCCTGCTCGAACAATTCATCGCCCTCGGTTACATCGAACGCCCAGACAAAGACCGAAACCGAGCGGCAGCGGCGTGCCGGCTCGAACAAAACTGGAATCTGGCGCGGGTCTATATCGAAACCGGTCGTTATCCGGACGCGCTTGAATTGCTTGAAACGCTCAATTCCGATGCGCCGGCCAGATCCGATATCACATTTCTCCTGGCCCGGTGCCAGGCGCGACTCGGCCTTCTCGATGCGGGCGAGGAAACGATCGCGCCGATGCTGGAGGCACTGGGCAACGCTCCGGTTGCATTCTTGATTCGCGGCAACATCGCGTTTGATCGCGGACGTTATTCGGAAAGCCTGAAGCTTTTACTTGCGGCCGAGAAAGGGGAACCGCACCTTCCCGATCTTCACCTGGCCATTGGGAATACCTACCTGCGCTCTGTTCGTTATCGCGACGCAGAACGGGCTTTTGAACGCGCCTTGGAAATCGATCCTCACAGCGGCCAGGCTCGAATGGGACTGGCCCTCGCGCTGCTGCGGCAACGGCGTTACGACGAAGCCGCCGGCGCAGCCATTCTGGCGGTCGGCCTGCAGCATCACCTTCCGATGGCGCATTTTTACCTCGGTTGCGCACTGGTCCGGTTACAAATGATCGAACGGGCCATTCCCGCCTTCGAAATGGCAGTTAGGCAACGTGGGCCGCTGTTTCTGGCCCATCGCTGGCTGGCGCGTCTTTATAAGAAGCAGGGTAATGCAGAACGCAGCGCTTATCATTTTGCCCAATCGATCGAAGTTGCCAAACGACGGAAAGCAGGCGCGATTGAATTGAAGATCCTGCAGGAGGCAGCGCGAACCCGGGCCGGAAAGCGCGCCGAACTGGTTGCCTCGGCGGCCGAGCCTCCACCGGTTAGGCCGGGCACGTTTACGGTTGTTTCCGGGCTCCCTCGTTCGGGAACGTCGTTGATGATGCAAATGCTGAAAGCCGGTGGCATGGAAGTGATGGCCGATCATCACCGCGCAGCCGATCTGGACAATCCCGAAGGCTATTTTGAATGGGAAGAGATCAAACGGCTGGGCGAACAGCCCGAGATTCTCACGCAGGTCGATGGCAAACCGGTCAAAATCGTATCCGCGTTAATTCCTTCGCTGCCGCCGCTGCACCGATATCGCGTCATTTTCATGAGCCGGCCGATTGAAGAAGTCGTCGCATCACAAAGCAAAATGATTGATCGACGGAAAACCCGCGGCGCGAATCAATCCGCGGAAAAGCTGGGCGAGACGCTGGCCCACCACCGGAACACTATTCTCCGGGGGATGAAAGGTTCGCCGAACTTCGAAGTGCTCGAGGTCGATTATCCGCAGCTCATCGCGAACCCGGAATTCTGGGCGGGAAAGGTGAACAAATTTCTCAGCGGCAGTCTGGATATGGGCGCGATGGTCAGGTGCGTTAAACCGGCTCTGCACCGCAACCGCGCCCCGGCGACGGTCTGAGCGGAGGGACGAGCTTGTCTCGTCCCACTATCGATTGGAGACGCGGCGGAAATATTTGGGACGAGACTAGCTCGTCCCTCCGTTGGAACAGTTGCGCAGCATGCTACATTTCCCCATGGAGAATGTCATTATCGTGGGCAGCGGCTGCGCCGGTCTAACCGCTGCGATTTACGCCGCCCGCGCCAAGCTGAGTCCGCTTGTGCTGGAGGGACGCCAACCGGGTGGACAACTCTCCACCACCACGCTGGTAGAAAATTTCCCGGGCTTTCCGGAAGGCATTGAAGGACCTCAGCTGATCATGAACATGCATGAGCAGGCGGAGAAGTTTGGTGCCCGGTTTTCCTATGCCGAAGTGACGGATTTCGATCCCCAGAACAGCCATGTCCGGATCAAAGCGGACGATGAATGGCTGGAAACGAAGGCACTGATTATTGCCAGCGGCGCTTCCGCGCGCTGGCTCGGACTCGAAAATGAGGAGAAGCTGGTCGGCCACGGCCTAACGTCGTGCGCAACATGTGACGGCGCATTTTACAAAAACGTGCCGGTCTGCGTGATCGGCGGGGGCGATTCGGCGGCGGAAGAGGCGCTGTTCCTGACCCGTTTCGCGTCCAAGGTCTATCTCATCCATCGCCGGGACAAACTGCGCGCTTCACCGATCATGGCGGATCGTGCTTTGGCGCACCCAAAGATCGAGCCAATCTGGAATACCGTCGTGAAACAATACATCATGGACGAACGCGGTGAGATGCAGGCGATCTTGTTGCGCGACATCAACACCAATGTTGAGCGTGAACTCGAAGTGGCCTGTGTGTTTGTGGCGATCGGTCACGACCCGAACACAAAGCCGTACCTCGGAAAGCTTGATGCCGACACCGAGGGATATCTCCTTGCCAAAAATCTGGTCGAAAGTAGGCACCCCGGCGTGTTCATAGCGGGCGACGTGGCCGATCGAGTGTACAAGCAGGCGATTACCGCGGCCGGCGCAGGCTGCGCCGCTGCGCTTCGAGCGGAGAAATACCTCGCCGAGGTGGAATAGTTTGTAGCGACGGTTTGTGGCCGCCCAGCAGCATTGTGGCATCGGCTTCCAGCCGATGTGGGTCTAATCATTGGCAGGGATGCCAATGCCACTTCGATGGTCATAGACCGCCGCTACAGAAGAGCAATCCACAGCACCGCGCAGTAGCCTTGGCGAGGACGGATCCGCTGTTAACCTAACAGTCCTCCGCAATGAAGATCTGCGATCTCACCCAATTCTACTCGCCGTTTAGCGGCGGGGTGAAACGTTATGTTCACGAGAAGATCGCGTTTATTCAGAAGCATCGTCCCGACGACGATCATGTGCTCATCATTCCGGGCGCAAAGACCGAGACCACGAGCGCTCCGCAGTCGCGGGTCTATTCGATTCATTCTCCACTGTTGTCTCGCACGTCACGCTACCGCGCATTGATTAATCTGCGCCGAGTCGAAGAGGTCCTGGAGAGGGAACGCCCAGACATCATCGAATCGAGCGATCCTTATCAACTGGCGTGGAAAGCTCTCGCGTCAGGCGAGGCATTCGGAATCCCGGCAGTTGCGTTTTATCATTCCCACTTCCCCGAAGCCTACCTGCGCAGCGCCTCCAAATTTCTTGGACGAACCGGTCGCGAAGCAGTGATGGATCTGGCCCGTCGTTACGTGCGCAACTTGTACAATCGGTTCGCTGCCACATTGGTTCCGTCAGAGGCGTTGGCGGATACGCTCTTCGAGTGGGGCGTCAGCAACGTGCGGGTGGTGCATCTCGGTGTGAACATAGAGATCTTCAATCCGGATGTGGATGCCGCCGCCGGAACACGTCATCGGTTAGGCATCGTTCCTCATCAGAAACTGCTGCTATACGTCGGCCGACTGGCCAAAGAAAAAAATACCGGCACGCTGTTTGCCGCTTTCGATCGACTGATGCAACACCGACCTGGCGATTTTCACCTTTTAGTGGTGGGGGATGGCCCGGACCGGGATCGCCTCATTGATTTGAGCTCGCGCAGTAACCGCGTTTCCTGGATTCAATACTGTAACGATTCGAGCCAGCTCGCCGGCTACTACCGTGCCGCCGACTTGTTCGTACATCCCGGTCTCCAGGAAACATTCGGGCTGGTGACTCTGGAGAGTCAGGCCTGTGGGACCCCAGTCGTCGGCATCCGTGGCAGTTCAATGGATAAGATTGTATTTCATGAACAGGAGACCTGGGCGCGGGAAAATTCTCCGGAAGCCCTCGCCGAAGCGATCCAGGAGTCAAGCACCAGGCTGGATGGCCGGGTCGGCCGCGAGGCTGCGCAGGTTGCCGAGGAGCGTTACAGTTGGGAGAAGGTGTTTGACCAACTCTTTTGCATTTACCGCGAGGTTTGCGCAAACTACCGCCGTTCCTGATGAATGCGCCCACTGATAGCTCCTTTGCCATCCGAAACTACCGGTCTTCCGACCGGGAGGCGGTACGGGCTCTGTGCTGTCAAACCGGCTTCCTGGGTGAGCCGATCGATCCCGTTTACGAAGATCGAGAACTGTTTGCCGATTTCCTGACGACTTATTATACCGACCACGAGCCGGAATCCTCCTTCGTTTTGGAAATGGAGGGAGAAATAGTGGGTTATCTCCTCGGTTGTCGGCGGCCGCTGTGGAATCAGCTCTACTCGTTGTACCAAAACGTGGTTTTGTTTCTGCGGGCGCTGAGTCGGTATTTTCGTTACAACGGCCGCTCCCGCCGGTTCATTCGGTGGACCCTGGTCCATGGCTGGCGGGAAGTCCCGGCCGCGCCGCGGCGGACACCGCATTTCCACATCAACCTTCTGCCGAGTGCGCGAAAGATTTCGACCACCCGTGCGCTGATGAGCGCGTATCTGAGTTATTTGTACAAACGCGGCGAGAAACGCGTTTATGGACAAATGGTGACCTTCGAGAGCCGGCGCGGTGAGCGGATGTTCGAACGTTACGGATTCAAAGTTCTAAACCGCGCTGAAATCACGAAATACAAAGCCTACTATCCCGAATCGGTTTATCTCAGCACTGTGGTTAAAAACTTGGAAACCGCGGGCCCGCTGAGAGTTACTTCGCGTCCTCGTTCCTAGTTGATCTTCCGGGTGCGATTTGTCCCGGGTCGAATTCATACCGCGGCGCACGAATGACTTGTAAGGCTCGGCCCGTGTTCGTAGCGTCGCACACTCGCCCGGCTTTTTTCAATGCGTCTTTGTCGTCTTCTCCCGCTATTGCTGCAGATCGCATTGGTCCCGGCTTTGTTCGGTCAGGACTCCGTGCCGGAAAAAATCCGCGCCTCCCGCTGGCCCGATATTTGGGGAGACCTGGGCCTCCGTGGTTATGCCACCGGTGACCGAGTCGCCCCTAACGGCGTTGAGTTCGAGCCGCTGTTCGACATCAAGCTCGATCTAAACATTGGGCTGTTGCCGCAGAAAAAACTCTACCTCGTGCTCGACGCCGATTTCTGGGGGCAACGCGCCGCCGCCGGAGTCACCAATTCCAACTACGGCAATTACGATTTCAGTAAACGCGAGTACGATATCAGTCTCGGAGTCGCATGGAACGTGTTCGACCGGTTCGAGCTCCGCGGCTCGCTATTTACTTCCGATAATCTTAACCGTGGCAGGTCGGAAAGCGTCGCCGCCGACTATGAGAACGGCGGCGTGCTCGAAGCGAGATATTATCTCAGCCGCAACAACACTGATATCTACGACACCGGACGGCTGAGTTTCGTTAGTCTCGGCTATTATCCGGGAGTGAATTTGATTGGCGGCGACGGCCGACAATTTCGCGCCGGATTATTCGCAGAAGCATATCTGGCGCTGGATATTCCGGTCCTCCGTTCCTACCTGTATCTGGACGCCAGGGCCACTGCTCAGGATGCGGTAGATGTTCGATTGGTCACGATTGACGGCGGTATCGGCATCCGGCCAATCCCTACTCTGCCGAATCTGGAGCTCCGGTTCGGTGACGCGTTCAACGCGGATATCAACGACGACATCACACACAATCTGGTTTATGGCGAAGTTCGCGCCTACTTCGGGGGCTCCGCCGCCTCAACGCCGGCAGCCGATGACAAAACACCGGTGGAGTATTCAACCGCACGGTCGCCGGAAATTTGGGGTCACCTCGCCCTGACAATCGATGCAGTTGGGCGTCGGATGGCGGCCAATGGCGTTGAGTTCACGCCGTTGTTTATGTCCGACGTGAGCTTCAACATCGGAATTATTCCAGCCGGAAAGCTTTATCTCTTTGTCGACAGCCAGTTTTGGATTCAGCGGGAGAACAGTGCAGGCAATATCCCGGAGCGAGATCGTGCCGGAGATGACATCAGCGAACGCGAATGGGACATGGACGGCGGACTGGCCCTGGCCCTGCCGGCGAACTTCGAATTTCGCGGCGCTCTCTTTGCCCAAAATAACCTGAATCGTGGAGGCGCCAGCGACCGGCCGCCGAGCCCGGAGTTTCCGGCGGGCTATCATGACGGCGGTCATCTTCAGCTTCGGTATTACCTAACGAGTTCGAACCTGTACGATCCCGCTCGCCGCAGTTTCGTCGAAGCGGGTTATTATCCTTCCACCGGTTCGCTGTCCATCGGCGGCACAACGTTCCGTCCCGGTGCGTTCGGCCGTGCCTACGTCAGCTACGATATTCCGAAGCTTCGCGCCTACGTCTACGCAGAGGGCGCAGGCATTGCCAGCAAAGACGAGTTTCGGCTGCTGGTCGTAAATGGCGGCATCGCTGCCCGACCGTTCACGGGTTTCGAGAACCTCGAGTTCCGTGTGGGCAGCGAGGTTGGCTACGACTTCGGACCAGGCACAACCCACGACCTGACCTACGGCTCGATTCGCATCAATTTCTCGACGCGGTAGCGGCGGCGGGCCTGCGAATCCTGCATGACACTGCACTGCTTCTTCGCGTAGATTGGTGTCACCTCATCTTATGCACCTCAAACGCTTCTTTGTAGAAGGGCTGGCGCATGCTTCCTACCTGTTCGGTTCGGATGGCGAAGCTGCCGTAGTGGATCCGAAACGTGATGTCGACGACTACATCGAGGAAGCGGAACGCGCCGGACTGCGCATCACTGCTATTCTGAACAGCCACCCGCACGCCGATTTCGCATCGGGTTTTCGCGAACTGGCGGATCGAACCGGGGCGAAGGTTTACGTGTCACACCTTGCGCCTGCAAAATACGAACACGTGGACGCGAAGAATGGCGATCGCATCACCATCGGCTCCCTTGAAGTCGAGCTTGTCGAAACACCGGGCCATTCTCCCGATAGTCTTTCTTTTTTGGTCTACGAAGGCAGAGAACCGGTCGTTATTTTCACGGGCGATCTGTTGTTCGTGAATGACGTCGGCCGACCCGACTTAAGAGACGCGGAGGAGGACGCCAGCGAATTGGCCGGTAAACTTTACGATTCGCTCTTCCAGAAGATCCTCACCCTTCCCGACGAAGTGAAGGTTTATCCTTCGCACGGAGCTGGCTCATTGTGCGGACGCGCTATTTCCGACGCTCCGTTTTCGTTGATCGGGCAGGAGCGAAATCTGAACTGGGCAATGCAGATTACGGATCGGAGTGAATTCGTTAGGCAAATGACGGCAAATTTACCGGACCGTCCAGGATACTTCTCGTATGATGTTGATCTGAACCTGCAAGGCGCAAAACCGCTCGGCCAAGTGCCGTTTCCCCAACCAATGACCGAGAAGGATCTGGCGCAGGCGGCGAAGAATGGCGCCGCCATTATCGATACCCGCTCAGCGGAGGAGTTCGGGGAAGGACATTTCCACGGCAGCATTAATATTGGACTCGGTAGTCCATCCTTCTCCACCTGGAGCGGATTCATGGTGGCCGGTGGCAAACCGATCGCGCTCGTCGCCCGATCAGAGAAGGACGCCAAGAAAGCGCGGCTCGAGCTCGCGCGAATCGGCTTCGATAATTTGATCGGCTACCTAACGGCTGACGCGCTTACCGAGAAGAAATTCCTGGCCCAGATGAGTATCGATAAGCTGAAAGCGATGATGAAAAAGAACGGGCCTCTGGTGCTTGACGTCCGCACGCCCTCGGAATGGCAGAGCAGCCACATCGACGGCGCTACTCATGTTCCGCTTTCGTCTTTTGCCAAGAAGATGCCCGATCTGCCGAAAAGCCGGCGAATCGCTGTCATTTGTGGCAGCGGGTATCGCAGTTCGATTGCCGGCAGCCTGCTTCAGGCGCGAGGTTATGATGCCGTCGAGAACGTCGAAGGCGGGATGACCGCTTATGCCGAATCCGGGGAGTAGCTTAGTTAGTCGTTAACCGCCCGGTTTCGCTAGAGATCACGGAGATTTCACTTGCAGCGGCGGTCTCTGACCGTCGCATAATCCCCGACCAACCGTCAGTTGGGCAAACCATGTGCCGCGCTAAACCCCGGTCCCAAAACTCCATCGCCAAACCACCCGCTACACCTTTCCTTGTTTCGCCTGAATGCCTGCGCTAGGTTCGGCCGTTTGTCGCCGGCATAGCTCAGCTGGTAGAGCAGCTGATTTGTAATCAGCAGGTCGTCGGTTCGAATCCGTCTGCCGGCTTATTCTTCGGATGAACGCACTTGAACAGCGCGCTACAGCTTATTCGGTGCAGTAATCAGCCAGCGGGACTAGGCTCGGTTAACCTTTAGCCAGCCGAGAACTGACAGAAGTCCGCAGATCAGAAGGACCCCTGTTGCCGGTTCCGGAACAGCCGCGATACTGATTTGAGGCGAGAACACTTCGCTGCCGCCGGACGTGCCAACGATCTGCTGACGCACCGTTAGAAACGATGCACCACCGGCGATGGCGTTATTCATCCAATCGGTGATGTCATATGAAATGAATGACTGACCATTGGCCGCGGCAGTTCGCGCCCGCAAATCGGTGGCAGCCGAAGAAAAATCGGACAACGCAATTTGGCCGTCACCTATCGTGATGAGCGTCGTGAAAGATGCCGGAGATCCACTCGGGTTGTAGAACGAAAACGTTAGCGTGGCGGATTGCAAAACCGAAATATTCGAAAGATCGAATTCTTCGACGGTTCGACGTTCGTACGGAAACTGGCCCTCACCTTTCTGAACCAAGGTCGTTCCGTAGTTTGGCTCGCCCGGATGCCCAAAACCAACACCGACCACGTCTGCGATACCATCACCATTCTCGTCTGTGATCGTTGCCGATTGTTCAGGCGACAACACTGCCGCATTAACCGTCAGCGCGAACCCAACAGCCAAGGCGATGAAAGGAACAATCGGAATCTTCATCGGATGAGACAAACCAGGGAGTGCTGTTTGAGTGTGATTACGGTGGGGAGGCGGCTGCGCCCCGGGGGCTTAGATCGGGGCCAAGACTAAGCGAGCAACGGTCGTTAGGTCAAGAACAGTTTGCCGTTAAACAGAATCCCGGTGCCGACCTTCGGTTTTCCGGAGCCGATGCGGATCGAGCCTCGCTAATGCCCCGTTGTATCGGCCAGGGCGCGGAACACGTTCTCAACGGCCATTCCGCCCTCGCCCACTGCCGCGGCGCATCGCTTAATGGAACCGGAACGAACGTCGCCGGCCGCGAATACGCCTGGACGGCTGGTCTCGAGTGGCGCCGGCGGGCGGCTCATTTCTTTCCAGGCGAGCGATTGTGACACTGCCGCTCCAGTAAGGATGAATCCCTTGTCATCCCGCAATATTTCCGCCGGCAACCAGTTCGTGCACGGTTTTGCCCCAATCATCGAAAACACCGCAGGCGTTTCCACGGTACGCCGCTCACCAGTCCGCATATTCTCGAGTTCAACCGACTTCAAACGTTTGTCGCCGGACATGCTCCGGATTTCCGTTTGGTAAAGGATCTCAATGTTGCTAGCCGTCTCGAGTCGACGCGAAAGGTAGTTGGACATGCTCTTAGTCAGTGTGTCTCCGCGCACGACGAGCAGCACTTTCTCCGCGCCTTCGGATATGAACATCGCCGCCTGCCCAGCCGAGTTACCGGCACCGGCGATGATGACGGTTGATCCACGGCAGAGCTGCCCTTCCAGTGCGGTCGCGGCATAATACAATCCGGAACCCTCGAATCCTTCGCGGCCGCCAGCTTCGAGGCGGCGGTAGTCAGCGCCCGTCGCAATCACCACGGATTTTGCGCAAAGTCTGGCATGACAACCTTCGCTTTGCAGAACGTGCGGATGCGGATTGTTAGGCTCGAAACTGAGCGACAGAGCCTGCGACGGCGTCGAAAATTTTGCACCGAACCGATAGGCTTGCAGCTGCGCGCGATGAGTTAGATCGCCACCGCTGATTCCGGTCGGGAAGCCGAAGAAATTTTCGATCAAAGAAGATGATCCAGCCTGGCCACCAGGGGCATAGCTCTCCAATACAATCGTCTTGAGGCCTTCGGAGCCGGCGTACACGGCGGCCGCTAAACCGGCTGGACCGGCACCCACAATCGCCAGATCACAAAATATCTCCTCTTCGTCTCCCTCGATCAGGGGCCGAAGCAGTCCGGCAATCTGTGCGACTTCGCGAAGCGACGGCCGGCGCAGTGGTTGCCCATTCGACTGAATTAGCGTCGGCAAGTCACGGGTGTTCAGGTTTAACCGGGTCATGAGCGTTTGGCCCTGTTCGGTCGCCGCAAGAATGAGCCGGTGCGGGATGTGATTCTTTTCGAGAAAATCGTGAAGACGATGCCCCTCCCCTGAATCAGATTCGGCGAGCACCCGCAACCCAGCGAACTCACGATCACGCGCCAACCGTTTGCGCCGCATGATGAATGCGCGCACGATCGTGTCACTAACTCCCGGTAATTCGGCGAGTGCTTGCCGCATGCGAGGCGCCGGAATCTGGAGAATTTCAGATTCGTCCGCCTTGCCCCGGGTGGTGGCCAGCGCTGCCGTCCCGGTGAGCATCTCGATCGACCCGATAAAACCCCGCGGACCGGCGGTCGCGAGAATTTGTTCATGTCCATCGCGCAGTTCGTAGACTTCGAGTTCGCCATTCAGAACGACGGTTAAACCAAGGTCGCGTTGCCCCGCCCTATATGCGATATCGCCCCGCTTCAGCACGCGTCGAGTCCCTAACGGAGCAAGCATCGCCAGCTGCCGATCAGTCAGCTTCGGGAAAGCAATGCTCTCGGTGTCGCGGTAAAACTGCTCGTCCTCGTCTTGTTCCGGGGTCATGGACTGTGAGATTTAGGCATGAGCGGAATAGAACGGTGGT
>JBJMXE010000044.1:0-17761 GCA_045809745.1 Chthoniobacterales bacterium | reverse complement strand
TGCTTGTGGCCGGAATAGTGGCGGAGCGAGATTCTGTCGAGCTGGCTAATCACGCCGACCAGCGAATATTCCTCATTAATTGTTGAAGGGTTCGTCTGGGGTGGAAGAATCGGGGCACTGAGGCCCCTCCCACTTGCCATCGGCTGCCGAATCGGGCGAGACTCCGTCGAGCCCACGAATTGCCAAGCGGGAAGTTCTGTCAGATTGGATTGTGAGCATTTCCAAGCCCGCTATGCTGCGCCTGAAATGCCGTCTCCTGTAGATAACGGAAGCGCCGCCCGCCGCCGGGTCGCCAAGCGGTTGTTGCCGTTCCTGTTCCTTCTCTACGTCACAAATTATCTCGACCGGACAAATATCGCCTACGCGACGTTGGGTATGAAAGGCGATCTCGGCCTAGCCGACTCCGTGTTTGGCACGGCCAGCGGTATCTTCTTTATCGGGTATCTCGGGCTTCAGATCCCCGGCGCCCTGCTGGTCGAACGCTGGAGCGCGAGGCGGTTGCTTGCGCTCACTCTGATTACCTGGGGGGCTTTGACTGCCCTAACGGCCGTCGTTCGCACGCCCACGCAGTTGTACGGCGCCCGTTTTCTGTTAGGCGCAGCCGAAGCAGGCTTCTTCCCGGGAGTGATCGTCTATCTGTCGCACTGGTTTGTGAAGCAGGACCGCGCGAAGGCGGTAGCACGGTTCATGTCGGCAATTCCAATGGGATTCATCATTGGGGGGCCAATCGCCGGATCCATTCTCGGAGTACACTGGCTGGGGATAACGGGCTGGCGCTGGTTATTTTTGTTTGAGGGTATTCCCGCAATCGTTCTTGGATGCGCTACGCTTTTCTTTTTGCCGGATCGTCCGCAGCAGGCGGGATGGCTGCGGTCCGAAGAACGAGATTGGCTCGTCGCCAGGCTGGCGGAAGAACGCGAAGGCAAAGCTCACGCGGAAAAGCTGACCGTATGGCAGACACTTCGTCATCCGGCGGTGCTGATTCTCACTGCGGGGCTGTTTTTCACCTACAGCGGCGGTTACGCGTTTTGGTTTTTTGAGCCTACAATGCTTCAGCGATTCACCGGCTGGACCGTCCTGCAGGTGAGCTGGGTAGGGTCGATCGTATTTGGGGCGGGGCTGGTCGGAATGCTATTGTTAGGCTGGAGTTCCGACCGCACGGCCGAGCGGCGCTGGCACTTTGCCATTCCCCAGCTTACGGCAGCAGCCGCGCTCGGCGCCTGGTTCTATTTGCCGCATTCAAATGTGTTGCTGGTGTTGATCTTCTCGCTGGTGGGCTTCGGCACGATTGCTTATCTGCCGTCGTTCTGGGCGCTTCCATCCGAATTCCTGACCAGCTCAGCAGCTGCGGCAGCCGTAGGGTTCATCAATTGCACCGCCAGCATCGGCGGTTTTTTTGGTCCCAAAATGATCGGCAACCTGAGTCAAAGCAGCGGCTCATTTAACAGCGGCTTCGTGTTGATGATCGCCTGCTGGATCATCGCTTCTGTTCTGGTGCTGCTCTGCCCGCGGCAGCGGCTCAACGTTAAGCCGTTGAATCGTTGAATAGCCTCTACGCACTGTCCGGCGTACGAAGCTTGATCAAGGAGCGGCTTTCATCTGCGAGCCTTGCCCTTCCGCGCCGAGGGCAACGAACACTTCAGATCGGATCAGCCATGTTCCGTCGCGTTTCACCCACTGGGCGGAGTATTTACCATTGATGACACCAGGCCCGTTTACGTCGCCTGCATGCCCAATCCACGTACCGGTCTCAAATGCGAGCGGCCAATGGGCACTGACCTCCACCGCCTTGGGCTGGCGCTCATACACGATCTTATCCGCTGCCGATGCGCCTTCTTCCAACAGCTTGCGGTAGCCAGCCTTGCCTTGCACTTGAGCGCCTAACCCGCGGCAGATGGTTACATCGTCTGTCCAGAACGACGCGATCTCATCGATTTTATTCGCGGCGATTGCTGCGTTTTGCTGTGCGCGGCGTGCTTTGATCGTCTCTTCTTCGGGTGTCTGCAGCGCTGGCGCGGCTAAATCTTCCGCGGAAACGATCTGCCATTTGCTGTTTCGAAGTAACCAGGTGTCCGTCCAGACAAATCGACCTTTCTCCCCGCTGCGCCGCAGCCACGATTCACTGCCTTGGGCGACAGCAGTGTTGCCGTAGAACCGGATCTTCACGTCGTTGAGATGGTTCGAAGCGAAGTGCTTCGGCCCTTCACCTGTGTTCGAAAGTTCCGCGGCCTTGTCGTAGCTCTTGCCGCTGGTATCGACACCGACAAAGTCGTCCGCGAGAATACGTTCGAGTACCGTTGCGTCGCCGCTAGCTACAGACTCAGCCCATTCTGATTCGCTCTTGCGAATATATTGATCCGCTTGTGTCTGGTCAGTTGGTGCTGGAGTTGAGCCTTGCGGAAACGCTGAGGAACCGAGAATCAACAGCAACGCGGAAGAAAGGAGTTTTGTCATAAACTTATTCGTTAGGATGAGCAGCAAAGTTATTCCGACACAGCGTCATGAGCGTCCTTCGGCTTCCGCAACGCTGTTTCCACTCGGCACGCACCGAGTATTGGGGGCGAGCTATTCCGCTGACAACGGTTTTCCGTTCAGCTCTGCAGCGCGACGTCGAACGGTGCGCCAGTTTTGGTGCGAACATCGTCGATCGAGACACCCGGTTGCAACTCAATGAGCACCAGGCCGCCGCCGGGTTTTACATCAAATACTGCCAGCTCGGTAATGATGAGATTGACCACCGCTTTGCCCGTGATCGGTAATGTGCACTGCTTCAGAATTTTCGGGCTCCCATCCTTCGACGTGTGCTCCATCACCGCAACGACGCGCTTCACACCGGCGACGAGATCCATGGCACCGCCCGGACCTTTGACCATCTTGCCTGGAATCATCCAGTTCGCGATGTCACCAGTGTCGGTGACTTCGAATGCACCAAGAATAGCGAGATCGATGTGACCGCCACGGATTTGCGAGAACGAATCCGCGCTCGAGAAAAACGCGGACCCCGGCATGGTGGTGATCGTTTGTTTGCCCGCATTGATCAGGTCGGGATCTTCTTCACCCGGCTTCGGAAACGGCCCGATACCTAACAACCCGTTCTCGGATTGCAAAGTAACGTGCATTCCTGCCGGGATATAGTTGGCCACAAGCGTGGGGATGCCGATTCCCAGGTTAACGTAGTACCCTTCTCGAAGTTCCTGTGCGGCGCGCTTCGCGAGTAAGTCGCGCACGCTGGATCCCGCTTTGGCCACGGCCGCACCCTGAACGGTCCGGAACTCGATGCGTTTTTCGTATTTTGACCCCTGAATGATCCGATCCACATAAATGCCGGGCGTGTGGATCTGGTCCGGATCGAGTTCACCGATTTCCACTAACTGCTCGACCTCGGCCACGCAAACTTTGCCGCAGGTCGCGATCATCGGGTTGAAATTCCTGGACGTCATCCGGTAAACGAGATTGCCGGATTTATCGCCCTTCCAGGCTTTGACTAACGACACTTCAGCTTTGATTCCGGGTTCGAGGACATATTCAGTGCCATCGAATTGTTTCGTCTCCTTTGCCTCGGCCAGCTTCGTTCCGAAGCCAGTGCGAGTATAAAAACCTGGAATACCTGCGCCGCCCGCGCGCAAGCGCTCGGCTAAGGTCCCTTGCGGAATCAACTCAAGCTCAAGTTCACCGCTGAGCACCTGGCGTTCGAATTCCTTGTTCTCGCCGACATAAGACGCCATCACCTTTTTGACCTGTCGCGTCCCGAGTAGCACGCCCATGCCGAAATCATCCACGCCCGCGTTGTTGCCCACGATGGTTAGCCCTTTTGTCCCGGAATCGCGCAAAGCGGCGATAAGATTTTCGGGTATACCGCACAACCCAAATCCTCCGGCAGCGATCGTCATGTTGTCGTGCAGCAGGCCGGAAAGCGCCGCCTTGGCGTCAGGATAGACTTTGCTCATGAGGAGCGAAATCTAACCATGGATCAGAGGATTCAACACCGAGGAATTCGTGGTAGCCGGGGGCGCAGACCCCGGCGGGACTTGGTAAAGGCTTCACCTGGGCCGATCAATTGCACGCCTGCGCGTGGCCGGGTCAGCGCCCCGGCTACAATGGAACAGCCTGCACTCCGTGGCTTGCTGCCACGGGATTCCTCGCGACATTGCAGGCTCAATTTTTGCCATGACCAAATCGCTCGCTCATCAACTCGCCAATTTCGCTTGTTCCCTACAGTTTGAAGATCTCTCGAAGGAAACTGTGCACGAGGTGAAGCGGCGGGTGATTGACTCCATCGGCTGCGCGCTCGGGGCTTGGAATGAAGAACCGTGTGTGATCGCCCGGACCGTAGCCTCGGAATTTTCGGCGAATAACGGCGGAACAGTTATTGGCACCAACCACAAAGCGCCACCGGATTGGGCAGCTTTCGCGACCGGATGTTGCATTCGGTATTTCGATTACAACGATACCTACCTATCGAAAGAACCGGCGCATCCGAGTGATAACATTGCGGCCGTTTTGTCGGTGGCGGAGAGTGTCGGCGCGAGTGGGAAAGAAGCGATAGTCGCGATCGCTCTCGCCTACGAGGTTCAATGCCGATTGTGCGATGCGGCGAGTATTCGCGCGCGCGGATGGGATCACCCGACATACGGCGCCTTTTCGACTGCATTGGCGAGCGCGAAATTGATGAAACTCGATCCAGAGAAGACAAGGCACGCGGTCAATATTGCCGGCGTGAACTGCGCTGCATTCCGCCAGGCGCGGGTGGGGGAGCTTTCGCACTGGAAAGGCGTCGCCTTCGCCAATGCGGCGCGCCACGGCGTTTACGCCGCATTACTTGCCCGCGCCGGAATGACCGGCCCCGCCCCGATCTTCGAAGGTCAGATGGGATTTGAGAAGGAACTCGGAGTCTCGTTAGGCAACGTGGCCGAAATGTTCGACAAAAAGCGGGAAGCGATGGCCGGTAAAGGCGCCGCCTCCATGATCCTCAAGACGAGCATCAAATATTGGCCGGCGGAATATCACAGCCAGAGCGCGATTGAAGCGGCATTGTTCCTGCGAAAAGAAATCGGAGATGTCTCGCAGATTGAATCCGTCCGGATCGAATCGCATGACGCTTCAGTCGATATCATCGGCAGCGAGCCGGAAAAATGGAAGCCCGAGACGCGCGAGACCGCGGATCACAGTCTGCCCTACATCACGGCGATTGCATTGATTGATGGTAAAGTAACAGACAAACAGTTTGAGCCTGCTCGCTTCATGGATCCAAAGATTTGGACGTTTCTCGAGAGCGTGAAGGTGGAACGGAACGCTGAGCTCAGTGCGATTTACGCCGAAGCGGTGGCAAACATCGTGCATGTGACACTGAAAGATGGCCGGACCCTGACCAAGCGGGTCGATTACCCGTTAGGCAATGCCAAAAATCCGGTGTCGGACGACGAGTTGGTCGGTAAATTCAATGCGCTGGTGGTGCCGAAGATTGGAGACGACGCGGCGAACAGCCTGGTTGACCTGGGATGGACGTTGGATCAGGCGTCGAGTGTGGGCGAATTGATGCGCGCGTGTGTGGTGAAGAGATGAGGCGTCGCCCCACAGTGGCATTGGCTTCCAGCCATTGGTCTAAACAGCTCATGGGCCGGATGCCCATGACACCATGACTACCGCTGCCAAACTGCGTCAGCTTATTGCCGAAGGTGCCGTGATGATGCCGGGCGTTCCGAACGCCGCCATGGCCCGCCAGGTGGAGCAGGCCGGGTTTAGCGCTCTATATATAAGCGGAGCAGGTTTATCTAACGCCACGGGAGGCGTCCCCGATATCGGTCTTCTCACGTTACCGGAAGTCGCACAGCTTGCCGGCTACATCACTTCCGCCGTCAGCATCCCTGCGATCGTGGACGCGGATACCGGCTTCGGTGGCGCGCCTAACGTCGCCCGAACAATCCGCGAACTGGAAAGCGTCGGACTCGCTGGTTGCCACATCGAAGATCAGGAATTTCCCAAACGGTGCGGTCATCTCGCCGGCAAATCACTGGTGCCGGTTGAAGAAATGGTCGGGAAAATCGAAGCCGCTGTCGCGGCGCGGCGCGATCCCGATTTCATGATTATCGCCCGAACGGATGCTCGAGCAGTGGAAGACTACGAGAAGACCCTGGACCGCGCGCAACACTACCTGGCTGCAGGGGCCGACGCTATTTTTCCGGAGGCGTTACAAACGGAAGATGAGTTCCGAACCTTCGCGCGCGAGATCAATCGGCCGCTGCTTGCGAACATGACTGAGTTCGGCAAGAGCCCGCTCCTGTCATTCGATCAGCTGTCGGATCTTGGATATCGAATGGTGATTTTCCCGATGAGCGGGTTTCGTGTCGCCATGAAAGCCACCGCCGATTTTTTTGCCACGTTGAAACGGAGCGGCACCCAGACCGACTGGCTCGAGAAGATGCAAACGCGGAAGGAGCTCTACGAGCTGCTCGGTTACGATCCGGCGGCGGACAGCTGGTCTGGGCTGAAGAAGTAAGGCATCGCCCATGGCGGTTCGGCGAACCGCCGCTACCAACGGACCTATGCGTCGGCAGGTCGCGCGCGAGTGCCGTCCGGCACCGACCGATCTTGCGCTGCGCGAGCGCATCGCTCGCATTGGTTTCATGGAATCTTGGCCGTTGAACGTTTGCCGTTCACGAGTAAAGAGAAACACGCCCATGGCTACAGATACAAAACCTGCATACAGCCCCGGTCTCGCCGGTGTCATCGCCGGAGAAACTCAGATCTGTTGGGTGGACCCAAACGCCGGTCTGGCTTATCGCGGGTATGACATTCACGACATGGCCGAGAAAGCGACGTTTGAAGAGGTCGCTTACCTGTTGTTGAACGGCGAACTGCCGAGTGCGGAGCAGTTAGCGAAATTCACTGGCGATGTTGGTGCTGAGCGTGCCATTCCGGAACAGGTCACCCAAATGTTAGCTCTGCTACCCGCCGGCACCCATCCGATGGACACAGCGCGAACGGCTATCTCGATGCTGGGTCCTTTTGATCGCGAACTGAACGACCACTCGCATGATGCCAACATTCGCAAAGCCACGCGGTTGATCGCTAAAATGTCGACCGTGATTACGGACGGGTATCGAATCTCCCAAAAGCAAAAGCCGTTGCCGGAGAAGCCCGAGCTTACCCTCGCAGCTAATTTATTTTACAAGCTGACCGGCGAAGTTCCACCGTCGTGGAAGACCCGCATGATGGACACCATCTTTAACTTGTACGCCGATCACGAGTTCAATGCGTCGACATTTGCCGCCCGGGTGACGGCATCGACGCTCGCGGACATGTACGGCGCTGTGACCTCCGCCTGTGGAACGCTCAAGGGACCGCTTCATGGAGGGGCTAACGAGGAATCCATGAAGATGCTTGACGAGATCAAGACCGCGGATCGCGCGGAAGCGTGGCTGATGGACAAGTTAGGCAAGAAAGCCAAAATCATGGGGTTCGGGCACCGAGTTTACAAAACCGGAGATTCCCGCGTGCCAATCATGCGAGAAATTGGTCGTGACCTTGGAAAGCGGACCGGGAAAGAGGAGTGGATCCCGATCTGTGAAGAGCTCGAGCGAGTGATGGAACGTGAGAAACAGCTCTACTGCAACGTCGATCTTTACGCAGCGCCGGTGCTCACAATGCTCGGCTTCGCCTCCGTGCTGAACACGCCGATCTTCGCTGCTTCACGAGTGGCGGGCTGGTGCGCGCACGTCGTTGAACAACACGATCATAATCGTCTCATTCGGCCGCGGTCGCTGTATACGGGGCCCGAAGACCGGAAGTATCCCGGACCGCCGAAGTAGGCGGCACGATTTTCGAGTTAATGTATGACCTCAGCTATTTCCCGCCTGTAGCTATGTCATCCCGCGCGAAGTTGTAGAGGCGGTTGTGCCAACCGCCTGTCTATTTAGTTCGGTGGTTGACACAACGACCGCTGCAATAATCCGGCCGCTTTCCTTTGAGGCATGCTTCGGGTTACACTGAACCTGCCGACACTGCTTACAAAATGAGCGAACAATCTCTTCAGGAACAATACGCGCCTAACAATGCCTGTTTTGGCTGTGGGCCAGCGAACCCCGATGGTCTTCATATCCGGAGCTTCGCGCACAATGGGGAAGTCGTGGCGGAATGGCGGCCGGAGAAAAAATACGAGGCATTCCCCGGTGTGCTGAACGGGGGGATCATCGGCAGCTTGCTCGATTGTCACTGCAACTGGACGGCGGCGCATTATCTGATGAAGAAATCGGGTGAGAATCGCACCCCATGCACGGTCACGGCTGAGTATTCAATCAAGCTACTGCGACCGACACCAACAGCCGGCCCGGTTCAGTTGTCTGCCAAGGTAATCGAATCGGAGGGAGATCGGGCAACCGTCGAGGGGACGCTCAGCGGTGGCGGAAAAGTGTGTGCGACCTGCCGCGGTGTGTTCGTGGCGGTGAAGGAGGGTCACCCGGCATTTCACCGCTGGTAGGAGTGCAGATCGGCCCCGCGCAGCGACCCTTGCCTGCACGTCGGCGGTCATAGACCGCCGCTACAATTGACCTGCACTCCGAACTTTGTCCGGCTGCTGCGCATCGCGTAATTTCCTGTGTCCGGCAGGGACACTGTGCCTTGGTGTCGAAAATTCTATGCCTGAAATGCGTCGATGCGGTGTGAAGTGAGATGCGTTTAGGTGACAACTATGACCACCACCAAATTTCGGTTTGTAGCGCTTCCAAGTGCCATTGCGGAAGACGCGCGCAGAGCGGCTTCCGAAAATCGTCCTGATCACCGTCTCGTCACGGTGGAGGAGCCGCACACGGCACCGTGCCGTCATTGCCTGGAATGGGCGCAACCCGGCGAACGTGTGATCCTGTTCCCTTACCACGCCGTCGCCGTCGGCCGACCCTATTCGGAGAGCGGCCCGATCTTTGTGCACGCCGAATCATGTCCGCGATATGAAGACCAATCATACCCATCAGAGTTCCGACAGGGTCGCGTGTTTCGCGCCTATGACTCCGAGCAAAACCTCATCGACGCCCGACAGCTCAACGGCGAACAACCGGAAGCGGTGATTGAAAAACTCTTTGAAAATCCAGACACTGCGTTCGTCCACGCTCGCAGTGCTACTCACGGCTGTTATACTTTTGGGGTTGAACGATCATGAACGCCCTGTCCCTTCTTCCGCCGCAGGATACGATGTATCGCGCGCTGGTGAACCGCGACTCCAGCTTTGAGGGCATTTTCTACGTCGGCGTTCGCACCACCGGTATTTTTTGCCGGCCGACCTGCTCGGCCAAGAAGCCGGCCCGACAAAACGTCGATTTCTTCTCAACCGCGAGCGAGGCGCTACACGGCGGCTACCGGCCTTGTCTGCGCTGTCACCCGATGGATCCCGATAAGCGTCCTCCGAAGTTGATCGAACGTTTGCGCGCAGAAGTGGAGCGCGCACCGGGCGGACGACTCACCGACAAAGAACTGGCAGCATTGTCGATCGATCCTTCCACTGCCCGGCGACAGTTCAAACGCCATTACGGAATGACATTCCAGGCGTATTATCGCGCGCGGCGGATGGGACTCGCGTTGCAGGAGGTGAAGCAGGGAGGGCGGGTTGAAGAGGTGCAGAACGGGAGCGGCTTCGAGTCGGCCAGTGGTTTTCGGGACGCGTTCACCCGGATATTCGGACAACCGCCCAGCAGCGCCAAGGCTCAGGGCGGGTTGTTCGCCGAACGCATCGAAACGCCGTTAGGCGCAATGCTCGCGATCGCCGACGACGAAGGGCTGCGTTTGCTTGAATTTGTGGACCGCCGCGCGATGGAAAGGGAGCTGTCAATTCTACGGCAGCGTCTGCAGACTAACGTGGTTCCGGGTGAGCATCGGCATCTCACCGCTACTCGTCGACAACTGGAACAATACTTCGCCGGCAAACGAATGGAGTTCGACATTCCGCTGGCGCCGGTCGGCTCGCCGTTTCAACAGCGGGCTTGGAAAATTCTGCAATCAATTGGGCCGGGGGAGACGCGCTCTTATTCGTGGATGGCGGAGCAGCTGGGCGACCCGAATGCGCGTCGAGCAGTCGGTCACGCGAATGGAAGCAACATGCTGTGCATCATTATTCCGTGTCATCGCGTAATCCGGGCCGATGGAACGCTGTGTGGCTATGGCGGCGGGTTATGGCGCAAGAAATGGCTGCTTGATCACGAGCAGAAGGTCACGGGTAGAGTTCCACAGAAATAGAGGGGCAATTGGTAGCGGCGGTTCACCGAACCGCCATTTCAGTTTGAATCACCATGGCGATTGGGATCAATCGCCGCTACCACCACGCTCGTGATACAGAAGCTCCATAATTAAAGCCGTTTAGCAGCTGAATCGAGTGCCACCGGGTCCCGGCTGTGCGGACTTGGCATAATGCGCCGAACGTTGTTGTTTCACATTTCAACGTATGGCCGATAGCACATCGCCCAAGATCTCGGTTTGCCTGGATTCGTATAACTACGGGCGTTTCCTGCCCGAAGCTATCGAGTCGGTCCTGAGCCAAACCTTTGCCGATTTCGAGGTGATCATCTGCGATGACTGCTCAAGTGATGACTCGCATGAAATCGCGCGTCGTTATGCGTTAAAAGATCAGCGCGTTAAAGCCCGCCGAAACTCCGAGAACCTGGGCATGATTAAAAACCGAAATGCCTGTCTGGCCAGAGCGCGGGGCGAATATGTGAAGTGGCTGCACGCCGACGACTTCCTTTGTTCCAAGCACGCGCTGGCCACGATGGTTTCAGCCCTGGATCAAAACGCCGCCGTTAGTCTGGTTGCGTCGGCGCGGCAAATTGTCGATGAGACATCGAAACCGAGCGACATTTGGTCGTGCTTCGAGCAGAGGCCTCGCCCGATATCCGGAACCGGTGTGATCACGCGGTGTTTGTTTGAACAGCGTAATCTGATTGGCGGTCCGAGCGCGGTGATGTTCCGACGTTCCCTTGCTGCCCGCGGGTTTGATGAGGCGTTCTTCGTGATGGCCGATCTGGAGATGTGGTTTCACTTGCTGGAGCAGGGTTGCTTTTTTTACATCGAGGAGCCGCTTTGCGCGATCCGCGAGCACTCCCATCAACAGACCCAGCGCGACAAGACCTCGCTTGCTCCGGCGCTGGAAAATCGCGACCTCTTGCGTCGCTATCTGCCAAAACGGTACGTCGAGTTGCGACGCTGGAATCGCAAATATCTCGAGTACGACGCGGTCCGCCGGATTGTGCGCCGTAGTCGGAAAATAGGCACCGGTCGCGAGCAAGCGGCCGCAGCAGTTGACGAACGGGGAGGTTGGGCAGTGTACCGTCGCCAGGCACTGCGTCATGGTTACCACCAGGCGCTTCTGAAAATTCGTCGTCTACACGACCGGCATCTGCGGCGATCGTTAGGCCGGGCTACGGGTAAAACTGCTTTGCCCGGAATCAACATGGTTGGATTTTCACAAAGTGTTTATGGGATCGGCGAATCCACACGCGCCATGTGGCGGGCAGTCCAGGCTACCGGAATCCCATGCGTCCTGCTAAACGTACGCAGCCGGGTACACAGCAACCGGGACGTGACCTTCAAGGCATTCGCACGACACAATCCGTTCGCGGTTAATCTCATGACGTTCTCATTTGATTATTCGCGGCGATTCTATCGGGATATGGGCCCCCGGTTCTTTGCCGGAAGGCGGAACATTGGGCTGTGGTATTGGGAACAGGAGCGGTTTCCGTTAACGTGGCATTCGTCGTTCGATTATTACGATGAAATCTGGGTGCCAACTGAGTTCACCCGGCGAGCCATAGCGGCCGTCTCACCCATCCCGGTGCGAAAGATTACCTATCCATTCTATCTTCCCGAAGACGACACAGTTGCTGATCGGCCCCGATTCGGACTCGATCACCGCGACTATGTGTTCCTTTTCACGTTTGATTTTTTTAGCACGATTGAGCGAAAGAATCCGGCGGCGGTGATCGCCGCTTTCCGTGCTGCCTTCCGGCAAAAGGAACCGGCAGTGCTGGTGATCAAGTCGATTAATTGTGAACACCATCGCGCGGTCCGGGAGTCGTTAGAGCGCGATACTGAAGGGGCAAAGGTTGTATTCATGGACTCGCACATGACGCCGGCCGAAATAAGCGCGCTCTTTGCTTCGGCCGATTGCTATGTCTCGCTTCACCGGTCCGAGGGATTCGGATTAGGCATGGCGCAGGCGATGTATCTCGGCAAACCCGTAGTCGCGACGAATTACTCTGGAAATCTCGAATTCATGAACGAGCAGAACAGTCTGCTGGTCGATTTCACCATGACTGAGTTGCAAGAACACAGCGGTCCGTACGAGCGCGGAACCATCTGGGCGGAACCGAATATCGAGCATGCAGCCGCACTGATGCGGTTCGTTTACGATCGGCGGGACGAATCGGAAGCGATCGGGAAAAGAGCCGCAGCCAGTATTCGGTCGATACTCAATCCGGCAGTGACCGCTAACCAGATCCGGGAGTACATCGACGAGTCAGCAGCGCCTAACAGAGGCTAGTCCGGACGAAACGTTGGGCGCGGCCCCGCGGGATTGGGCAGATGAGCGAGCGCATCCCTGAGAAATCGGGCAAGGTGATGCTCCGGGGAAACCACGCCCGCTTCGGTAATCTCGAGTAATAGGCAATCGGCCGAGAAGATCTCGGCAGCGAAATCGAGTGGTGCAGCCGGTGTTCGGACCGTCTCAAACTGCTCAGTCGGATAAATACGCAACCTTCCCGGCACATTGGATGGTCCGGATCCGCTTCGAGTTTTGTTTTGGGGATAGTAATAGTAGAAGGCGATGTCCGAGAACTGCGCTGATTCGTTAAGAACGCGCAGTAAACTCCAACTAAAACTGTCGCCCACCGCCGCCAAGGTCATCCGTTTTTCGGCGGGACGATTGCTCGGAGCGATGGTGATTCGCTCACATGGGTATTTCCAATTGAACAACAGGTTCATTACGTTCACCAGGTCGGCTTCGTCCCCGGACGGGGTGTCCACCACCCAGTCGCCGACCGCTTGGATCTGCTCTGCTGGTTTACCTTGTTGAGAAAAACGTTTTTGAATTTCATTCGCCGCGATGAAAACTCCCCGCCGGCTCCAATGAGCCCCGCCCTTCGGAAAAAGCGGTGCCGGCGGACTTTTGCGCTTTTCGCGTTGCATCAGTTCGTTGCCGTCTATCCAGTCGATTTCGTTCTCTCGTAACAGGTCCGCTACCACAGCTGGACCGCGCGGCCGCGGGTCGGCGCGTCGTCGCCAATTTTCCGGCACGGCTTCCGGGTAGACCGCTACTTTGCTGGGCGCGATCACCACAGCAAAGCCCATCCCGATGCTGCGGCAGTAGTCCTGAAGCTGCCGGAGTTGTTTGATCCAGGGCTCGAGGACGGCTTTGGTGTTCCGCGCGACGAAATATTCCTGCAAGTAAGTGTTCTCAAACAGAACATCGTGCTTTCCGACGGCAATAGTTGAACGGCTGCTGGCCGTGTCGTGAAACAACCGGAACCATAATTCGTCAGTCGCACGGATCATCAACTCGCGACCCGATACCTGTTCGTCGAACTCACGCGCCTTCTCCTTCTGAAATTCTGCCGTCATGATCGAGTTCCAGCTAAGCGGAACGTCGGGATGGCTTTCAGTGACGCCGGTCAAATTCACGCGGCCGATTAGCGCGCTATCGAGAAACCGGCCGAGCTTGTGGCTGCGGGGCAGATTACGAACGCCGGTCAGAATGAGCGGTCCGATCCATGCCAGTAGCAGTGCCGATACGAGCGTTCGCTCGGTAAGGGATTGGAGATTCAGCGCGCGCATCAGAACCGGAAGTAGAGGAACGGTTGGAACGAATTGACCCCCATGCGGCCGGTCGATAGCAGCAAGACCAGTAGAGCTGATGCCAGAGCTACAATGCGCCGGGATGGAACAGTATTTTGTCGGCGAGAAATGACTAACGGCGCCAGTACAAGGGTGGCGGCACCAACAAGAGCCACCAGGGTGTCACCACGCACAAACACTGCATCGGGACGCGAAGAACTTGCCCCGCCAAGAAGTCGGAAAAAAGAGAAGGCGTGTTGAAGAGTATCGCATCGGAAAAATACCCACGTTAGGGCAACTGCAAAGAAGGTCAGCGCAATGTTGACGGGGCGCGGCAGTCTTTCCGAGAACCGCAACCAGAATGCGCGGTCGCAAACCAGCGCCACTCCCTGGATCGCCCCCCAGGTCACGAAGTTCCAAGCTGCTCCATGCCAGAGTCCGCACAATATAAAACAGAGACAGAGATTGAAGTAGTTGCGGGGAGTGGAGCGCCGATTTCCGCCAAGCGGCACGTAAAGGTATTCCTTGATCCAGGTGGAAAGGGAAATGTGCCAGCGCCGCCAAAAATCAGTGAAGCTCGTTGCCAGATATGGGTCGCGAAAATTCTCCATCAGACGAAACCCGAGCATGCGGCCCATGCCGATCGCCATGTCTGAATACCCGGAGAAATCGAAATAGATCTGGAAGGTGAAACAGGCGAGGCCCAGCCAGGCCGACGTCGTGTTCAGCGTCGTCGGCGATAGTGCGAAGACCTGATTGGAAAGCGGCGCCAGCGTGTCCGCGATCAATACTTTCTTTCCCAGGCCGGTGATGAACCGAACGAAGCCTTGTTCGACCTCCGAATACCGATGGGTTGGATGAGAAAGCTGATCCGCGATGTCGTGGTATTTAATGATTGGTCCTGCTAGCAGCTTCGGAAACAGGAACACGTAGTTGAGGTAATCGAGTAATGATTTGGCCGGAGGCGCGGCTTTGCGAAAGAGATCGACGACATACGTGATCTTCTCGAACACGATGAAGGACACGCCGAGCGGCAGCGCTATTTTTGGCACCGGCCACGTTTTCCAGCCACCAGCTGTGAACAACGCGTTCAGGTTGGCCACGGCGAACACCGTGTATTTGGCGTAAACGAGCAGAGCGAGGTTGGCCGCGACACCGACCGCTACCCACCACCGGACGCGGGGTCCATGTCGGCTAATTTGTTTGCCCAGGATCCAGTCGAAGACGCCGGAGGCGAGGACAACGAACAGGAATACCGGCTCACCCCATCCGTAAAAGAGAAGGCTGCCGGCAAGCAGAACCCAACGGTGCGCTGGAACAAACCAGTAAAAGGCGAAGAATACCGGCAGAAAAAGGAATAAGAAAAACGGCGTCGAAAACAGCATTCAGCAGGGATTCCTTTGCGCGCCGGGTGATTTGCCTTTTGCGCTTGTTCAAATTTGCGGTGATAGAACTCGCTGGGAGCTGAAGATGCAAGCAAACGACGACTCGGCGGCAGTTCGGTTGGAGGAAGTGATGAACCAGCTTTACGATGCGGCCAGTTCCGAGCAGTGGCGGCCTGGGCCACACCCCATGGACCGGCCGATCCCGCTCAGCCTAACGTCGAGCTCGCATACGGCGCATGTTCAGCGCGCACTCGATCGCGCCGCTGGTAAATCATTTGTTCCGGCAATTAAGCCGCTTCGGAGATTGTTGCGCAATCAAGGTGCGGTGAACGACAGCGTGATCGAAGCGGTTTATCACCTGTTCGCTCAGAATCAGGAACTCATTAAAGAAATAACCGAGCTGCAGCAACGCCTGGCTGTGGTCGAGCGGCGTGTGGAAAGCCGCCGAAAGCCGCCGGTTGATCCGACCGCGCCGCCGCCGACTCGGTAGCTCGGATGCGCGTCATCGTTGCCACCGTTCGTACGCCATTCGTCTACGGCGGAGCGGAAGTGCTGGCGGATGAGTTGATTCAGGCGCTCCTGGCCGGCGGCCATGAAGCCGAACTGGTGACCTTGCCGTTCACCAACGATAAGCAGAACCGGATTCCAGACCAGATGCTGGCCTGCAAGCTAACGCCCCTCGAAATGGTTTCCGGAACGAAGGTGGACCGCCTCATTGCGCTGAAATTTCCCGCCTACCTGATTCCGCACCCGAACAAGGTTGTCTGGCTGATGCATCAATACCGGCAGGCTTACGACTTGTGGGATCATTCGTTAGGCGATTTGCGGAATAGCCCGCAGGGCACCGTGCTGCGTGACATCATTCGCCGCGCCGATAGTCACATGTGCGCCGAAACGAAAGCGCTGTTCACCTTGTCCCAAAATGTGACTGATCGGGTGCGGCGTTTCTGGAACGTTGACTCAACGCCGCTTCATCATCCGCCTGCAAACGCTGACGCGTTCCACTGCTCCAGCGAACCCGGCGATTACATTTTCTTCCCGAGCCGGATCTGTGGAAATAAGCGGCAGGAATTGGCGCTGCGGGCGCTTGCCCTCACGCGCAGTGCCGTTCGAGTTAAATTTGCCGGTGCGCCGGATACTCCGGCGTATGGCGACCGAATGATCCGTCTGGCCCGGGATCTTCGCGTCCATTCCAAAGTCGAATGGCTCGGTTTCATTTCGGAGGAAGAAAAGCGACGCGCCTTCGCCGATTCGGTTGCGGTGTTATTCCCGCCCTTCGACGAGGATTACGGCTACATCACGTTGGAAGCGATGCTGTCGTCGAAGCCAGTGATTACGTGCGAAGATTCCGGGGGCCCCTTGGAATTCATTATTCCCAATCAGACCGGGTACGTTGTGCCATCTTCGCCTGAGTCGTTAGCGGCGGCTATCGACAACGTTTGGGAGAACCGGGACAAAACCCGGAAAATGGGGCTGGCGGCGCGGCGGCACTACGACAGCCTTGGTCTCTCATGGGCGAAAGTGGTCAAACGATTACTGGCGTGAAGCTCAACTGGTTTGCTCCTGTTCCACCGACGGCGTCATCAATCGCCATTGATACGGCGGCAATTCTGCCGCGCTTAGCGAAGCACGCAGACGTCACGGTATGGGCTCATGAACTTTCATGGGCACCGGACTTGGAAAAACATGCACGTGTTTGCCATTACGATCCTGCGGCAATGCCCTGGTCGGAGGTGAATGCGGCAGACGCCACCATTTACCATCTCGGAAATCACCCGCGGTTTCATAGCCCCATTTGGCGGGTGAACCGCGAGCATCCCGGTATCGTGGTCCTGCATGATCCCGGTCTGCAACATTTCTTCGCCGGACTGGTCGAAGGCAAACTCGGACTGAGCGAGGACGAGTATCGGGACATGATGTCGTATTATCATCCGAACGGAGGCACGGAACTGGCCAACGCTTTCCTACTGGGCGCCCGCAGTGCCGGAGATATTTGCGAGCACTGCCCGCTCACCAGCGCCGCACTGGAGAATGCTGCCGGCGTCATTGTGCATACGGAGGTCGGCTACGCCGCGCTCGTTCGCGAGTTAAACGTGCCGGTTGCATATGTTCCGCTCTTCGCATTGCCCGAGCCGAATGTTCAATCCGATTCCGCTCGCTCACCGGAAGAGCCGCCTAACGGATGTTATCGGATCGTTATGTTTGGGTTTTTGAATGCCAACCGCCGCCTTTCGTCGGTTCTTAGAGCGTTGCGCGATTTTCCGCAGAAACACCGTTTTCATCTGGATATTTACGGCATTGTCGAAGACGCCAGGACTATTGAGCAGCTGATCGCGGCCTTCGGCCTAACCGAGTTGGTGCACATGCACGGGTTTGTTTCCGCGGAGCAGCTGATTGTTGCACTGGAACGCAGTGATATGGCGATAAATCTGCGAGATCCGACGATGGGTGAAGCGTCAGCCAGCCAGCTAAGAATCTGGCAGCACGGACTACCGAGCCTGGTCACCGATGTTGGGTGGTATGCTACGGTGCCCGAAAATACAGTCGCGATGGTGCGCCCGGAGGCG
>JBJMXE010000043.1:0-6015 GCA_045809745.1 Chthoniobacterales bacterium | reverse complement strand
TAGTTCGGGTGGTACCCGCGAATCGGAGCAACTGACGATGAGTGCAAATGGATTCTGGTCCCGGGTCAGAGTGCCGCGCCGGCTGACGAGATCGCCGCCGCGAGGCGCGGTTGAGTTGCCGGCCACGAATCGGGCATTTCCATCGACAAGACGTTTAAGCGCATCGTCTGGGGTCACCCCGGCCGGTTCGCTGCCAATCGACGGAAACGCTCCAGCTATGAGCAGCGCGAATGTGAGCAACCGGATCGACTTTGGATTCATTGTAGTGAGTTGTTAGCTTCGTTAGGTGCAGAGCCAGCATTTCAGTTCGAAGCGAAGTAACTTGAATCCGATTTTGGTCTGCGGACGATCGGATCGTCGGTCACGATCACGGTCGTGCCCGGTTTCATTTCGACCGCAAGTTTTTCGCCGAACTCAGGATTGAAGCGAAGGCGCGCCTGTAATTGTTCCGGGTCGGCGTTGCGACCCCCACTGACCACCATCCATTTTGCGGTTTCGTGGCCAGGGGCGAGTGTACTGGGTCTGCCGGTGGTTCCCTCGAGCTGAGTGAACACGTGGTTGCCGAGACGATCGCCTCCCATCAGCCCCGCTTTCTTAATCTCGACCGAAGCGCGTCCGATCGGGTTTCCACTGCGATACACGTAGATGGCACGATCGGCCGAGCTGAGCACAATCGTCATCGGACCGGCCGCCCCGCGTTCCGGCTGCCACTGATAATCGTTAGCCTGGAGGGGCTGGAGCATTTCCGGACTGAAGTCTTTGGGCGCGAGAACTAATCCTGGATTCGAGGCCAGATAAGGCACCGGCGTTTTGTCGTCGCCGATCACAACCGTGCCGCCGCTGGAGGTGACATTGAAAAGCAATTGTGAAAAGTCGTACGGAAGCCGGATGCAACCGTGACTAGCTGCGTAGCCGGGGAGCTGGCCGGAGTGCATGGCAATGCCGGTCCAGGTCAGCCGCTGCATATTCGGCATCGGCGCGTTGTCGTATTTCTTGGATCGGTAAGTCTCGCTTTTCTGGAGAATGGAGAAGACGCCCGCCGGTGTCCTGTCGTTGGAACCGGAGCTGATGCTGGAGCGGCCGATCAGAATGCCGTTGCGATAAACGTGCATCGTCTGCTGCGGAATACTGACCAAAACGACGACCGGCCCCTGGGGCGAAAGCTTTGGATTCCACCAATATTCTCCGGGCTTAAGCGGCCCGCTGGCTTTGCCGGTGGGACTGCCTTTGGTATGGAACGATGGTCTTTCCATCGCCTGGAGTCCCACCAGAATGGAAATCGAAAGAAGGAATGTAGTTAGATATTTCATGAGTTGGATGACGGGGCGAGCTGACCGGAAATGTCAGCAGAATCTGCCCACAGACAGTATAAGACCTTCGTCTGATGCCTTTTCCGGCTACAAGTCCGAAATCACGTCCGAGCCGGTGCCCGTCTGGTGGTTAGGCTTTTGGGGCCGCCGCCCGCACCTCAGCGCTCGCACCGGCGGCATACGTTTCAAAATTCTTATTGAACAATGTCGCCAGCTGTTTTGCCGTAGCGTCGTAAGCGGCGGGATCGGACCAGCTCTGGCGCGGCCGAAGAATGTCCGTGGGTACTCCGGGGATTTCGGTGACAATATCGAATCCAAAAATCGGGTCTCGTTCCACTTTTGCTTCAGCCAAAGCGCGACTGTGAATTGCGTCGATAATCGCTCGGGTATATTTCAGACTGATCCGCTTCCCGACACCGTAACCGCCGCCGGCCCAGCCGGTATTTACCAGCCAGACTCTGGCTCTATGTTTGCGCATCTTCTCGGCCAGGAGCTCGGCGTATTTGCTGGGATGCCAAACCAGAAACGGACCGCCAAAGCATGGCGAGAACGTTGCCTGTGGTTCGGTGACTCCCATTTCAGTGCCGGCAACTTTTGCGGTGTAGCCGCTGATGAAATGATACATGGCATGGGCCGGGGAAAGTGCCGCGATCGGCGGTAAGACGCCAAATGCGTCGCAGGTCAGGAAAATCACATCGTTAGGATGTCCAGCCACACAGGGGATTTTGGCATTCTGAATAAATTCAATCGGATAAGCGCCCCGGGTGTTTTGGGTGATGCTGACGTCGCGGTAATCAACCATCCTGTCTTCGTCTAAAACGACGTTCTCCAGGACCGCACCGAAGCGCAGTGCCTGGAAAATATCGGGCTCACTTTCGGGCGTTAGATTGATCGCTTTCGCATAACACCCGCCTTCGATATTGAAGATGCCGTCGTCGCTCCAGACGTGTTCATCGTCACCAATCAGGTGGCGCTTTGGGTCTGCCGAGAGAGTGGTTTTGCCGGTGCCGCTGAGCCCGAACAACAGGGAGGAGACGCCGGTTTTTTGGTCCGCAGTGGCCGAGCAATGCATCGACAGCAAGCCGCGTTTCGGCGCGAAATAGTTGGCTACGGTGAATACGCCCTTCTTCATTTCGCCGGCGTATTCAGTGCCGAGAATCACCATCTCCTGGTCCTCGAGGCTTAAATCAATGCTGGTCGTGGATCCCATCCCGGTGGTTAGGCGATTGGCCGGAAATGCGCCGGCATTGCAAATCATGAAATCCGGCTTGCCGAAGCCGGTCAGTTCTTCATGGCTCGGACGGATCAGCATCGTGTGCATGAAAAGCGCGTGATACGGCCGCGAACAAATGACCCGCACCTTGATTCGGTATTTGGGATCCCATCCGGCGAATCCATCAAAACAGTACAACCTCTCGCGGGTGTTAAGATAATCGAGCGCGCGTTGCCGGTTGATCTTAAACGTTTGCTCGTCGCAAGGGATGTTAACGGGTCCCCACCAGATGTCGTTTTTCGATTCGGGACGTTCGACTACACGTTTGTCTTTCGGAGAGCGGCCGGTTTTGACGCCGGAATAGGCCACGAGCGCGCCGTTGTCGGCAATGCTGGCATCCTTCTCAAACCGGATGGCATGCTCGTAGAGCGAGCTTGGCGGGAGGTTGCGGTGAATTTCGGCCACAGTTAGGCCATGACCGGATAGATCGAATCTCGGAGAAGTTGCTGGATTCACGACTTGTAGGGATTGGACATAAATTGCGCGGACTCGCCCACTGCGGCCATTGGACCAAAGGACTACAGCCGCAGAGCAGCCTGGCCAATCCATTCACGAGATCCCAAAGACCGGTGACAGGCTTCTGCAAGCTGGCGGTTTTTTCCGCTACAGGTTCCTGAGCCGGATGATGCCCGATCGGCCGACACTTTGGCCAGCCTGGTTAGTCACCGTTCTTGGTGCCAGCAGGCTCGGCCTTCAGCACGACGAAAGATCGCGCTTCCAGCGGCAATATCGCCATATGATCGAACAGCCGAGGCTCGGCTCGCATCCTGGCGGTATCGAATATGGATCTCCAGCGGAAATCCTGTCGGCGCGTGCCTAACCGGAACGGCACGGCTTCCTCACCTGCGTTCAACAGCAAGGCAAAGGAATCGCCGACGATGCGATTGCCTGTCGGGCCCGTCTCGGTGATCTGGTCGCCTGGCAAGACCAGAGCGAGACACCGGGCGTGGTTTGCGTTCCAATCGGAGTCTTCCATTTCGGCGCCATCTGGTTTTATCCAGTAAAGATCTTTTATGTCCGCGCCATGGATGGAGCGACCCTGGAAAAAATGGCGGCGACAGAAGACCGGCTGAGTTTTTCTGAGTTCAACGAGGTTGCGGACGAACTCGAGGAGATGCTGTTGTTCGTCCGAGAGACTCCAGTTTAGCCAGCCGACCGGCGAATCCTGGCAGTAGGCGTTGTTGTTGCCGTGCTGGGTCTGACCGAATTCATCGCCGGCCAGAATCATCGGTACACCTTGCGAAAGAAGCAGCGTGGCGAAGAAGTTCCGCTGCTGTTGCGCTCTCAGCGCGTTGATTGCGGCGTCGTGGGTTGGTCCTTCTGCGCCGCAATTCCAACTTTCGTTATCATTCGTACCATCTCGATTCTCCTCTCCGTTAGCCTCGTTATGCTTGCGGTCATAACTAACCAGATCGCGAAGGGTGAAGCCATCGTGAGCGGTGACGAAGTTGAGGCTGGCGCTGGGGCGGCGTCCGTTATGCGAATAGAGATCGCTGCTGCCGGAAAGCCGCGTGGCCAGTTCGCTGACAGTGCCGCCGTTTCCTTTCCAGAATCTTCGAACGCAATCGCGGTATTTGCCGTTCCACTCCGTCCACAGCACAGGGAAATTTCCGACCTGATACCCGCTTGGACCAATGTCCCACGGCTCGGCAATCAGCTTCACATCCGAAAGAATGGGATCTTGATGAATGATGTCGAAGAATGAGCTCAACCGGTCAACCTCCCACAGGTCACGGGCGAGGGCGCTCGCCAGATCAAATCGGAAACCATCGACATGCATTTCGACGACCCAGTAGCGCAACGAGTCCATGATCAACCGCAACGTTTGTGGGTGCGCCACGTTCAGTGAATTTCCGCAACCGGTGAAATCGACATATCGGGCAGGATCGGTATCCAGCCGGTAGTAGGCGTGATTATCGATTCCGCGGAATGAGAGGGTGGGGCCGTGCTCGTTACCTTCGCCGGTATGGTTGTAAACGACGTCGAGGATGACCTCGATGCCAGCAGCGTGGAGGTCGCGCACCATTTGACGAAACTCATCTGCGGCGTTTTGTTCGGCTGCGGCGTAGCGCGGATCGGGTGCGAAATAACCAAGCGTGTTATAACCCCAGTAGTTAGTCCGGCCCCTACTAACCAGGAAGTTTTCATCGATGTGATATTGCACCGGCAGCAGCTCGATTGCGGTGATTCCCAGCTTTAAGAAATGATCGATGGCCGCGGGCGAAGCCAACCCGGCATAAGTGCCGCGGAGTGTTTGCGGAACACCGGGATGCAGCTTGGTGAAGCCCTTCACGTGGAGCTCATAGACGATCGTTTCGTGCCACGGTTTCCGCGGTGGGCGATCGTCTTTCCAGTTAAAGGCATTCTGGGTGACCTGACCAAGAGGCGCGAAGGCGCTGCTATCCCCGTTCGGATCTAGTATGGCATCATCCCAGATCAGATCCCGGCCTACCGACTTGGAATACGGATCGAACAGCATCTTTGCGGGATTAAATCGATGGCCCCTTGATGGATCATCAGGCCCGTGGACGCGATAGCCGTAGAGCTGGCCCGGACGAACATCGGGCAAAAAACCATGCCAGACCTGGTGAGTCTTTTCCGGTAGAACGATACGATGCGTCTCAGCCGTTTGGTTCGGAGAGTCGAACAGGCAGAGTTCAACCTTTGTCGCATGGTCCGAAAAGATGGCAAAATTGACGCCGTCGCGACTGCACGTCGCGCCTAACGGTGAGGGAAGTCCCGGCCAGATTGTCATCTACTTTCTAGGTGAAGAAAAACTTTGACTGCGCGCTTCGATCGAGATCGTGGAGATCACCGAGTTTGCCTAGCAGAAGGTGTGCGGGGGAATCCGACTCGGTGTGCTCCGTGATCTCTGTTCGATCAGAGAATTTGTCCGGGCTTGATGCTCCAGATCCGCTCACAATAATCGCGAATCGAACGATCGGACGAAAACTTCCCAACCCGGGCGGTGTTGAGAATCGACTGGCGCGTCCACTCCTCAGGCATCCTCCAGAGTGCGGTCACTCGCTCCTGGGCCTCAATGTATGACTGGTAATCCGTCAGGAGGAGATAGGGATCGCCGTCCAGGAGATTCTCAATGATTGGCCGGAACAACTCCTTGTCGCCACCTCCCAGCGTTTCCGATCCTAAAAAGTCGATGACCTCGCGTAACATTTGATTTTGATCGTAATGGTCACGCGGCCGATAACCGCGCGTTTTGAGTTCAACGACTTCCTTCGCGTTTAGGCCGAACAAAAAGAAGTTCTCGGCGCCCACTTCTTCCCGGATCTCAACGTTAGCGCCATCGAGTGTGCCGATGGTTAGCGCTCCATTCAGAGTGAACTTCATGTTGCCTGTGCCGCTGGCTTCCTTTCCGGCGGTGGAAATTTGCTCGCTCAGATCTGCTGCCGGATAAATCAGCTGCGCATTCGT
>JBJMXE010000042.1:0-33455 GCA_045809745.1 Chthoniobacterales bacterium | reverse complement strand
CGTTATCTAATTTTGTTTCCTGCGGCTGCGGGAAGTGCGGCTGCGCCGGAGCCGCCGGCGGCGGCGGGGTGTCAACTCCGCCGATCGCGAACGCGGATACGGCGCTTATCAGCAGGGCTGTGCAAATCGACAGTCTGAACGCCGCCGCCGGAAATCCGAAGTTCGAAATTCGAAATTCGAAACGACCGAACGGCAAGCCGGCATCTAATCTTCGGTCATTTGAGTTTGCTTCCAGCTTTGTCATTGTTTCGAGCTTGGTAATTCGCGATTCATCATTTCGCCGCTGTTTTCGGCGGCGCGGGTACATACTCGATCACCACGCGCTTTTTGCCGCCGATGTACTTGTTCAACACGGCTTTGATTTGATCGGCTGTGACCGCCTGAACTTCTGCCAGTTCGGTATTCACGTGCTCGGCATTACCGTAAACCACAGCTGCTTCTCCGATGGCGCTGGCCTTTCCGTTAGCGGTCTGTAACTCGCGCAATTTTCCGGTCAGATACTGATTCTTCGCCTTGTTCAGCTCCTGCTCGGTTACGCCATCCTTGAGCACCTTTTGAATTTCCACATCGAGGGCCTTCTCCGCTTCGGCTAACGATTTCCCGCTCGAGAGAATGACCCTAAAATTGAGCAACCCGAGATCCTGCCGCAGATCGGCGTCGAACGAAACACGAGCGGCGATCTGCTGCCGGTAAACCAAGGATTCGTAGAGACGCGACGACTCTCCGCCAGCCAAAATCGTGTCGGCGAGCGAAAGAGGCGCATCATCTTTGCTCCGGATCGACGGCGCCAAATAGGTGACGGCGAATGCGGGCAACGGCGCTTTGGCACTGGACATTGATTTCCGGACATCTTCTTTTCGCGGCGGCTCGGTGACGGTAACTCGCGGAATCTTCTCGTCCGGTTTTCGGATTTCGGAGAAGTATTTCTTCACCCAGTTCTCAAGATCGTTAGGCTGGAAATCACCGACCACGATCAGAGTTGCATTGTCCGGGCGATAAAAGGTGGAATGAAAGGCGCGCACCTCCGGTAACTTGGACGCGTCGAGCTCGGCAATGTTACCGATTCCGGGACGTTTGTAGGGATGTTGCGCAAACGAGTTCTGCTCGATGGCCAGGGCGAATTCGCCGTAAGGATTGGCCAGAACGCGCTGCCGATATTCCTCCTTCACCACGTCGCGCTCCGAACCAAAGTTGGCGTCGTTTAACGCGAGCGATGACATGCGCTCGGCTTCCGCCCAAAGCACCGGCTCAAGATAATTCGCCGGAACCACTTCGTGGTAAACCGTCACATCAGCGGCGGTGTAGGCGTTGTTTTCACCACCGACATTCTCGGTCAGCTCTTCGAACGTATCGGGTTTCAGATGTTCATTGCCCTTGAACATCATGTGTTCGAACAGATGAGCGAAACCGCTGCGGCCTTTCGGATCGTCTTTGGAGCCGACATGATACCAGACTTGCACCGCAACGGTTGGGCTGGAATGATCTTCGACCGAGTAAACCTCGAGACCGTTAGGCAAACTGCTGTGTTTCAGCGGCAGCGGCGGAACGGTGATGCCCGGGGCCGGAGCGGTGGGCGGTTGCTCTGCCGCCGAGAGAATGCAAGCAGAACCCGCGAGCATGGCGGCAGCGACGTAAACGAGTAATGATTTCACAGGCAGCAGGAGCGGCGAATTTAGCAGGACTGGCAAGCGACGAAAGGGAATGTTTAGCCGGTTTGACACTCCGCGCGCCCAAATCGTTGAGTCAGGTCCGAGAAAGAAGAAAGCACGTCCAGTTTTGCCCTTATTCCTGCAGCTGGGATGGCGAGGAAACCAGGAATTCAGGAATGTCTCACAGCGAAGATCGCGGACAGCGCAGAGCAGAGAATCAACGGCGTTCTGGTGTAGCGGTGGTTGTGGCAACCACCGAACCAATAAACAGGGCTCGCCGCGGCGAGCACCTCTACAACTAGCCTGGCCGTGATTGCCGATTACGCAGATTCAAAAACACGGGACTACAATTCCGACGCTGTTAATTCTGTTAATCCTGTTTAGAAGTTTTCAGTTCGTGAACAACTCAGCCGAGCAGAGTGCTGACGTGACGCTGCGAAAGGTGAGCCGGCGGCTGATTCCCTTCCTGTTCGTCCTCTACATTGTGGCCTGGCTGGACCGGGTAAACGTCGGATTCGCTGCTCTGCAGATGAATTCAGATCTGGCTTTCAGCGCGTCCGCGGCCGGCTTTGGGTTCGGCGTGTTCTTCGTCGGTTACTGTCTTTTTGAAATTCCGAGCAACCTGATTCTGCATCGAGTTGGAGCGCGCATCTGGATCGCTCGCATCATGATTACATGGGGCGCCATTTCCGCGGCCACCATGTTCGTTCGGTCGCCTCTGAGTTTTTACATATGCCGGTTCCTGCTGGGAGTTGCCGAGGCCGGGTTCTTTCCGGGTGTCATTTATTACCTGGGGCATTGGTACCCAATCAGGTATCGCGCCCAAGCGATAGCCGCCTTTATGACGGCCGTTCCGGTCACCGGCCTTATCGGCGGACCCCTCTCCGGAGCCTTGTTAGGCCTGAACGGGCAATTGGGATTGGCTGGATGGCAATGGCTGTTCCTGGCGGAAGGAATTCCAGCCGTTGTTCTGGGAGTGTCGGTTTTGAAGTTTCTGAACAACTCGCCGGCAGAAGTGGATTGGCTGACTCCAGCTGAAAAGGCCTGGTTAACGAGCGAACTTGCTGCCGAAGCAACTGTCAGTCGCGATCAGGCTGCCGCTTCTCCAGCGGCAGGGTTATTCCATCCGGTCACGTGGCGATTGGGTCTCATCTTCCTGTTAACCGCCATTGGATTTTTCGGCTACTCATTCTGGGCGCCCCTGGTCATTAAATCGTTGACGCACACCAGTAATTTCCAAGTCGGCCTGATCTCGGCGGGGATTAGCGCGGCAACGATTTGCGTGATGCTGGTGAACAGCGCCCATTCCGATCACACCGGAGAACGCGCGTTTCATGTGGCCATCCCGATTGCGCTCACTGCAGTTGGATTTGTCGGATGCGCACTGATTCGCGAACCGATACTGGCCATCGCCTGCCTGGCGCTGGTGCCGATCGGTCACTGCGGATCATATGGACCATTTTGGTCACTGCCAACGTCGTTTCTGAACGGATCTGCCGCGGCTGCCGGAGTTGCGTTGGTGACCTCTGTTGCTGCCGCGGGTGGTTTCTTCGGCCCTGTGCTGATCGGATTGCTCAAAGACAAAACCGGCACCCATGTTGCGTCGTTTCTGGTGTTGGCGGTGCTTGGGCTCGTCGCGGCAGTGCTGGCCTGGCGGTTAGGCGCTAAATTAAAGACCATGCAGCGGGAAACTGATGGAAGCGGGAACGCAGGAGGAGTCTAACCACAACGCTCACGGACTGTGGTGTAGCGGTGGTTGGGTCAACCACCGAACCGATAAACAGGTGCTCGCCGCAGCGAGCACCTCTACGCGGATCGCTTTTCCGCGAGTATGCCACCGCTCCGCAGACACGCAGCCTCGAAGATCAGTGCGTTCCGAAGTACAACTTGGGAACGAGAAATGCGCAGACGCTCAGTAATGACAAGCACTCTGGATCAGTCGCTCAAATAATGAGCAGCCCCGCTGCTTAGCTTTTATCAACGCGCTCGGAGATCGCGTTCCACCACAAGTCACAGCGCTTTCACCCGATAGAATCGCCGACTGGTGCTTATCGGATCGGTTTTCGACGCCGTGACGGCGGTTGCGGCCACATCGCCGGGCAGATCATTCCAGGTCGCCTCGTCTAACGAGTCCTTGAACTGGACCCGGTAGGTCACGTTCCGGATGGAACGCCATTCCAACGTGAAGCTATTGCTATTTATCGCCACGTTCGAGATCGTCGGCGGAATCAGCACAGCGGTGAACTTTCGAACCATTCCGTCGCTCTTACTTAAGAGGTAAAGCTCGCCATCGCCGCCGAGCGCGAGACGAATGTCGGCGCGACCACAACCATATGGTACGCCCTCGGGATCATTGCCGCCGGTGTTCAAACCGCCACAGCCGCCCGGAAGTGCATCGCCCGTTGGGTTACCGCCCTTCGCGTGAAACCTGTCCGAAACGATATCGAACACGCGACGCTTTACGCCTCCGAATACAACCTGGAGCTCATGAATGGCCGCGACGGTGGAACGGTTGCCGTCGTCGGCGGCAATCATGTCATTGAAGTCACCGTAGAACACCCGGCCGGTGGTGATATCGCCAAAGATGTACTTTCCGTAAAGCGCCGGCATCTGCGATCCTCGATAGACAAACCCGCTGGTAATCGCGTCGCCATCCCGATGACTGTAGTTTGCGACCGGATAGATGGGGGTGACCGAGTTCGGAAGTCCGGTGACGGTGAGCGCGTCATTTGCCGGAAAGGGCATTCCGATCTGGCTGCCGGTCTTCCCGTTCATACTGGGATCGGTGGTGACAAAAAGCTGCTCGGTGCCTTCGCGTTCGCCGTAGCCGTAGTTTGCGCCAGGATGGATGATGTCGATTTCTTCCCACGAATAGAGCCCGATATCGTCGACGATTAGCGCATTGGAAACGCTGTCCCAACTGGCCCGGTGCGGGTTACGAAACCCGTAGGCAAAGATTTCCTTTTTCAAACCGGTGAGCGTGAGCCCGACGAACGGATTCGGGTCGGACCCGCCGGTTGGAATCCGGTAGCGGCCGTTCGGACTAACGACACTCGTGTCCGTCCGCAAAGTTGGATCGGGAGTAATCCGAAGAATTTTGCCCTGCAGAGCATCGAGACGCTGGGGCGTTGGATGTTCGGCCCCGGGCACTTCGCCGGAGCCGCCGTCGCCGTTGGCGATGTAAAGATTGCGGTAATCTCCGTCGCCTGCTTGGGCGCGAGGATTGAAGAGGAGGTCACCCATCGGATGAACGACATCGTTGAAACCGATTCGCAATAGTTCGCGAGCGGTGCCCTCAAAAGTCGAGTTATTGATGTTCGCGTCGGTCCACTCAATGAGAACGGCTTCGCGGGAAACGGCGCCGGCCGGTGGGTTCACTGCGGCTGTAGTGGTGTAGCCGGTGACATCCAGACCAGGCAGATGCGTGTTTGCCGGTACCGCTGAGCCGGGTTTCGCCGGATCTTCGGTGTGTACGGTGTAGAACCGTCCGTTGCTCGCGTAGTCGGGATCAAACACGAAGGTGACCAGGCCTCCCGAATAACCGGGATCGTTGTCGAACTTGGCGAAAACCTCTTCGAAATTGATATAAGTGGTGAACGCTCTGCTATTCTTATCCAGGAGATAAAGGTTACGGTTGAGATCGTTAACGAAGAAGCGTGATCCTGATAGCGGCGCATCGGAGGGTTCGGACCGAAGAAAATTCACCCGGCCTAACTGCCCAGCGAAATTAATCGGCGGCGGGTAAGTTGATGTCGTGCGACTCGACAGTGGCAGGCTCGCGAAATCTTCCAGTGAAACGGCCGTTCCGTCCTTCGCGACCTGCGGGCCAGCCGGATACTGACCAGTGACTGTGATCGCCGCGGTGCAATACCCGACTGCTACAACGATCGCCAGCGGCCACCTTGGGAACATGGCTCGGCACATTACCAGAGGAATGCCCCAGCGCTCAATCGCGAACCGAATCCTTATGGTTCGTTTCGGCGCCTCCGAAACGCGCTAGACAGGATTACAGGAAGCGATCTTCAAACGTTGCCCGCGTTCAGTGGGTTTCGTCAAAATTGGGCCCATCTGTCTAGAAGAATTCCTCCTCCTGCGCTCCATGATCTCCGTGTTTAGATTTAGATGGGCTCTCAGCCCTTGACTTGACCAGCCAGCGATCCCCTATCACTATTCACTCCCCGTTCGCCTTCGGCGGACAACCGGGCCTGTAGCTCAGTTGGTTAGAGCATGCGCTTGATAAGCGCAGGGTCGCTGGTTCGAGCCCAGCCAGGCCCATGTACACTGCGGATTTTGGCGCAGGTCACTCGGAGATGCCGGCTTTGAAATGGCGAGCGGTGCGCTTGCCTTACAATCTCGCAGCAACTTGCGTGGTGCCGTGACGGCCGATTGCTTTCGACAGAACTGCGCAAAAGATGATCGCCAGCATCACGCCCAAACAGTCGATCAGCACGTCGTGGAATGTCGAAGTGCGGCTCGGAACAAACGATTGGTGAAACTCGTCCGACGCAGCGTAAGCAGCGGCAACGGCAAAGGTGCAGATTGCTATGGTTCGGCGGGAGAGCGCGCTAAAGGTGCCGCGGAAAGCCCGCCAGAGCAGCGCGGCTAAGATTGCATACTCGGTGACGTGCCCGAGTTTCCTGAAAATCAGGTGGATGGTCTCGATCCGGTCATAGGACATGGCCGGGTTCAGCCAAAGTAGAAACGGCACGAGAAAACGCGAAGTGTGCTCGGCCGACAGCACATCGGAAGAACCGGCAAAGATCAACAGCATCCAACCTACGACTGGCATCCACTTAGTGACGAACGTGCGGGTGATTGTGTTCAATGAAACTACGAGCGCGGCTATCATCAGCAGTAGCCACTGGCAGGCCAAATGCCTGCAGAAACGTCGAACGCCCAAGGTCGAAGGCCGAACATCGAAGTCAGACAATCCACCCAGATGCCCAGCCTTTCCAGGCGGGATCTCCATTTTCCGATAGGCGGGCGCACGCCCTGACCCGTCTTCTTGCTGATTGCATTCGGCGTTGGACGTTCGGTGTTCGACGTTCGACGTTTGCTGCCTTGGTTATGGCTCAAGATCTTAAACAGCCAATCACATTTCAGCCGATTTTCATGGAGCGAATCTGGGGCGGTCGGCGGTTGGACACGAAATTCGGCAAGGCATTGCCACCACAAAAACGGATCGGTGAATCGTGGGAAGTGGTCGACCGGGAAGAGGCGCAAAGCGTGGTGGCTAACGGGCCGCTGCGGGGCACAAGTCTGCATGATCTGTGGCAGCATCATCGTAATGAGATCTTCGGTGCGGCAAGACCCTCCGATCGTTTCCCGATTCTTATCAAATTGCTCGATGCCCAGGACAAGCTCTCGTTGCAGGTCCATCCGCCCCCGCACGCCGCTGATCAACTCGGCAGTGAATGCAAAACCGAGTTCTGGTACGTCGCCGCAGCGGATCCCGGCGCTAAACTGTTTGTCGGTCTCAATAAACCGATGACACGGCAGGCCTTCGAAAAAAGCATTCATGCCGGCACGATCGCAGACTGCGTGCATTCCATTTCCGTGGAGACAGGCGACGCGATGTTCCTGCCGTCGGGAAGATTTCATGCGCTCGGCGCCGGAAGCGTAATCGTCGAGATCCAGCAGAATAGCGATACCACTTATCGGGTATTCGATTGGAATCGCGTCGACGAAACGGGAGAACAGCGGCAGCTTCATGTGGCACCGGCTTTGCAATGCATCGATTTCGATGATGTCCGCCCGGAACTGGTTAGGCCTGATGGCGAAACGCTCGTACAGAACGAGCTGTTCGAAGTTCAGAAATGGCAGCTGGCAGAGCCGCGGGAGATCGCCGCGACAGGAGAATTTGCTTTCGTGTGCTGCCTGACCGGCCGGATTGAATGCGCCGGAGTCGAGATTGCACCCGGTGGGTTCATGCTGATACCGGCTTCATTGTCAGGTCGACTGGTTAAGCCGATGGAGGAGAAAACGTCCCTGCTGCGTGTCACGATTCCTGCCTAACGGGAAAAAACACCAATCATCTAAGTGGCATTAGCCGCTGGCCAATGATTTGGCCAGGTCATCAGCGGGCCGCCGACGCTCGGTTAGACGCGCAATCCGCGGGCGATCTGCGACGGCGCAACGAACCAGAGCTTTTTCGCGCCTTTCACTTTCCACGACCGGTTCTCCGGCTCCAGACTGTAGAGAAACGCCTCCGACTGCCGGTTAGGCCCGAAGAGTGCGACCGTCACGCTCAAACTGCCGTGATCTGACCTGATGGAGCCGAGTTCGAGTCGCTTGTTAGGGAAACGATGGGCGGCATCAGCGCGAATAATCTCCTCCAATTCGGCGAATCGGCCGCCGTAAAGATCGCTCGAGGCGAATTCGTAGCCGCCGCTACGATCGTCGGTTACAAGCGGGTTCATGTCGGCAGCGCCGCCGCCAAACCCATTTTGGTCCACGCAAGCCCAGCCGGCGGCACATGCTGCAGCCGAAGCAACGATGATGAGCCAGCGAGCAGGAGAATTCATGGCGACTTCACCGGCTCGGCTAACCGGCGCAAATATTGGAAGCTGTAGATGCCGGTGTTATGCCCATCAGCCCATTGTGGCTGGACAGCGTAACCGCCGACCAGCCCAAAGCTATTCAGGACGAAGCTGTTTTCGGAATAAGTCACGTTAGGTCGGGTGATGTTTCCTAGCACATCCGGTTCCCCGCCGCAGCCGGCGCACGGGCACGCCCGCCGAAGATGCTCGAGCTCAAGGTAGGATTCGGTGCCGTCATTCCATTGGATGGCGAGCGAGTTGCCGATTTGCTGGATGTTAGCCGGCTCCAGAGGCATAACTCGGGAGCGTAGCTAATTTGCCGGGGCGCGACAATGCTTACGATTTGACCTCGCGACACGTGTAGGCGCGCCGGAACCTCCTCGAAGCCGGATACCTCTAGAAATCCTAAGAGGTTTTTTGCAAGACGATGTCGCCGGATTTAGTGCGGCTGGTGGTGAAGGAATAGGAGTGACCCTTTTCGGCCATGACCTCGACGGAATTAGGTCTCTGCCCCGATGTGTTTGGATCCGGCGACACTGAGATAACGTGTTTGCCTGGTGAAAGCATCCCTTGGTAACGGCTGCCCTGCATCAGGGTTTTGACGCGCTTTCCATCTACCGTAAGGCCGATGAAAACCCCGCTGCCAACAGACGCAGTTCGGGTAATCGTAATAGGACTACCGGCTTCGCCCGCCTGAGCCGCCGTGTCCGACTTCGTTGATGCCGCGTACGAACCCGGTATGCAGCAAATTAGTCCCAAAGAGACGCAGCTCAATCCGACGCTCTTCCGCACATAATTCATCTTGATCATAATATTTGATTCTCTGGTTGCGCTCAGTTGTAGACGGAATCAGCTGCGGACGGAAGGACGATATTGCCGACGAAATCGGACATTGGTCACGCCCGCAGCCGCCCGCACATCTGAAATCACTGTTAGCGGTTTTTCTGTAACGCGATAGCGCCAGACTTGATGGTCGCGCTATACGAGTAGGTTTGGCCGGCGGCGACGTCGACCTGAATATCGGCGGGTTTGTCCGCAGTGGAAAGCGGCTCGAACCTGACTGATACCGTGTGTCTTCCTGCCGCCATGGTACCGTTATATCGGTTTCCGCTTTGCACCGTGCCTACTTTTTTTCCGTCAACCAAGACAGCAATAGAGGTTCCGCTGCCGAGTCTCGGGCTTCGGGTTATGATCAATTTCGCATCTCCCCCGCCGGTTTTCTCCGCCCCATATGTGGTTCCGAGCAAAACCATCGCAACGGCGCATACCAGCCCGATTAGTGGGAGTTTCATGAACTGAAGTTTTTTCATATTTTTTCTTTCTTCTCTGTTTGCGACGGTTGTAGGGGAAAGCTCCGGGAAAGAAAGCCTAAATTCCGCCTTACTCGAGGTTTGCGCCGACGGCTGTCGCACAACAGGCGGTTGTTGATGAGCGCTACCGCTCATTCGAACGACGGCTTTTCGGATATTCGGCGCGGTTAAGTGTCAGCCGAAGATCGCCGTTCGGTGAACCGCCGCTACCATTTCAATCGAGATCTGGTTCCGCTGTGCGGCGGGCTTTCCAGCTGCTCCGTTCGCCGAAAATTGCGGTGCCAACGCGCACCAGCGTCGCGCCTTCCTCCACCGCGACGGCAAAATCGTTAGTCATTCCCATGGAAAGTTGGGGGACCGAGATATTAAATTGCGTTTGGAGCTGATCGCGGAGTTCGCGGAGTTCGACGAAGAACTTGCGCGACGCTTCCGCTTCGGGGCCCAGCGGCGGAATGGTCATCAAACCCTCGACGGTTAGGCAAGGGAGATCGAGCAGAGCTTCCATTTCCTGCCGAAGACGATCGGGCTTGAACCCGAACTTGCTCCCCTCACCCGCGACATTCACTTCCAGCAGAACTCGCGGCCGGCAGCCTTGCTCATCGGCAACACGATTGATGTCGCGCGCCAAATCCAACGAATCGATTCCGTGGAGAAGTTCAAACAGAGGGAGTGCGTGCCGGATTTTGTTTTTTTGGAGATGCCCGATGAAGTGCCAGCGCAAATTCGAAGGAAGCTCGGAAATTTTCGCGCGCGCTTCCTGGACGCGGCTTTCACCAAACAAATCCTGACCGGCTTCGATAGCTTCCCGGATTCTTTCCGGCGGATGGGTTTTGGAGACCGCCACCAGTTCGACATCATCGATCGACCGGCCGGATTTTCGGGCCGCTGCGGCGATTTGTTCGCGAACCTTGTGCAGATTTTCGGCGACCGATGGCATCTTTGTAGAGGTGTTTGTGCCAAGCACCTGTGCACTCAATAGGTGCTTGGCACAAGCACCTCTACAACAACGCGGGAGTAGCGACCTAATATCGCGGGCGAGACGAGCTCGTCCGTCCGCCTGCTACGGCCCGTTCACGATCGTGACCACGGCTTTGGCCCGCTTCGGTAATTTGTAACCGGTTCCGGAACTCAGCACCAGTGACGCCGTTTCGTTTTTCTCGCGCACATGATCCGCGATCGAGTGCAACAGGACCGTCGCGGATGATTGACCAGTAGCGATCGTGACCTGACCTGTGTTTCCACTCACGGTATAGTCCGATCCTTGCCTGGCCGTGCCACTCATGAAGTAGTGCACGGTTAACGGCTGCGCGACCGGCGCAGAGGCAGTGATCGTGAAGGTTGCATCGTTGCCTTCAACCACCTGCCCTGGCGTTACTGACACTCGCACGGTCGGAGTCGCAGCCGGCGTGGCAATCGGTGTGGGCGAAGGAGAAGGCGTCGCCGTCGGGTATGGTGTCGGTGTCGCAGTCGCAGTCGGAATTGGCGTGGCCGTTGGAGTAGCAGTTGCCGTTGGAGTCGGAGTTGACGTGGGCGTGGCGGTCGGCGTTGCCACCGGGGTCGGACTCGGATTTGGCGTCGGTGTAACCAGCGGCTGGACATTGATCACTACCGCGTCATAGGCGACGGCATGGATGCCATCATCGGCGCTCAGCAGTAAAGTGTAGATGCCCGGCGCGCTGAATGTAACGGGGGTTGCTGCCGCATTGGGGTTGGTAAACGTGACGGTGCCGGGACCTGAATAACCTTTCCACTGCTTCATTGCCGTTCCACTCGGATCGACCACCGTCCCGGAGAGGTTTGTGCTTAACGAGCCGATGCTCAGGTCGGCGCCCGCGTCCACCGTCGGCGGATTGGGCGAACGCGGTCCCTCGTTAGGCCCAGTGGTTTGGACCACCTCAAAATTGTTCACGTCAATGGTCGAGAGGTGGCTGAACGCAGTCGAGGAAAATCGATCGTCGGGACAGACCGACATCGAGAAGAAGCCGCCGTTATCCGCAACGATGCCGCCGTACTTCTTTAGCCCCCGAAGAACAGCTTTTTCTTCGATCGTCCATGTATCCGGAATAACGAAACTCGATTTCAACCGAATGCGCTGGCCCATCGCCGGATAATTAATCGAGGTGGCCGGGATACTGGAGGCGTAATGGTTAGCCGGGTAAATGTATTCTTTGCGGCTCTTGGCCACCACCAGCCGGACCGCGTGCTCGACCATCCCCCGTTCGCATTCGTCATAACGTACGAGCGCCGGAAACATCGGCAGACCTGCGGCGTCGCCAGACGTCCAACCAGCTGGACGCAAACCATTCGAATTGAGGCTAAACTTGGCGCCATTCGACGCTTCCCAGCCGGTTTGGGTCAGTTTCATCTGCCATGTCTCCCAGATTGAGCCCACCCCGGGCGCAACGATGATACCGTGGCGATCGCCCCCGCTGTTGTTTACGTCCATCTGCCACTGCTGCAACGTGAGACCCGGCTGATCTTTCGGCCAGGTCTCGATCGGCATGTTTGATGGGATCGGGTAGCGGCCGTTCGGAAAGGTGCCGCCGTCCAAATCCGACTCGTCCGGGTAATCCAGAAAAGGGATCGTGACCCGCGCCTGGCTGTCCGGAACGAGGACGTAGTTCATTTCATAGAACGCCCGTAAGGTTTGCCGGGTGGAGGAAAGGTCGGCTTTAATCTGGGTTATCATGGCCGCCGAGTTCGACAAAACCGGACGCTGGGAGATGTCTTCGTTCCACGGACTGGTGACCGGGAAGGTTTGCATGGCAGAGACGATCGCGTCTGCCTGCGGCGTATTGAACAGAACGGGAGTGGTCACAACTGGCAGCGGGCCGAGAATGCGACCTTCCTGGTTGATGCGCTCGGACTGCGCGAGCGCGGGTACTATTATGATAAGAGCGGCTGGCAAGCAGCCGCCGAGGCGGCGGAGGGTTGGTAACATGGAGGGTTGAGGGTCAAAGAAGCTGTGTTCATCACAATCTTCTGACTATGGGGATTTAGCAGCACTTTTTACGCCTTCACAATGTTATGTAAAGCACTGGGCACGAGGCTTGGTCGCCGTGGTCAACCGCGAAAATACGGTACAAACGCGAAACCCTAGGAGGGACGAGCTTGTCTCGTCCGATTGTCGATCGACCCTATCCGAGCCATACCCAAGGAAACGGAATATATATCGGACGAGACAAGCTCGTCCCTCCGGCTCCGCTTCGACTCGCGTGGTTGGCGGATCAAGCGGGTTTCCCCCTGGACCGCCCGGATGCAGCGGGAGCTGAAGGACCGCAGCAAAAAAAACGGGCGGCGAACCGCAGCTCACCGCCCGTTTGCAAATACTTCTTAAGGCAGATTAGTGGCCGTGACGTCCGCGCCCGCGCGAACCGTTCACGGTCGCAACTTCCTGACTGGTGATCGCGCCATCGTGATTCAGATCGTACTTGGCGAGCAGGGCGTCAAAGTTGTCGTCGATGCCGTCCTCGATGACAGCGGTGGCTTCGGCCATCGAGATCGCACCATCGTTGTTGGTATCATACTGATCGAACAACGTGGTCAGACGCTCGTCTGCTTTGTCATGCACCGCCGCTTGAAGCTCGGCCGCGGAGAGAGCTCCGTCGCCATTGGTATCGAACTGCTTCAACAGGTCGGACAGAATGATTGGCAAGAAAGGAAAATCGGCACTGCTGAGAACGCCGTCGTGGTTGCGATCGAATCGGGTGACCAAATCCTCGAGCCAGTCGCTGGAGATCTCGTCAAACACCGAGAGCGCTTCAGTGTGGCTGATCACGCCGTCCTTATTGGCGTCGTACTTATTAAAGAGCGCGGTGACTGCTTGATTGGTGAGCGAGGCTTTGGCGGCGGCGAACTCTGCTGCCGACACAGTCCCGTCTTTGTTCGTATCGTACAGACTTAGGATCGGGCCCAAGCCTGCGGTAGTGTTGTTGGATCCGATTCCTCCACGATCGCGTCCTTGGTTGGCGAAAGTGGTCGATACAGTCATTGCTACGGCTATTGCCAATATCGGCATCAATTTTCTCATTGTTCTGATTTTCAACTGTTCGAAGCTGAACGCCTGACCCCTCCGTTCAGCTGCGATAGATTCGTGGGGTTCCCGGTCAGAGCTATTCCCACCCTTATGGAAATTAGCGGGCGTAATGTAACAGCGGTCCGCTGCAGATTTCAAGCTTCTTTAGTATAAACGGCAAACTTTTGGAGTGGGACCCGCTGTTCGGCCGGCGTCCGCCCGCCACGGTCTATAACACCCCCACGGCGCGGGAGATCAGCAGAATGACGATACACAGAGAGATGGAGATTTGCACCATCGACAGGACCTTGGCCCATCTTGCCAGCAGCGGCGCGTCCGTCGGTCCGAAGGTAGAGCTTTGAGTAAGCGCGACGAAGAGGTAGTCGATGAACATCGGCCGCCAACCGGTACACTCAAATTGACCGCGCTCATCGCGGGGAACCTGCATTTGCGGGAACAGAAAGCTGCAACTGCCAAACCGCTTGTGTTCACGCCGGGTGGTCGGCCCGCCGCCGTCCAATCGCCAATACCACAGTGCAAACACCATAACGTTGGTCAGCCAGAGTAACCCACCCGAAGCTAACAGGTTCATCGGCGACTCCGCGTGTGAAGGCAAGGAGCGCACCAGCAAAACGACCGACGCAATCAGCGCAACCGTCGTAATCCCATTGATCAGAATCCCGAGCACGCGGTTGACGGACCGACGCCCGGTGCGATGGCTGACGACAGTTGGGATCAGTAATGCGACGATCAAAGTGGGCAGCAGCCAGATAGGTCCGACAATCAGATGCCGAGGCAATGCCAGATAAATTCCGGCAATCGCGCAAACGGCGAGAAGCGCCTGCCATCTTGGTTCGGGTTTATCGATATGCGTGGGTTCGTCCGGCACGACTTTCGTATAACCACTGATTCAGCGCCGCGCTAGCTGATATAGAAAGATCCGGCGGCGGTTTTTGTGGCCCGAATTGTAAGCCGTCTCTGTGACATCGCATTTCGGACGGGCGTCTGACGCAGAGGCACTACAAACCTGCGCCGACGCAGATCAGCGGCCATTGGTAGACCGCCGCTCCAGCTCCGGTTACTATCGTCCGCATGCGAAAACTCCTGGTGGGCTTGCTCGCGATTTTCCTGCTAATCGCCGGAGCCGCCGCGTTTTGGATCTTTGAAGGTCCGAACCTTTCCGTGTTTTGCGATCGATTCGGGACAGTCCATGAAACATCGGAGCAGATCCAATCAATCACCTACGAAGGGGACGGCAGCGGTGGAATCCTCCACGCTGATCAGATCTCGCTGAGTTTGAACAGTTCGGTCGCTCCGCTCCATGTGCCCAGCGTCGGATCGACTAAAGATGGGCAGTTAGGCCTGGCCAGTGCGGGAAAGGTTTTCCCGTTTGGACGGGTCGCAGAAGCTCGCGACGAGGTCAACAATGCCATGACCGCTTCGGTGCCACCGGGAGACGCCGCGCGTGTAGCCGTGAGCCACAGCTATCTAAGTTGGCCGACACCGTTCAAAGTGAATTTCATGGGTGGCGGATCTCCCTCATGGAAACGGCATTCCTACCAGCGACTGACCTGGACCAAGCCTAACGGATCGAAGCTGGACATGCTGTGGCGGTATGAACAGTATTTCGATTCTGAAAATGGCTGGACGAGTCCAACCATGATGCGGGAAGGTGAGACTGGCTTGATCAAGGTTGAGATCAACCCTTGATCGCGCGCGTTTTCAGGAGTCAGAAGCAGCGGCGGGACTGCTTTAGTTCACCCTACCCGGCTTACGCGGCAGCCGGGCGGGCTCGAGATTCCGGCGTTTCGGCTCTTCGACGACGGTCGAAGGGATCGCAGTCTGTGGAACTCGGCAGGCTAACAATGCCATATCGCCGGGAAATCTGACGGACACGAGGCTAACAATTATGATGTGAGGCGTCACCCGACAGAGCCGGAGGATTTCACCCAATCATCGGGTAAACCGATTGAAAACGGCGTCCATTTAAGCCCACAATGACAGCACATCGTTAGCAAATGGCCCTACTTCCTCCCCTGATCGCCTTTTCGTTCGCCTTGCTGACCGCTTGGATTTTGAGCAAGATTTTTGGAGCACCTCCGAGCTCCGGGCGCTTCGCATCCATTGACGGGTTGCGCGGTTACCTGGCATTCGGCGTTTTCACGCACCACGGCGCGGTCTGGTACGACTTTCTTCACACCGGGGAATGGAGACTGCCGAGTTCGTTCATTTACACAAATCTCGGGCAGGCCAGCGTAGTCCTGTTCTTCATGATCACAGGGTTCCTCTTTTGCACGAAAGTTTTGCGCGGCCGCTCCGAACGCATCAACTGGTACAAACTTTATCTCTCGCGCCTGTTGCGGCTGCTGCCTCTTTATACGTTTGCCATTCTGTTGATGCTGCTCACCGTCGGCATCATCACCCGATTTCAATTGGTCGAACCCGCGTTTCTGTTCTCCAAATCTCTTTTCAAATGGGCCTCTTTCACAGTGATGGGCTACCCCGATCTAAACGGTCTCAAAATGACCTCCATCATTGTCGGGACTGTGACTTGGACGCTGCCGTATGAATGGTTTTTTTACTTTATCCTCCCTCTGATTGCCGTTTTGGCCGGCGCTGCCACGCCGCGGCGATTCATCCTTGGCGCTCTACTAATTGTAGCGTTCATGATCTATCGAATGCGGCCCGATTTGGTTTATCTTGCCACTTTTTTCGGAGGCATCGTCGCGGCTGTTCTTGTCCACTTTGATTTGATACACAAAGCTTGCCGGGGAATAGGCGGTTCGATAGCGGCGTCAATATCACTGTTGGTGGCTATCACGTGTTTCCGAAGCGCATATCAATTCATTCCCATTGTTCTTTTAACCGTCGCGTTCACAATGATCGCCGCGGAAAATACGCTTTTTGGAATACTGGCCTGGCCGACGTCGCGCTTTCTTGGCCAGTTGACATACAGCATCTATCTCCTTCACGGCATTATGCTCTTTTGGATTTTTCGCTTTGTCATCGGATTCGCTCATGGCGCCTCTCTTTCGCTCGTGCAGCATTGGTCGGTGATGTGCCTTTCAATTCCGTTCTTAATTTCGGGCTGTTACGCGACGTTTCGCTTTATCGAGCTGCCCGGGATGCGCAGCGTTTCCAGGTTCGTGTCATGGTATCATGAGCATCTGAATCCTGTGATGCGGCGATATTCACATCGAATTCCAGCTCGCACGAGAGCGACGCCGGTGTAAATCGATACCCGGGCTGCGCCCGGCATTGTCGGTCGCAGAGAGGAGCGGCGGATCGAGGTGAACCTGCTGTTGCGATAGAACAGAACTGGATTCGGCAAATGGCTGGACCGATCCAATCATGATGCCGGAAGGTCAAACCGAACTTGTCAGGCTCGAGATCACACGGAATAACCGGTAGGTCATTAACTGCCCGATTTTTTCTGACCATTGTGAAATTCGAAATCATTTCCGCATCTGAAGTATCACTGGCTGATCAGGCTGCGGCCTTCAACGCGGCATTCGCGGGATACGTGGGCGGTAACTTCGAATTGAATGCAGCGACCCTGGCCAGCTTCATCTCGTTGCAGGGAATTGATCTCACTTACAGCCGATTTGCCCGCGACGAGCATGGTCAACTCGTCAGCTTCGGCTTCATCAATAAAACCGGCAGTGTGTCGCGCCTGGCAGGTATGGGAACAATCGCGGCCGCGCGACGTTCGGGAGTGGCTGCGGCGATCCTTTCCCAGCTGTTAGCTGAAGCTAAGGAGCGCAGCGAATCGGTGATGGTTTTGGAAGTGATCGAGCAAAATCCACCGGCGTTGAAATTGTATGAATCGGCCGGATTCACAAGAGTGACCCGGCTGTTAGGCTGGCGCGGCAGTAGTGACGACGCACATGCGGCTCAAGTAAAATCGCGGGAGCTCTCGATGTTCGAGGCGCTGCAGACTCCGACGACTCCGGAATATCCGGCTTTGCCATGGCCGGTGTGTCGGTTTTCGGCGGCAAAAGTGCGCGGCGCTAAAGCTTTTGGTCTCGAAGATACCGCCATCGTGCTCGGCGATACCGATGTCTCTCCTATCCGATTGCATGCATTCTTCGGACTGGATGGCACAAACTGGGAGTCGGTGCGGAATCTGACAGCTTCGGTTTTGCGAAGATTTCCGGGCCGTGAATTTTATGCACCGCCCATTTTTCCCGAGGAATTTGCCGCCCCGCTTTTCACGCCGTTAGGATTTCGCAAAGAACAGTTGAGCCAATTCTTTATGCGCAAGGACGTGTGAGTCCGGGAGAGGAGGCGGCGCTGGTGCTCGGGGATGACATAGCCAAATTTTTCTCACCCGAAGGAACTTTTCGGATTCTGCCTTTGGCGTCACCAAAACAGGGGCCGAAGGTCCGCCAAACCGAGACGTTTTCGCCAACCCCGGAGACGGGCGTGCTCCGCTGACCGGAAAGTGTCGCCGGTCAAAGATGGCGGTTGCGGTTTTGCTGCTGTTTCCCTAACACTGTGACCGATGCAGCGTCGTCTTGCCGCTTGTTTCTGTTCTGTTTTATTGGTAACGGCCGGGTGCGCATCGCATAGAGAAGCGGGAATCGAACGGCGCGCGCATGAAGAAGCAGCTCGCTCTGCAGCAATGCGCTGGTTAACGCTGCTCGATCAGGGCGATTACGAACAAGCATTTGAGTGGGAGGCGCAAGATTTCCGGATGTCCCGAACACAGAACCAATTCGTCCGCTACATGCAGGCCCGACGAGCACCGTTCGGCCAGGCCCATGGACGGAAATTTATCGGAGCTGCAAACATTCGAAAACTGGTCGGTCTACCCGAAGGCAATTACGTGAGTGTTCTTTTCAAAACTGACTTTGAGAAAAAGTCCGAGACGGCCGAAAGAGTGATTCTGGTCGAACAACAGGTCGGCTGGCGGGTGCTCGAATACCGGATCTACTGATCATCAACGTAACTTATGGAAACCCTGGCCCGGCAATTTCGCCTAACAATTGTAGCGGCAGTGTCCGACCGTCGCATTATTACCGGGTGTTAAAACGCTGCTGCTATGCCTACCTTTAATCCGATCGACTTTCCGACGGTCAGACACCGCCGCTACCAAAGGCGTGGAAAAGCGTGCCTGGTCGTGGCTGTTGCCGGCGCGTTCAGTCTCGCAACATTTCACCTTTCGGCAGCGGAAAAGAAGCCCCCCGCTTCTCCCGGTCTGGCCCAGGTGCCCAACTGGTCAGCCGAAGATCTCCAGTTCTTTCTGCACGGCTCCATGGGCACCGAAGTCGTTCCGGAACGGGTGATGAACGCGTTTATCAAGATTTACCCGGATCTCTTCCCGACTAACGACTTCAGTCATCTCGGATTGATTGCCGATCCTGATTTCGGCTGGCCGATTGGGTTTAGCCGGCGGAACGTGAAACATCTGGGGGAACTCTCCGCCATCGGGATCAACTGCGCCTCCTGCCATTTCGTTCAGGTCACCTCACCCAGGATCCCGGCGCCGATTCGGATTCTTGGAGGTACGAGTCATTTCGATGTGGAAGCGTTCTTCGGCGCGGTGTTGGTGGCGACGTTCAGAACTTCCGATCCGGCCAACATGAAAAAGTTCCTGGCCGAGTATCTCGGCAGCGCCACCCCCGTTCGCTACGACGAGGATTGGCGGGAACAGGAAACAGAAATTTCTACACTGATGAAGTCCGACCCGTTTGGCGCAAACGACGTCGCTCCAGGCGAGCTTCACGCACTCTCGAAAGAGGACATGCAACTGCACGCCGACGAAGCCCACGGCAGCCTGGCAGTTCTGGCGCATTCAATGTTGCGATTGTTCCACAACATGCGCGCGGCCCTGCATGTTCCAGATCAGCCGCCGGACAAACTGCCGCCCGCCTCGGGTCCCGGTCGCAACGACGCGTTCGGTTTGCTATCGGCGTCGTTGTTGAACGCGCCGCAGCCCTACGCGCCCACTAAGTTCGGACTGGTGTGGAATGTAAACAAGCGCACCTGGGTTCACTGGGATGGCAACACGCGTTCACCTCTGGCGCGCAATCTTCTGGCCTCGTTAGGCCTGGGCGCGCCAATCCACGGCCACCGCACCGATCTCGACTTCGCGATCGTGAAAAAACAGACAGATCTTTCGGACACGATCCTGCCGCCGAAATTTCCTTTCCCGGTGGATCAGGAAGCCGCCAAACGCGGCGCCCAGCATTTCCAGGCAAACTGCGATTCATGCCATGGCGGTCCTGAAACGGACAAACGGTTGTATCCGGTGGCTGAAATTGGCACTGACCCCCGCCGCGCCGAACTGTTCACCACCAAGCAGGCGGAACGGTTCAACACGTTCCTCGCTGAGCTGGAAGGAGAAGGCTACTCGCCTCCCAAGGACGTTGAGGTTAGGAGCACTGGAAAATATTGGGCGGCAACCTTGACCGGAGTGTGGGCTCGATCTCCATACCTCCACAATGGATCCGTTCGGACGGTCAACGAGTTACTTACTCCTCCAGACCACCGCCCAAAATCCTTTCATCGCGGTTCGCATCGTTACGACGAGCGCTCGCTCGGTTATACCGATGAAGGGGCATACGTTTTGGACACCACGGCGAGCGGCAACTTGAATACCGGCCACAATTACGGAACGGCCCTCAGCGATCGGGAAAAAGCCGATTTGATCGAGTATCTCAAAACGTTGTAGCCGGGTAGAATGTCGGCAGCACCCGGGTTTTGCATTGTCATAACCGGTGCCGGTCAGAATACTCCGCCCATGAACTTCACAAAAAACATCGGCATGCTCCTGCTCGCGATCTATCTCATCCTGGTCGGCCTGGTTACTCTCCTCGGCCTGGGTGTTGGATATATTGCCGGTGTGGTCGCACTCGTAGCCGGCATTTTCATTCTGATCGGGAAGTAAGTTCCTCAATATGCGACGCTGGTGAAACGAGTCGTCTTCATCAGTCATTCGTCCGCTGATCGGCCGATCGCGGAACGTCTCTGCACCTACCTCGAACAAAACGGCGTGGGCTGCTGGATTGCGCCGCGTGATGTCACACCGGGCAAGAATTACGGCGCAGCGATCGTCGACGCGATCGATGAGTGCCGCATCTTCGTCCTCATCCTAAGCAGCCACTCCAACAAATCACGACAAGTCGTTAGGGAGGTCGAGCGCGCTGCCAGCACCGATTCGGTCATACTTCCGTTTCGGATCGAGGACGTTCAACCGTCTCGGGACATCGCGTTCTATGTGAGCGCCGCTCACTGGTTGGATGCGGCGAATTATCAGGTCGACGAACAATTCGATGAGCTGCTGGCGGCTATCCAGGACTGGCAAAAGGCAGCGCCCGAACAAACATCTGCTGCCATAAGCGGGGGCGCCTCGTCTCCCCCGCCGCTACCCACCGCAATTGCCGCAGCAAGTGCCGCCGCAGCGCCTTCAGCTATTCCGCGATCGGCGCGAACGCGATTGTTTCCCCTGCTGGCCGGATTGTTTGTAGTGTTAGTGGCCGCCGCCGGGTTGTTTCTGTTTCGCTATTCGCATCGGCAGGGCGACAGCAGAGATGAAGCGAGGCCGATCGACACGCCGTCGTCCACTCTCACGAACGCAACAGCTACACCTGTGGAGCCTTCACCGACCGAGCCAGAGACGACGCCGACGGAAGCGCCGACGCCAAGCGCCGTGGCCTCGCCTGCTATTACACCGATCCGCTTAAAGCCCGGTGAACGCCGACGGCCGACAGCCTCACCGCAATCGGTCGGTGAGACTTCAGCCTCGCCGGGCACAACGGAGCAGAGTCCCGCTGCTGTTTCCGTTAACTCCGGAGAGTCTACTGCGCGCGCCAAGCCGATCGTCCGCGAAGTAGCTGCGTCGTCCCAAACGAACAACGAATTCAGGCCTAACTACGCCTTTGATGGGAATCCGGCTACGGGTTGGATGCCGAAAGGTGACGGTACCGATCACGCCCTGTTTGTACACTTCAAGTCTCCGGCGACGGTACGCACTGTTTCCATTCTGAACGGAGACGGACGCGATGAAGAGCATTACAAGGCAAGCGGCCGGGTGAAAACATTGCGGATCGTACTTAGCGACGGCACCAACCAGCTGCTCACATTCAAAGACGAAATGAAAATGCAGCGGTTTGAGCTAACCACGCCGGTAACAGCAGCATGGGTGAAATTCGAAATCGTTTCGGTCTTTCCGGGAAAAGCGAAACACGCCGAAATTTCCGAGATTGCGTTTAATGAAGATCAGCCGTGAGAGAACGTGCCTGGAGATCGCTTAATCAGCAAGTACCGGAGCACCAAAGCGCATATCTACGTCGTTTGGAGCTGAGGCGCCCGCCATGACGACTAACTGAGCGCACGGCGCTATCGTTCGTGATCAAACAAAAGACCGCACCGGGAAATCACTTCAGCCGAAAACGTTTTCGGAGATAGTCCGCAACAGCCGCGTCATCGGGATAAGTAAAATCGATTACCCCATTCGTCACTGGAGCGGCGACCTGCATCGCCTCGAGCACCCTTCCGTTGGCTTCCAGAACGAGCAATTCATTCCGGTGCTTCCGAGTAATGTCAGCGAAATGCCGGGCATCGGATGGCGTCAGAGTCAGTCTGACGGCCTTGCGATCGCGTGACAGCTGAACGTTGGCTGGAGTGTTGATCACCATTAGCGGCTGTTTTCCCGCGATGTTAATTTGCGGCGCGCCTCCGCTACCGGCAGCCCCGGAGCCGAATACGCGAAATAGGGGCATGCCGACATCTGCTGATTGCGGACTCGCGGCGAACGCATCGGACCCCAAGAGAAGGCATGCGGCGCAGAACCACAGAAAGAAAGAGCGCATAATCCAAACCGTTGCTGCGCCCTCAAATAATGCAACTTTCTTCGAATCCGCCCCGGATTAACAACTCGCGAATCGTCAATGCGCAGGGCCAGGTGACCAGATTCAGGTCCCATTGCCTAACAACTCCATCATCTCCCGGCCCAACCTGGGTCCGATGCCTGCCTCCTCGTGCTTGAAGTAGACGAAGGCATCTTTCCACCGCTGACTGTGCTCCCGAATAAACTCCGCCCAGCGGACAACGTCCCTGGTCACATAGTCTTCCCGGCGAAGACGCAAATACCCGTAATCGGCCGTGACGACGTTTGGAGTGACGAAATCTTCGGTTTCGGCGATGCACAATGCGACGTTGCACGACTGCAGCGCCCCCCAGACATCATCGCCAAACCAGGAATCGTGGCGGAACTCAAATGCCGCGCGCGCGCCGGTCGGCAAACAGTTCACGAACTCGGCGAGCAAGACCACGTCTTTCTTGAACGTGGGCGGCAGCTGAAACAGCACCGGCCCAAGCTTGGTCCCGAGATTTGACGTGACGTCGTGAAAATAACGCATCGTATCGGCGCAATCCCGCAGCTTTGACCAGTGCGTGATTTTCTGCGGCGCCTTCAGCGCGAACCGAAACTTCTCGGGTGTCAGCGCCCTCCAGTTATCGATTGTTTTGGCCGCCGGGATCCGGTGGAAAGTGTAATTGATTTCGGTGGTGTTAAACCGCTCCGCATAAAACGGCAGCATCTTCGCGGTCGGAAGATCCTCCGGATAGAAGTTGCCTTTCCATTCGGCGTATTGAAAACCCGACGTGCCGATCCAGATGTCCATAAACGTAAAACACTGCCCGGAACAAGCGCGTTGACCAGCCAATTGTTCACCGAGCGTCCCGCGGATCCGCAACCCCGAAAGATCCGGCCTAAGGATCAGCGCTACGCCACACCATACCGGTTTAGCAGCCTAACCGATTCACACCTATTGGGAACCGCTGTTGATGGTCGACGTGCTGCCGCTGGACGGGATGACAACGTCGTTGCCATCCGATACCGTCACCTCGTTAGAAAGAACACTTTCCAAGCCTTCGGCCGTGTAGGCACTCACCGCCACGTACATGCTGGAGTCACTGATCACCACCTGGGCGGAGGTCTGGTTGCCTAACTGAGTCTTGCTGCTGTAATGGCCGCTGCGGTTTCCGCTGTAGAGCTGATATCCCACCACCGCCTCGTCCGGCGATGGGTCCCATGCCACGGTCACAGTTGACGTTGTCGTTGGAAGTGTGGGCGCAGTTTCGGCGTGGGCGGAAATGGTCGATCCGCCGGGGTTAGTGCTCGTCGGGAAGTTGGGCGTCGTGCCGCTGGTGATCGGCACCACGGCCGCGGGCTTGGGCGTAAAGCTCAGCGACGGAGTCTTCGTCGGGCTGCCCGCTTGCGGGGACGTCGCCAAAGGCGGGTTTGCCACCACGTCGGTTAGGGCAGCAGTGCGTCGATTTCGTCTGATGCCATCCTGATATTCCGGTACCACTCTCGCCCCTTCAGTCCCGCCATAACTGTAGATCGACAGGGTAGAGCGTTTGGCCCGGATCACTTGTATGTCATCCTCTGCCGGCGCGATTACGGCAGCAGCAACGACGACAATAAAGACAACGAAAACAGCGCGGTGACGGAGCATGGGAAGGAAGGATTAGAGCCAGTGAGATTGGCTGTGTCAGCCATTTTTTTCGATATGTTTCAATTAAAGCTGTTGAAGCTGATAGCCCCGAGACTTTAACAGAGAAACCACACCGTCAGTCCCTCCGAGGTGCGCGGCTCCCACTACCACAAAATAGGTTTGACCGCTGCGAAGGAAGTCCTCAATCCTGGGGATCCAGTTGTGGTTCCGAGCGCCCAACAGCCTTGTTGCGATGTACGGAAAATCACGAAAGGAATCAGCCGTGGTTTTTGTAAGCAATTCGATGTTCCCGTGGCGCCACGCCTCAAACATGTTTGGCCCTTTTGCGTCGTCGCGCCCCGCGTTGATGAACATCGTCAGTAGTAACGCCTCGGCCTGACGATCATTCAGGCCTGCAAAAACATCATTGTGCTCCTTGTTCGACTCGAGGCCGAAGATCGGTTTGGAAGTCGCCTTGGCCCGTTTAGTCAGGAATTGTTCGACGCCCAGTTCATAATATTCAGGCGGAGGCGAACTGAGGATCAGATCGAGAAGCCATGGTTTTAATCTGTCGTATTTGTCTTCGGGCACGCCGCGAATGGCGAAAAAACGCCGCAAATAATCATAGGTCCGCGGATCAACATGATTCTGGAGGGTGTCGCCCTTTCGATATTGACCCGCCTTGAGCAGCGCCTGAAACGCAGCCGCGCCACCTTTCGGATCGTCCTCGAACACGAGTCGGGAAGAAGCGTCGAACGCGCCGTTGTATTGGGCGGGTAGCGGATAATCGGTCGGTCGCAACGCGTGAAACGAGCCGCCGAGATACAGCACATGACCATCATTGGAGGTCACCTTGTAGACGCAACTGGCGGCCCGGCCGACTTGGCCAAAAATGAGAGTGGCCAGGAGGCAAAGGGCCGGAAGTAACCAGCTTCGGCGAAACATCCGGTGGTGTAGCAGCTAACGATGCATGCCGCAAGCGGCGGTCGATCGAAGTTGCGCTTCGAGTCCTCTGCCGTCTAGTTTCGTTGGCCATGCCGCGCCGCATCCCCTTCTTGCTTTTCGCCTCTCTTCTTGTGATCGGCGCGATGTGCCAGGCCGTTAACGCGCAAGACGAAGACCCTTCGATCGATCGTCTTCTCAAAAAGTTACCGCCACCGGAAAAGCTGGCTAAGCAGCCGGTTCAACAGGTTCTCGAAACAAATGATCCTGCTGCCAAAGACCCGGCGACCAAACAGCTCCTGCAAGCGGAACAAGCGCACAACTTCCCTCAGGCGCTCGATACGGCGCGCAAGTTGACTAACCGCTATCCAAACAGTGCGGCAGCGCAGTCGATCCGCGGGATGCTGGCCTTGAGAGTCCATCAGTTCGCGGAGGCCTCCTCTTCCTTCCGGGCCGCCATCAAAATCCAGCCGAAACTTGGATTTGCGCATCTCGGCCTGGCGTTAGTGGAAGGGAGCCAGGGGCATTTCGCGGCTGCGATCCCACATCTGCAAACCGTTGCCGAGCTCCAGCCGAAAGCGGGATTTCCATATTACGCGATGAGCGATTGTGCGCAGAAAATCGGACACAAGCAGGAAAGCGTGGACTACGCGAAAAAGGCAACCAGCCTGGCGCCATCGGACCCTAGAATGTGGATTCAACTGGCCCGCGCTGAAAAAGCAATGGGTAACACTAAGGAGACCCTAACCGCGATAACGAGAGCGGCGGAGGTTTCGCCCGACAGCGCCAGCTTGCTGGCAGTTGTAGGATACAGCTACATCGACATGAACCAGGTTCCGCAGGCGATTGCGCCCTTGCAACGGGCCGTGCGACTGGCGCCTAACGACTTTCTGGTGCATGCCCAGCTGGGCTACTGTCTGACGAGTACCGGCTCGCTCGATGCCGGCATCAGTCATCTGCGAAAAGCAAATAGTTTGAATCGGAGCTACGGTCCCGCCTGGGAATATCTCGGAATTGCCTATCAAAAGCAGGGGCACCACAAGGACGCGCTTGCCGCTTTCGAGAAAGCGGCCCAGTTGATGCCGGGCGCGCGCCTCTCGTGGCAGCACTTGGCAGACGAATATCAGGCGGTCGGCCGTTCAGTCGATGCTCAACGAGCAGCCGCCCACGCGCAGAAACTTCCGGCGCCAGCGAAGAAGACGTAGAAGCCGCCGGATTCTAGCGGCGCCCGCGCAGAGCAGCGGTAAAACGAATCAATTCGTCAGCCACCTGCCGAACTCGTTCAGCCACCTTGTCGTCGACAAGGTGATCACCGTCGAACGACTGTCCGGTAGCGTAGACGAACCTCGGAATGATCACCGTGCGAAAGTCCAGCATCAGGCTATTGGCGTAGGCCATTACCGACATATAGCTGCTCATCCCGCCCGCCGCGCAAAGAAAGCCGACAACCTTATCCTCCCACGCGCTGCCCGTAAGCTCGATCATGTTCTTGGCGGCGGCACTGACATCGTAATTGTAAACCGGCGCGGCAACGATGATGCCATCGGCGGCGTCGATCGTCTTTTGCAGCTTTTGGGCGCCGGGATTCAAGTAGCACTTATCGGCGTCGCACAATGGTAATTCCAAATCGCTGATGTCGATCCATTCACAGTCGACCTGCTTCTTTTGAAGCCGATCAAACGCCACCCGCCCCATGATTCGACTGTTACTTTCCGAGTTGCCGCTCGTGCTAATCACCAGGTGTTTGGGCATAGTGGTAGTCTAATCGTGAAGTAATGGTTACAAAAGGCTGCCTGCACATGATCGGGTTTCTTCGGCCGGCGCTGATTTGTTTCATCGCATGGGGCGTGCAGACATTGCCCTGCCATGGTGCCGTGAGACTCGACCGCCTCGGAAGACTGTTGACGACCAAGGGCTACGGCGGTGCTGAGTTGGTCGACTCGGGTAAGTTTTATCATCTTCCAATCCGAGCTGAAGGCACAGCCGGCCACCTGGTTGTTGATACCGGTTCGTCTGGCACATTGATCTTTCGGTCCAGTGTAAATCGTCTCGGCCTGAATGAAACCCGCACGAGAGAGTACGTGCGAGGTGCGTTCGGGCCAACCCAGGAGCGCTATGGTCTCGCCATGATTCATTCCTTTCTCGCAGGAAACTGCACAGTCAGGAATGTGCCGGTAGCCATTGCCTCCGACCTCGCAGCCAGTCAAAGCTATGGTCGGCCTAACGGCCTCCTCGGATTGCGCGAATTGATGAAGTTTGGCGCGGTGCTCGATCTTTCCCGCCGAATGCTTTATCTGCGGCCAGGTCGCCCTGACCAGGAGCTGGCGGATGACATTCGGTCGATCATGGAATCAGGCGGATGGAAAGCGGTATCGCTGACATTCGCTCGCAATCATTTGCGGGTTCCGGGCGAAGCTAACGATGTTCCATGCCATTTTCTGGTGGATACGGGGGCATATCGAACTGTGCTGGACCGCAGCTTTGCCGCCGAAGCGAACATTGCCACCCGCCCGACCAGCGTCATCGCACACGGCGTCGGCGGAGCGAGTGGCACCGTTCAGCTGGCAAATCTCAGCTCGTTATGGATCGGTGATTATCAGATTAGGAGTGCGACCGCGTCGGTGCTTGCCATGGATAATCACATGCTGGGTCGAGGCACCCCGGCAGAGGTCGTGGGACTGATTGGTCTCGAATATCTGGCGCTGAATTCGGCAGTATTCGATTTCGTCTCTGGGACACTTTATTTAAGGCCGCGATCGCGCCCTTAGTTTTAAACTTTAAGTTTTCAGGTTTTGCCATCCAGGTGTTGAGCGTTGCGCGTTAACCGTTAAGCTCATTAAAATAGCCATCTCATGTCTTCACTCGCCGAGCGTGCCCTAACCATTCTCCACCAATGGGTCCAATCAGAGCCGCTGCGAAAACATTGTTATGCTGTCTCAGACTCGTTGAAGCATTTTGCGCAGTTCAACGGGGCGGATGCCGATCTGTGGGAAGCTGTGGGATTACTTCACGACATGGATTACGAGAAGCATCCCAACACGGAGAGAAGCGCTACCGAGGGGCATCCATTTGTGGGTGTGGCCTGGCTGCGGGAGAACGGCTGGAGCGATGAAGTGTGCCGGGCAATCCTTTCCCACGCCGATTACGCAGACGTACCGCCCGAAACTTCACTGGAGAAGACGCTTTACGCGGTCGATGAACTGAGCGGTTTTGTCACCGCGGTGGCGCTCGTTAGACCAAGTAAGAATATTCGCGATGTGGAGGTTCGGTCAGTGAAGAAGAAAATGAAAGATAAAGCATTCGCCCGCGCGGTGAATCGAGAGGATATCGTCAAAGGCGCAGAACAACTCGGTTTGCCGCTGGACGAGCTGATTGACCACGTCATTGCCGCCTTACGATCGGACGCCAATCGCCTTGGATTGACCGGAGTCACCCCGGCGGCCGAAACCGCCTCGGCCTAACGACTGGAGAGGGCCAAGTGTCCAAAGCGGAAGAGCCGATTTTCTTCGAAACCCCTACGCAGTTCCGGACATGGCTCAGCAGGAATCACAGAGCTTCCTCTGAGCAATGGATCGGTTTTCATCGAAAGAGCTCCGGGCGGCTATCCATCACCTGGCCGGAATCTGTGGATGAAGCGCTTTGCTTCGGATGGATCGCAAATCTCGGCAGCCCGTGCCCAGGTTCGGATGGGCCTGCAACTTCCGGACACATTTACTTCTTACGCCGAGGCAATCGCGGAGGCCAAAACAGCTGATCGCACTCTGGAATTGCACACCGTGCTTGTCGATGCCGGCCAAGGGTGGGAAATCGAGCGGATGTGGTGGACGCCCGGCGGGCCAGTGCAGAATTCTTCTGTGAACCAATAAAGTTTGTCGACGAACGAGCCGTTCCGTTTCACAGTGTGCGGCGATGGCGATGTCCAAAGATACGTCGAAAGCGGTTGTGATTATCCTGGCCGCGCTGGCTGTGCTCGCGTTGCTACTGTTGTACGCGAACCACGTGCGGCCCCATCCCTAAAGGCGCTACACTGGCATATTGCTGGTGAGCCAAGTGAGGTCGGCAGAACGCCGATGGCACATTGCGGGGCACCTTCTTCCCGCTTATCAGTCTCAGCTCATGAATGCGGACCAAACACCGACATGGCGAAAAAGCCTCGCGCTACTGCGGGCCGGCCCATTTCGGCGTTATATCATCGGGTCGGTGGTTTCTGACACCGGCACGTGGATGCAAGTCATGGCTCAGAACTGGGTTGTGAGCACGCTAACCGACAAAGCCATTGTCCTGGGATTGGTGAACCTGGCAGCGGGGCTGCCGACGCTTGCCTTAACGATGTACGGCGGATCGGTAGCGGATCGATTCGATAAACGGAAAATCCTGGTCTACACCAACGCCGCTCAGATTGTGCTCGCGCTGATCCTGGCGGTGCTGGTGATGACGAATGTGATCCAGATCTGGCATGTCATTGTGCTCGCCGCCTTCCTCGGCATGTGTATTGCCTTTGAAATGCCGGCGATCTCTGCACTCGTGCCGGAGCTTGTTCGGCACGACGAGATCGGCGCCGCGGTTGCATTGGATCGGTCTGTCTTCCACGGATCACGTTTGATCGGTCCCACCTTGGCCGGTCAGCTGGTGACCCGATTTGGTGCAGCTTCCGCCATTTTCGCCAATGCGGTTTCGTTCCTGGGCTTGATCACTGCTATCCTAACGCTTCCAGCGCGGAAACGCGGTACCCAGGAAGAGGAAGATCAGCGCAAAAGTGGAATCATGGATGGCTTCCGATACGTCAAATCCGATCGCGTCATGATCCTGATGATTGCGCTCATCGCGTTAACAACCGTTTTTGTCTTCCCAGTGCTTTCGGTGATGCTGCCACTTTATGTTCGGAACATTCTCCACCTTGGCGCGGATCGGATGGGCTATCTGATGGCTATTTCGGGCACCGGATCGCTGGCCGGTTCGCTTGGTTTTCTGAGCATTGGTCGCGAACACCGATTCCAATTTATGACCGCAAACGCAATTGCGGTTGCGGTCTCATTGTTTTGCATGTCGCTTTCGCAGAACTTTTGGCTAACCGCCATGGCGATGGGATTCCTCGCCATCGGCCTTTCGATGAACTTTGCGCTGGCGAACACCATCGTTCAGGAACGCGCGCCTTCTCCGTTGCGCGGCCGTATCTCGGCAGTTTTCGGCCTCAGCTTTTTCGGATTGATGCCAATAGCCGGGCTGGGCGTTACCGGCCTATCTGATCTTATCGGCATGCGCAACGCCCTTGGAATTGCTTCGGTGTGTTTCGGAATCGGCGCTTTTCTCGTCCTAAATTCCGCCGGTCGCAAAGAGTGCGACGCACCACATCCCCGGTCCGAGGCTGCTGCCCCAACGCCGGAACCAGTGGTTGTACCCTAACCGCGCGCGGCCGATGCTTTCCTTTTCAACCTGCTGGAACTCAGGGCGCCACACCAGCGGCGACACCATGCTGCGCGAGATTAAGGATCTGGGTTTCGATTTAATCGAGCTCGGTCACGGCATTCGCTTGTCGCTCATGCCCGGAATCCAACAGATGTTCAATGCTGGCGAAGTCCGGTTCAGCAGCCTGCATAATTTCTGTCCTCTTCCGGTCGAAGTGATGGGTGCTTCGCCGGATTGCTACCAGTTCTCGTCGATTTATCCACAGGAGCGACAGCGGGCGATCAAGCAGACATTGCAGACGATCGACTTTGCAGTGCGTCTGGGCGCTCCCTTTGTTGTATTGCATCTCGGCGAAGTCCGCATCGGGCCGGTGACGGACGCACTCATCGACTTGGTGAAAAAGGGCCGGTTGCTATCGCGAGAATTCGTTAAGAAAAAGTTGCGGGCGATCGAGAAGCGGGAGCGCGCGGCGCCGAGGTACTTGGAGCGAGTCAAGGAGGCGCTCGGGCGGATCGTTAGTTACGCGGCGGAAAGAAATGTGAAGCTTGGAATCGAAGGCCGTCGAGGCTACGAAGAAATACCTTCCGAACGCGAATTGCCGGCGTTGCTTGAAGAGATTAACTCGCCATTCGTAGGTTACTGGCATGACTTTGGGCACATTCAAATTAAGGAGAACCTGGCATTTCTTGATCACGAGGAATGGCTTCGCACAATGGGTGCAAAGGCGTTGGGATGTCACGTCCAGGATTGCATCTGGCCGGCACAGGACCATCAACCCCCTTTCAAAGGCGGAGTTGCCTTAACTAAACTCGTGCCTCTGCTGCCGAAGAATTGCCAGTTCGTCTGGGAAATGAGCCCGCGGAAAACTGCTGACGATATCCGCGAATCGTTGGCGAAATGGAAGGAAACTTTCGGGGAATGAAACGGATTCTCCTAACGATGCTGCAAATCGCGGTCACCGTGGCAATGCTGTGGTGGGTGTTTCACGATCCTACGCAGCGCGCAAAGATGTGGGAGGCGCTGCACAGGGCGAACTACTGGTGGGTTGCCGCGGCCATACTCGCCTATCTGACAGTTGAAGCATCAGCCGCGGTGCGCTGGCAAATTCTACTTCGTGTTCAAAAAATAAATCTTAGTCTATCGCGCGTTTCCGGTCTGTTCCTGATCGGGATGTTCTACAACCAGTTCCTGCCGGGCGGAACCGGCGGCGACATTGTAAAGAGCTACCTGCTGCTCAAAGAGACGGACAAAAAGGCGGGCGCTCTGCTGGCGGTGGTGTTCGATCGATTGATCGGTCTGGTGGCGCTAGTCACCATCACCGTAGCCCTGGTCAGTCTCCGATTCGACTGGCTTTGGAACACACCGGTGACAGTGCAATCCGGCGGTGTCACCCCGCGCCAACTATTACTGCTGCTGCTTTTTCTGTTAGGCACCTCGCTGGCCGGTTTGTTAGCCAGTTTCGTCATCAGCGGCTTTAATCTGTTTCGATGGTTGCCGCACAAGTTTCCGGGTCGGGAAAAACTGATGGAGATTTCGGCCGCCTATCATCTTTACGCCCATCATTGGATCGCCACGTCCATGGCTTTCGCTGCGTCCGTAGTCGCACATCTGGCTACGTTCACTACATTCCTGTGCGTGGCCTATGCGTTCCGCGCCAGCGTGCACGTGATCGATTTTTTTGCGGTGTTGCCAATCGAACGCACCATTACAGCGTTGCCGATCAGTTTTGCCGGAGTGGGACTGCGCGAACAGATCCTGCAAGTGTTGCTGAGCAATCTTTGTCATATCGACGTCCCGGTGGCGAAGCTGATCGGGACGATGAGTTTCCTGGTTATCCTGTTTTGCAGCGCACCGGGCGGCATCGTTTACTTTTTTTACCGCCCGAGCGGCCAGAAAGGCCACGTTCGGATGCGAGAGATGCAGCGGGAGATGGCGACGGTGGAGCATGGGTTGACCGAGACGGAGTGAGATGGCAAAACCAGCGAACGTCCAACGTCCAACGTCGAACGCTCAACCACCAATTCAGCGGAAGGCGATCCTCCATTGGGTCTTCAGCATTCTCCACTCCGATCGAGAGCGTTGGGTGTTTCCAGGCTAGTGAAAAGGAAGCTGGCTCGGCCGTTTGTCATGGCCACCTTTGCTATGACGGTGGACGGCAAAATTACCACCCGAACGTTCTCGACCATCGATTTTACCAGCCGGACGGACAAGAAACATCTCGTTGAGCAGCGTTCGTTAGGCGATGCGGTGCTGATCGGACACAGCACCTTGCGGAAAGATAATGTTCGTCTCGGAATCGCCAATGCCGAGCTGCGCACGCAACGCGTTGCGCGTGGCCAGTCTCCCTACCCGCTTCGGGTCGTCGTCTCGAATGAAGGCAAGATAGACCCGAAGCTCAATATCTTTCACACCGATCCGGAGAATTCCGGCAAGATCATCATTTTTTCGACAACGCGCATGCCGCGGAAAAATCGTTGCGCACTAATGGAACACGCGACGCTGCATTTGACGGCGGCTTCAGCCGTTGATCTGCCGGAGATGATGCACCGGCTTCGCACCGAGTACCGCGTCCGGACCGTCGCCTGTGAAGGGGGAGCAGCGTTGTTCCGTGCTCTGCTCGAGGATGGTTTGGTCGATCAATTGAATCTGACCATCGTGCCGTACCTGTTCGGTGGATCGGAAGCGCCAACGCTTACCGGACTGGAAAAAACATTTCTGCCCAAGAGCGTCACCTGCACGTTGAAAAATATGCAAGTGATCGGGGACGAATGTTTCCTCACTTATCGAATCAAACAAGGAACAGCGAAAGGCTCAGCACGACGAGCCCGCCGTTAACGAGGGGCGGGCTGGCGCAAGCCCTGTGGCGCCAAGTATCATCCCGCGCACTTCTGTCATACTGGGCGAAGTGCAGCGGAGTCGAACGGCCTCGCTCGCGCGCTGTGTTGCATACTCAAACGTATTTAGCGTAACCGTCGCTGCGGCTATCGGGTCCCTCGACTTTGCCTGGGGATGACAATGCTTGGGCTGCGTGGCTCCCTTGCGTATCGTCATGCGCCCCAACCCGGTTTCGGACCTTATTCAACTCGTTTTGCTCCCCGCGGCCTTCGGACCAGCTCTCCGCCGCAGTTCGGGCAAATGGCGTTCATATT
>JBJMXE010000041.1:0-6105 GCA_045809745.1 Chthoniobacterales bacterium | reverse complement strand
GCCATCTCTTCGCCGATAATAATGGACTCGATCGCGTGGGCCGCTTTACCCAATTCCTCTGGGGTCAACCCTGTGGCTCTGAAAATTTCGAGAGTCTTTGGGCATTTCGCGGTGATGAGACTGCCCCAGGCCTCACCCGTCATGGGTGGATTATCCTTGTTCTCCTTGGTCACACCCACCAGTTCCGCTTTCACTGCCGCATCGCTCTTGGCGCCGGCATAGAACTTTTCAATCTTATCAAAAAGTTCGGTCGTCAGGGGAATGGCGCCAGCGAGCTTGAGTTCGTTTTCTGGAACGGCAGCACCGATCGAAGGCTCCAGCGCGACGGCGCAAATCGCGCAAAGAAGGGATGACAAAAGGAGAGGGGTGAGATTCACAAGAGTCTGATAGCGATTGTGATGCAGCGGCATTGTTTGGTATTCGCCGTCCACGCGTCAAGTCGGAAATCGAGCCGGCGCGAGAAGAGCGCGACTGCGCCGCAGTGCCCGGAGCCTGGCTAGAGTTCTGCAGACAAGGTGTCGATAGAGGCGGCGATCGAGGGCGTGTTGCGGGACGACAGTCCTACAAACCGAGTTTAGGAACCAATTAGTTCAGGGCGAATACCTGCACGACCGCGATACCGGTCGCGCCAGCCACACCGCGGACGATCACGGTAAAACTTTCGGGAGCGTTTACCGTTCGTACGATTGCCGATTCGAGGTTGTTACCCGGCGCGAGTCCGGCCGCCATGATCTCCTGTTTGTCCGGGCTATCGACCCAGTTGTCGTTCGTATCGACGAGGACGCCGTTACTATCGTGCAGCTCCATTGTAGGATCGGCCAGCGCGCCGGGAATTTGGAGGGATGGTCCAACTCCGAGAACGACCACCCTCACCGGACCGTTTCCGACCGCAATAAAGCCGCCGAATAAAGCGTTGTCGCCAGTTTGGACGAGCGCACGGGTGGAGATATTGGCCAGCTTTGGTGGTGGCGGTGGTGGCGCAGGCGTGGGTGTAGGAAAGGCGGGGACTGCGTTGGAGAACTCGGAGGTGCTAAGAGGCGTGCTATTGGCAGCCAATTCGGTGGCTGTTGCCGTGAAGAAGCTTCCTGCCGGCGGCGTGAAGGTAAAAGTGGCCGTAGCGTTCAAGGTTGCGTGCCCTTGATCGCTCAACTCGCCCGGATGTGCATTGAGTGTGGCCTGGACCGCGCCTACAAAAGTCTGGCCTTCGCCGAACCCGCTCGCACTGGCAAAAGGACTATTGAAAAACTCAAGCCGGTAAGTCTGGCCCGCGCCGTTGTTATTCCGGCTGTTGAACGAAAAATCGATTTCGGTAATCCCATTCGCGACCCGCGCCCCCGTGAGCATCGGATAATTTTGGAGGTTGTTTGGCCCCGCGTCCGCGTCACCGAAGTCGTTAGGCGTATGCGCGTCAACGCTGGGAAAGTTAAGGGTGACCAGATCGATACCGAGCCGAATGTCGCTGCCGTTTCCGTTGTTAAAAATTGAATTACCGAGGATAGGATTGTTGTTGTTTTGCGCGCTCGCACCGGGATCGCTGAAAATGGCAACGCCGTCGCTGCCATTATTGGCAATCACGTTACCGCTTCCGGCTCCGGTACCGCCGATCGCGTTTCCTTTTAATCCGGGGGAGCCGCCGAGATCTCGGATCGCGATACCGAACCCCCGATTACCGGCGGCAATCACGCCGTCCGAAGCGACGCCGCAAAAATTGCCTTGAATGGTGTTGTCGTGGGTACCGTCATCGAGCTCAATACCATCGTGATTCCCACCTATGATATTGCGCGCAGTGGCCGTTGTGCCGCCAACCACGTTGCCGCTGGCATTTACTCCTCCCATTTCGATACCCCCGACGCTGGTGGGATTCAGGATGGTTTTGCCGTCCGCACCGACACCGATGAAGTTCCCCAGTACCTTGTTCAGGGTGGTCGCTGATACGTTGCCCAATATATGAATGTTATCGAGAACATTGCCGGAAATGATGTTACGAGATTTGGAAGAGCCGCCTCCGATATCGTTGCTGCCGACGTTATCGATGAAAATCCCAGCACGCACCGGATTGACGATGTCGAAGACGGTGTTGGCATTGCCCGGCCCGGCTGCGGTGCCGGACGGATTGGTGCCGATAAAGTTGCCGAAGATGCCATTCCCACTGGATTTGATAAGAATACCGTCACCAGAGAACCGATTAATAACGAGACCTTCGATTAGGGAATTGGCGCTTCCTGAGGCCAGGGTCAAACCGGGGATTCCTATCTTTGGTGTTCCGGCGCCAGCGTTCGCGCCGTTCAGTTCGATGAGCAGAACCGCATTATCGCCATTAGCCAGTGTGTTTAGCGAGGCTCCCGGCTGACTATACCCGTTGATGGTAGTCGGGCCGGTGATCGATGGCAGGGCAGAAGTAACGTTGATCGTCTTAACCCCGGGACCGGGAATGTTAAAGTTGATCGTATCGACGCCGTAAGTGCCGGCGGCGACGACATCGGCGTTGACGTTGCTGTTGTTGTTGGCAGAAATGATCGCTTCCCGCAACGTAACCTTGCCGTCGACGGCGATCGTGTCGCCGGTGTCCGTCACGGTGATGACCGCGGCGGAGACGTTACCCGCAAGTGCAAGAAAGATAACTGTCGCCTTGGCGATTTCGGAAACCCGCGCGTTCATGTAGAGGGTGCACCATTCCACCAAACTGATGCAAACCAGGCAAGCCGAAACGCCGGGCTTTACGCGGGCAGACCGTTTCGCGCGATTTGATCCATCAAGGCACAGAATCGGTCCAGTTCGCTAAGCGTCGTGTAAATATTCGGGGTAATCCTAAGGCCCTGGAATTCTTCGTGCACGATCGGAGTCGTAAAGATGCGATGCTTATCGAAGAGATATTTCTGAACCGCCGCCGGAGTCGTGCCTTCGATGTGAACATTAGCGATCGCGCACGATTGACTCGGGTCGAAGGAAGTATTGAAGCGGATCTTCGGCACCTCCTTCAGTTTATTCATCCAGTAACGGGACAGATAACGCAGCCGCGCTTCCTTGCGTTTCCCGCCGATCCCATTGTGGAAGAGGAGCGCTTCGCCGATGGCCAGTTTTGGCGCTGCCGAGTGGGTACCGATCTCCTCGAATTTTCGGATGTCGCCGGCCTGTTTCGACTCGGCTGCCATCATCGGCCAGATCTTTTCGATCTTGTCGCGCTTCACGTAAAGCATCCCGGTGCCTTTGGGCGCGTAGAGCCATTTGTGGAGGCTGGTCCCGAAATAATCGCAACCAAGGTCCTTCTGCTTGAAGTCGAACTGGGCAAAGGAATGCGCGCCGTCGACGATCGTCTCAATTCCTTTCGCGCGCGCCATGTCGCAGACCGCTTTCACCGGCGTGATCTGTCCGGTGATGTTGACCTGGTGCGCCATCAGGATTAGCCGGGTCCGGTCGGTGATTCCTTTCTCGAACGCAGCCGTGATCTCATCGAGGTTCTTGGGCGGAATTGGAATTTGGATCAGCTTGAGCTTCAGGTTTTCGCGTTTCTCACGTTGGCGCAACGTGGTCAGCATCCGTGGATAATCCTGGGTCGTGGTCAGGATCTCGTCGCCGGATTTGAAATCCATTCCCATCAAAAGGGTCTCGAGCGATTCGGACGCGTTGCGGGTGATTGCGATCTCTTCGCGGTCGCACGCGAACAATTCGGCAAGCCCGGTCCGGATGGTTTCTGACTGCGGCTCGAGGATCTCCCACATCGTGTAGGCGGTCGCGTCTTCCTGCTCCCACTGGTAACGAACGAGCGCCTCAGTCACCATCCGGGGGCTGGGCGAAACTCCGCCGTTGTTCAGGTTAATAATGCCCCGCGTGACCGTGAAGGCATTCTGAATAACAGCCCAATAATCTTCGTCCGTCGCAGCTTCTTCCGGGGCGAGATGAGCGACGGTTTTCGTCGCGGCTTGCACCGTTTTTTGCAACGACGCGACGGTCGCGGACGAAAGAGCCGCGAGGCCAATGCCTTTGCCGGCCAGCGAGAGGAAGTCGCGTCGCGTGCGGATATGCACCGCCTGATGAAAGCGATTCGAGAGCCGCGTGGCAATGCTGGTCTTGGAGCAACAATTGGCATGGCCCCGCTCCTGCTTAAGCAAGGCCCGACAGCACGAATTCTGTTCCCTAAGTGTTCGTAACTGTTCCCAAACTGATCTGGTGGAGGAGTTCGCGCCCTGGCGTATCTCTTCCGCTCGAATCGAACTATGAGGCTTCTCCATTTCACTATTTGTATTGGCTGTTTAACGGCGGCTGTTCTCACTCCCATGCGCGTGAAAGCGGAGGCTTCGATTGTCGTGAGCGTCCCCGAACAGACGCTTGCCGTCGTTGATGGCGGTGCGGTTCGGGAGCGCTTCCGGATTTCCACCTCGAAGTACGGCCTTGGCGATAAGCCCAATAGTTATGCGACCCCAGTCGGTTCCCTTGAAATCGCGTCCAAAATCGGCGGCAACGCCCCGGTCGGCGCCGTTTTCAAGTCCCGGCAGATGACCGGCGAAATCCTGAAGCCGAATGCCGCTGGCCGCGACCCAATCGTGACTCGTATCCTTTGGCTGCGCGGTTTGGAGCGCGGCAATTCCCGGGCGTATTCGCGCAACATCTACATCCACGGCACGCCGGTGGAGAATTTGATCGGCCGTCCAGTCAGCTACGGTTGCATTCGGATGCGTTCACAGGATGTGGTCCGCCTATTTGGCGAAGTTCGCGTCGGCACCAAAATCGCCGTCCTCAATACCGACCTGACCAAGGCGGTCGCCGAGGCGAATTTGCAGGAGCAGACCCGCGCCGTTCGAGTCGCGGCCCATTCTCCGCGCGTCCGCCTCGCGGCGAACTAGCCCTCGCGGCTCGAGATTAGGGGCAGGTGACGGTTAACCGCCCGCAGCCGGCTGTTCAGCAGCGCCGGTTTCAAACATCTTCCCGAAAGCGCCCCCGCCGAAGCTCTGGAGCAACGATGGAAGCAGGCCGGCGAGATTCTGTGAATGATCGGCGTTCGGATCGACGGTTCCCGCTGGCGTCAACTTGTCGACCATCTGCGGCAAAAATTTGGCGAGTAATTGCGAAGCCTGCGCCGGATCGACGCCGAGCCTTGCCGCAATCGCGTTAATCTGATCCGAGCCCACCGCGTGTTTGACCGCGTCGGGTGAAATTGGCTGGTTCTCACCGCTGCTTACCCACGAAGCGACCTTGTCGCCATGTCCAGCCTGGACGAATTTGTTTAGTAGCCCCTGCAACCCCCCATTTTGGGCAAGCAAACCGGCCAACAGTCCGAGAAGCGGGCTGGCCCCTCCGCTGTTGCCGGCATCTGGATTTTGTCCGCCGAGAATTGAATCGAGGAATCCCATAAGTTTTCGCGCTTTCTGTTAGGTAGCAGTTACGAAATCAGTCTGAACCGCCTGGGCCCTGATGGGCAGCTAAATCGGTCGATCCCCGATCGTTTATACAGCAGTTCAACGCGCTTGGGGCAGGCCTCGAAAAATCCGCGTGAAGGCAATTAAAAGCTTGCGCTGGACATTACAACTCTGTAATCCGTCCACCGCCATGCATCGATCTCGCCTTCACCTCTTCGCGCTGCTTTTGCCGATCATCGTGATCGCACTCTCAGCACCGGCTCTTCGTGCCCAGGAAGCTGTCTTAACCGAGACCATCAACGTCACCGGCGAGCCGGTCGCCACTCCGCATCCGCACGATGACACCCGGCCGAAGCTCGAGCACATCATGCGCGAAGTGGAAGATACGCAAATCACGGTCACAAAGAAAGCGACCGCCATAAAGCTCGATAAACAGCCACCAATCGAAAACAACAACCTGCAGGAACAGTTCACGAAGGCGCCGGGACTTATCGTTAGCGAGCAGCAAAACCCGGGACAGTACAACTTCAGCTATCGCGGCCTCGGCAATCCGCAGGAATCGGAATACACCCTGTTTCTCCAGGATGGCCTGCCCTTGATGAGCGACTGGATCGGTTTCCCAACTCTGTATTACGTGCCGGTCCCGCAAAGCGTGCGCGAAATCGAATTTATCCGCGGCGGTAGCAGTCTTCTTTATGGGCCGGAACCGGCGCCCGGGTTATATTAAGTTAGTATTGTTGGGAATGAGTGT
>JBJMXE010000040.1:0-55529 GCA_045809745.1 Chthoniobacterales bacterium | reverse complement strand
TTAGTCGCGCAGCTTCTTCCCGGTTAACTCGATGAAAACGTCCTCGAGCGTCGGCCGGGACAGATGAATATCGGCGAGCTCCAGTCCCGAGCTGTCGATCCATTTCACCACATCGACCAGAGAGCGGGCCGGTCGTTTCGAATAGATCGTCAGGTTGATCCGATCCTCGCTGACCACGGTTCTGATGACCTCGGCCCAGTTCGGCAGCTCCGTTGACGGCAACGGTCTGGCCAGGATGATTTCGATTGCTGATTGATCGGCGCTCCGCTCCTGGAGCTCGCGCGGGCTGCCCAGAGCAATGATTTGGCCGGCATCAATGATGGCGACCCGGTCACACAGCCGCTCTGCTTCCTCTATATAATGAGTAGTCATCAGGATGGTCCGCTTTTCGGCCCGCAGCTCTTCAATCAGATCGCGGATTTCCAGCCGAACCTGCGGATCCAACCCGCTGGTCGGCTCGTCCAGGAAGAGCATCTGTGGGTCGTTAATCAGGGCGAGCGCGATCGCGAGTCGTTGCTTCTGACCGCCGGAAAGTGTCGCGTAAGCGGCATCTTTCTTTTCCCACAGCTGTAGTCGCTTGAGAATCGCCTCACCGTCTACGGTTCGACTGTAAAACGCGCCGAAGAAATCGAGCGCCTCGCCCACCCGAAGTTTATCCGGAAGATTGGTGGCCTGAAGGCAAACCCCGATCCGATCTTTCAGCGCCTTCTTCTGTTTGTCAGGATCATAATCGAGAACCTTCACTTCGCCGGCACTACGCGGCCGGAGTCCTTCCAGGATCTCTACGGTGGTCGTTTTGCCGGCGCCGTTAGGCCCGAGCAAGCCGAACACTTCGCCGGTTCGGACTTCGAAATCAATGCCGCGGACCGCTTCGAAATTCTGGTAAGATTTCCGCAGACCGCGGACGTAAATCGCAAATTCAGAATCCATAACCGACGGCGGAAATCAAACACGCACCAAGGCTAGGGTTGCCAGCAAAATCTCATCGTCGGCCCAGGTCGGCCTGCGGTCGGGGCGCCAGCTAACCCTCCCGGACTTCCGGTTGCAGTTTCCTCGGTCGCAATCTCGCGCTCAACAGCGCGATCAGGGAGAGGGCTGTCACGGCGGCACAGATTTGGGCGAATAACTCGCCGTGTCTGACGTAGAATGTCAGAACACCGTGGATCGGCACATCGACAACACCGGTTAGGGCGCCTTCGGTGAACGTGCCGTCATGTTCATCCCGGAGAACGTCGGTTACGCGGCCGAGCTGATTGATGAAACAGGTCACGCCGGTGTTGGCCGCGCGGACCATCGGCCGGCGGGTTTCCACGCATCGGAATATGGCATTGCTCAAATGCTGGTGGGAACCGGCGGTACGCAGAAACCAGCCGTCGTTAGTCATATTGACGAGCAAATCGGCGCCGCGGCCGCGCTGATCCGGCAGCACAAATCGACGAGTCAGTTCTCCGATTGTATCTTCGAAGCAAATCAGCGGTGCCAGTTCGACATCAGCATCGCTGAGCTTGAACCGGGTGTAATCTTTGCCCATGCCGAAATCGCCGGGAACCCATCGGCCGGCGATCGCCGCAAACAGGGGAAAGGAATGGCGCAGCGGGACGTACTCACCAAACGGCACGAGGTGAATCTTGCGATAGACCTGGAGATCATCTCCGTTACTCGGGACCAGGATCGCGGCGTTATAGGCCTGCTCGTCTTCGAATACGTCGGACCCCAGCAACAAATCGGCATGCGCCGTTGCCGAAAAATCCATCACGAACCGGTAGGTCCGCTCGTCCGCGAGTAGCGGGCCGGGTGTTGCGCTCTCCGGCCAAACCAGCAGTTGCGGAGACGGATTCGTTTCCACCAATGGTTGGCTTAACCGCCTGAGCTGAGCAAAGACCGTTGCGGCTGAATCGGGGGTGAATTTCACCTGTTGCGAAATATTTGGCTGGATCGCGCCGACCCGCACCGGCTGGGTTCGTGCGGTTTGATGGACAGCGTTCCAGCCGAAAAGCATAAGGCCGAAGATGCCCAGGACCGTTAGGTTCAAATCCCAGTGCGGACGCATCTGGTGGGATCGCGTCTCGGAGAACAGTCGCAACGGAATCGTAACCGCCACGATATTCGTGAAGGCGATCACGAAAGAGAGACCGGCCACCCCGGTGATCTCGCAAATCTGAATCAGGAGCCAGTGGGTGTGCTGCGAGACGCCGAGGCCGTTCCAGCCGAATCCGCCGAATAACCAGCCGCGGATCCACTCGTGAGTGACCCAGGCAGCTGCTCCAACCGAAGCGCTGAGGAGATTACGCCAGGAACTGGTGAAGCGGCGGGGAACGATGAATCCGGCAAACCAGCTCCAGAACGCCCAATGCATCCCCATATACAGCGATAGCAGCAGGGCGAGGCCGTAAAGAGGAATGCTGTCGAACAGTCGGCCTAACGATCCCAGCCAGCTGAAAACAATTGTGAAAAATACCAGCCCGCTGACGTAACCAAGCAACAGGTTTCGCAACCATGGCCGCCGAACTCCGGCGCCGGAAAACCAGATCGCCGCGATCAGCGGGGTCAGCGCTATCCAGACCAGCCAATCCTGATTGAATGGCGGAAACGCGGCCGCGGCCAGGAGGCCGCTGGCAAGGGCCGCCAGCCACGGCCAGACTCGCAGAAGGATGGTTAGGCCTGGGGAACGCGACTTCAATTACGCTGGCGCCGCGAACGTTCTTCCTTTTTCCGTCCCCCGGGCCTGAGCGCATCACGTAAATCGCGCGAGTAAGATGGGTTCACTCGAAATGTGGCCCGTTCCACATCCTCGATGTACTGAACGTTGACCTTATCGGACACAACGTAGCCAAGAGACATCAATCCGCTGAGGGTGTCCAGAAGCTCCGATGTGACCATTTGTCCGGACCGCTGGATTAAGATTTTCCCCTTCATGGGTGTGCCCGAAAATCCGAGCGTCTTCAGAATCGTGATCTCGCCGCCATCCAGTTTGATTTCGCGTTCTCCCACAGCGGACTCTTCGTCAAAAAATACGCTGCTGTCGAGTGCGTTGAACGAGAGGGAGCCGAATATTAACCGCCCGCTTCGCTCGAGGTCATGGAGATCACAGAGGGGTTAGAGAAAAGGAGAAGTATGCGGCGGAGCCGCCTCGGTGTTCTCCGTGAGCTCTGTGGTAAATGCATAAGTGCTCAGGCCAGGCGCGCGTGGGCGTCAGCCTGAAGCCACTCCCAAAGCTTTGCCAGGCGTTCTCCGATTTCGCTTTTCACCTTCGCCAACTCTGCCGGTTCGAACCGCCCTTCTTTCGGGCGCCGTTGAGCAAACAGATAATATTTGATCTTTGGCTCGGTGCCGGAAGGTCGCACCGCGATCCTGGTCTGATCTTCTAGTTCGAAGATCGACATCTTCTCCTTCGGAATCAAATCGCCCTCTACATCATGGATCGTTTCCTTCTCGAAGTTCCGAATACTCACCACTTTTGAACCGAGCATCTCAGTCGGCGGCGCTGCGGTGTACGATTGGGCCAGTCGCGAAATCTTGTCCGCGCCTTCCGCGCCTTCGAATAGCAGCGATCCGTTTTTCTCTTCGAAATATCCGAACTCGGAAAAAATTTCATCCAACAACTGGTCCACCGTCTTTCCCTGCGTCTTAGCAAATGCGGCAACTTCGCAGAACATGATGACTGCGCCGTTAGCGTCCTTATCCCGGACGAAATCAGCGCCGCTGTATCCGTAACTTTCCTCGCCGCCAAACACGTAGAAGGAAGAGTGAGCGAGCCGTGCCTTCCGTGTCTCCTCTTCGGTGAGGTGGCGGTAATTCTTTCGGATCTTATCGGGTAACGCGTTCTCGTACTTGCCCAGTTTCGCTCCGATATATTTAAACCCAGTCAGGGTCTCTACACATCGAAGGCCGAAATGGTCGGCGATCGCTTTTTGCAGATCGGTGGTGACAAATGTTTTAATCAGCACACCGCGGGACGCGTTCCCGGCGTTGAGAACACCCGACTCAAATAATTTCCGGGCGCGATAATAAGCCATCAGCGAGCCGATCTGATTCCCGGTAAGCAATTGCAACTTGCCGGCCTGAGTGCGCACTGCCACGCCCATTCGATCGCAGTCCGGATCCGTGGCGATCACCAGGTCGGCGTTTTCCTTGTCGGCCAGCTCCATCCCGAGGCGAAGCGCTTCGGCGTTTTCCGGGTTGGGAGATTTCACGGTGGGAAACGCGCCATCGAATCGGTCCTGTTCAGCGACCACGCCGAACCGAACACCGAGCTGTTTAAGCATCGGTTTGATGATCACTCCGCCCGTTCCGTGAATCGGTGTGAACACGACACGCAGCGATTTCGCTTCACGAATGACGTTTGAATCGAGAACAAGCGACTCCAACCGTCGCATATAAGCTTCATCGATTTCTTTGCCCAGAACCGTCACCTTGCCGCGCTGATCGGCCGGTAATGGATCGAACTTTTCTCCCACGATTCCGTTTACCTGGGCAATGATTCCGCTGGCATGCGGCTCCACCACTTGCGCGCCATCGCTGAAGTAAACCTTGTAGCCGTTGTCGTGCGGCGGATTATGACTGGCAGTGATAACTACTCCCGCACTGGCTTCAAGGTGACGGACCGTGAATGAAAGTTCCGGGGTCGAGCGGGGGCCGTCGAACACGAATGCGTCGCAGCCATTTTCCGCGGCAATTCTCGCGGCAAGGTCAGCAAATTGTTTGGAGAAAAATCGGGTGTCGTGCGCGATCACCAATTTCGGCCGGGTCGACAGCTGATGCTGCTGTGACCACGTCGTCAGGTAAGACACCAAACCGCGGGACGCCCGGTTGATGTTGTAGAAGTTCATCGCGTTCGTGCCGACACACGGAAATTCGGGTGCTGCGCCGTCCCGGGATTCGCCGCGCTCGGCCGCGGTCACGACCTTGCCGATGGTTCGCCCACGCAAACCGCCGGTGCCGAAGGCGAGGGTTTTGTAGAATCGATCGTTCAATTCCGACCAGGCGGCCGAGGCGATCAGCTCGCCAACCGAAGCGGAATAAATATCGGAGGGCGCACCGCTGAGCAGAACCTGAATGTTCTTGCGCGCTGAATCGATCAACTCGCCCGAGGTCACCGCTGCATCTAAGGTTGAATCCCGCGTCGCCGCCGTAGCCATAGGCGCCCAACCTTCCGGCAGCGCGGATGTTTGCAAGTGAGGTTTGGGAACCGCAGATACGGTTCTTCCGACGGAGGGGCGAGCTCCTGCGAGCCCGGTTTGCTGCAACGGCGGTGGAAATTGTCCGGGCTCGCGGGGAGCTCGCCTTCCGTTAGCACATGCGTTATTCACACCTCGGGCCAATGTCGGTCAGCGCCCATCTATAAATCGGATTTGATTGAGGGTCACTTCACCGGCTTAGTGCTCGCACGGCCCATCCATGAACATCCACGAATACCAAGCCAAGGAACTGCTCCAGAAATTCGGAGTAGCAACGACTCGAGGCAAGGTAGCTTCGACAGCTGAGGAAGCGGAACAAATCGCCAGGGAACTGGGTCCGGTGGAGATCGCAGTGAAAGCGCAGATCCACGCCGGCGGCCGAGGCAAGGGGACGTTCACTAACGGATTCAAAGGCGGGGTTCACATTTGTAAAAGCGCGGCCGAGGTGAAGGAGGTTGCCGGAAAGATGCTTGGCCAGACCCTGGTCACTCATCAGACCGGACCTGCGGGCCGCGTGGTGAACAAGGTACTGGTCGCGGAGTCTGCCGACATCGGCCGCGAAATCTATTTTGCCATTCTGCTCGATCGCGCGACGGCGGCGCCTCTCATTGTGGCCAGTACCGAAGGCGGCGTCGAAATCGAAGCGGTAGCAGCCAAATCACCGGAGAAGATTATTCGGGAACCGGTGGATCCCCTGGCCGGGCTGCAGCCGTACCAGGCGCGCAAGCTTGCCCGCGAACTCAACTTTGACTCGGGCCAGATTAAAGATGCCTCGAAACTTTTTGACGGCCTGTTTCGCACCTTCGCGGGATTGGATTGTTCGATGGTGGAAGTCAATCCGCTGGTGGTGACCAAAAAAGGGCAGGTGCTGGCGCTCGATGCGAAGTTCAACTTTGACGACAACGCGCTTTACCGGCATCCGGAAGTCGCCGCGATGCGGGACGTCGCCGAGGAAGACCCGCGCGAGGTCGAAGCTTCGAAATCCGGGCTTAATTATATCGGTCTAGACGGCAACATCGCCTGCCTGGTCAATGGCGCCGGATTGGCGATGGCGACGATGGACATCATCAAGTTCTACGGAGGCAATCCCGCCAATTTTCTGGATGTCGGCGGTGGTGCGACTGAGGCGCAAGTCACGGAAGCATTCAAGATTCTGATCTCCGATCGAAACGTAAAAGCGATTCTGGTGAACATCTTCGGCGGTATTATGAAGTGCGATGTCATCGCGCAGGGGATTATCAATGCGGTGAAGGCGGTGAAGTTACCGGTTCCACTGGTGGTTCGACTTGAAGGGACAAACGTTGATGCCGGGAAAAAGTTGATAACTGAATCGGGACTGCCGGTCATCACCGCCGACGACCTCGGAGATGCCGCTCAAAAAGTCGTGGCTGCGGCGAAAGGCTGATGTCGGTGACGCGCCGGACGAAACGGAGGGGCGAGCTCCCGCGAAGGCTGGTTTGTGGCATTGGCCCCCTTCCGATGAGGTTCGGAAGAACGGCGGGCCGCCGATGCCACGCAATTGTGGCAGTGATCGGGTTGCTCGTCGCTTTCCAAACGTTCGCCGCTGACGAACTACCGCGTGACCCGGCGAAACCGAAGGAGCAATACCCGAACGTAGACGTCACCTACGATACAGTGGTTGCGCCTAACCGGCAGAAACTGCGAGTCATTATCACCCGCCCGCACCAGAGCCAGGGCAAGTTGCCGGTCATCTTTGTCGCCGGCTGGCTGAGTTGTGATTCGGTGGAAGCGCCCGAAGGCACCAAGGATGCGACCGGGCAGGTGTTTCGGATTCTGGCGCAGCTGCCTAACTATTGCACATTTCGCGTTGATAAACCCGGATGCGGCGATAGCGAGGGCGACTGCGGGAAGACGGATTTTGAAACCGAGCTGGCCGGATATCGGGCTGCCTTCCGGTCACTCGATAACTACGACTTCATCGATAAGACGCAGATCTACATGCTGGGGATCAGCAACGGCGGTGGATTCGCTCCGCTCGTGGCCGAGACCGATACCGAACAGGGGCAGATCAGTGGCTACATGGTCGTTGGTGGCTGGGTGAAGACCTGGTTCGAGCACATGCTCGAACTTGAGCGGCGGCGTTTCACTTTGATGGGCCGATCGCCAGCGCAAGTTAACGAGCGCATGAAAGGCGTAACCACACTTTACCACGAACTTCTGCTCAAGAACCGGCCGGTATCCGACATCATGGAAATGCAGCCTAAGCTGGTGGATCTCTGGCCGGACGGCGGCGATCATCAGCATCTGTACGGCAGGCCGTTAGCATTTTATCAGCAGCTCCAGAAATTAAATCTGGCCGCGGCGTGGTCGAAGGTAAAGGTGCCAACTCTGGTGATGCATGGTGAATATGACTGGATTATGACTCGCGACGATCACGAGATCATCACCCGAATCGTCAACGGAAACACCGCAGGCGCCGCCCGATTTGTGGAGTTGCCGGCTACCGGTCACACCTTTCAGCATTACACCAGCATGCAGGAGGCGTTTGCCGGAAAAGAGGCGCCGTTTGATCCCGCGGTGACTCGCGTCCTAACTGACTGGCTGAAGCAACATGCGCCGAAGGAGCAAGGCGGTTAGTTCGGAAACATGAAAATAAAAGAAATCGGCTTTGTCGGAATACCCGTGACCGATATGGCGCGGGCACGCGGCTTTTACGAAGGCATTCTAGGCCTAACCGCTGCCGAGCAGATGATGGGCGGAAAGTGGATCGAATACAGCGTGGGCAGCAACACGCTTGCCACCGCAAATGTTGGCAATCAGTGGCTGCCAGCCGACCAGGGCACCAGCGTAGCGCTGGAAATGGAGCAGTTCGACGACACGATAGCGGAGCTAAAAAAAGCGAACGTAATATTTGCCGCGGAGCCGTTCGAAACGCCCTGCTGCCACATGGCCGTTATTCAGGATCCGGACGGCAACAAAATTATCATTCACAAGCTGAAACCGGAGAACGAGAAAGGAAATTGCTCATGATTAAGGAAGTTGCTTTCGTTGCGATCGCTGTCTCGGATAAGGACCGCTCGCGGAAATTTTATCAGGAGACGCTCGAGCTAAAGCCGAGCACAACGGCGATGGACGGAGCTTGGATCGAATACGATCTCGGCGCCGTCACCATCGGTGTCGGCTGTCATCCCGCGTGGCAGCCGTCGCGCGACGGGACAACAGTTGCTTTCGAAGTCGATGATTTCGATGCCACATTCGAAAAGTTGAAGACGAAAGGCGTCACCTTCGACATGGACAAGACTGAAACGCCGGTATGCTGGATGGCGCAGTTTCGCGATCCCGACGGGAACAAGCTGCTGGTGCATAAGCGCAAGACCGCGTCGGCTCAATGACGAATGCAGAATGCCCAATTGTGAAAATCTTGGTTCGAGTTGATCGTTCCAGTCACCTGAATTTGCCGGTGCAGGCACGCCGTCGCCATTCGTCATTGGTCATTTGTCATTTTATTTGGAACCATGTCTGTCCTCGTCGATAAAAACACCCGTTTGGTTGTGCAGGGAATCACCGGCAGCGCCGGTGGTTTTCATGCGCGCCAGTGCATGGAGTACGGCACGAATGTGGTCGCCGGCGTTACCCCGGGGAAAGGGGGACAGACCTTCGACGGAAAGGTGCCGGTATTCGACACCGTGGCGGAAGCGCGCCGCGAAACCGGCTGCAATGTTTCCATGATTTTCGTTCCGGCCGCCGGCGCAGCCGATTCCATTCTCGAAGCAGTCGATGCCGGTGTGGAGCTGGTGGTTTGCATCACCGAAGGCATCCCGGTGATGGATATGATGCGCGTCAAAGAGCAGATGATCGGCAAAAGCTCGCGCCTCATCGGCCCTAACTGCCCGGGAATCATCACGCCGGGAGCGTGCAAGATCGGCATCATGCCGGGTTACATTCACAAGCCAGGAAACGTTGGTGTGATCTCTCGTTCCGGCACATTAACATACGAAGCGGTGTGGCAACTGACCTCGCGCGGTTATGGTCAATCGACCTGCATCGGAATCGGAGGTGATCCAATCAACGGCATGTCCCATCTCGACGCAGTCAAATTGTTTGACCAGGATCCGGGCACGGAGGCACTGATTTTGATTGGCGAAATTGGCGGTACCGCGGAAGAAGAAGCGGCGTCGTGGATCAAAACAAATTGCCGGAAGCCGGTAGCGGCTTTCATTGCCGGAATGACCGCGCCGCCAGGCCGTCGGATGGGCCACGCGGGTGCGATTGTTTCCGGAGGGAAAGGCACGGCAGCGGGTAAGGTCGAGGCGCTTCAGGCGGCCGGAATTGCCGTAGCCGAAACGCCCGCTACCATGGCGGATACATTAATAAAGAGAATCAACCAGGAGAAATGATGACCTCGAGGGGATTGGAAGGGATCGTAGCGAACACCACCCGGCTGAGTGACGTCATCGGCGATAAAGGTCAGTTGATCTACGCCGGTTACGATATCAACGAGCTCGCCGGCAAAGTGAGCTATGAGGAAGTCGTATTTTTGCTGTGGAATAACCGGTTACCCAATCGCGATGAGCTAACTCAATGCTCGAACACACTCCGCTCGTTACGGCGGCTGCCGGACGAAGTGACCGAGTTCATCAAGCACGCGCCGAAGAACTCGCAGCCGATGGACGTCATGCGGACTGCCGTTTCAATGCTGGGCTTGTATGATCCCGCGATTCATCTCGAAGCGACGCCGGAAATCAACCGGCTGCGGGCGAGAAGCATCACCGCCAAAATCGGTGTCATCGCAGCTTACTTTCACCGGGCTCGAAAAAACAAGCCTTTGCCACCGATCCGGGAAGATCTTGGTGAAGCCGCTCATTTGCTTTATTTAATGTGCGGCGAAGAGCCCACCCAGGAAGCGGCCGATACGCTGGACCTGGCGTTCGTTTTGCATGCCGATCACGGCACCAACGCCTCTACTTTCAGTGCGCGGGTAACGATCTCCACGTTGACCGATATTTATTCAGCGATCACCTCAGCGATTGGAACCCTGAAGGGTCCGTTGCATGGCGGCGCTAACGAGGGCGTCATTCACATGCTGCAAAAGATCGGCAGCCTGGAGAATGTCGATAGCTACATTGACGAACAGCTCGCTCAGAAGAAGAAAATCATGGGCATCGGTCACCGGGTTTACAAAACGCTCGATCCGCGGGCGCCGCACCTGCGTCGGATGGCAGTGAAGCTGAGCGAAAAGATCGGCGAACCGAAATGGATCAAGATGTCGGAGCGGATTGCTGAGCTGATGAAGGAGAAAAAGAACCTGAACGCGAATGTCGACTTCTATTCAGCGACAGTCTATTATTCGTTAGGCATACCCACTGATTTGTTCACGCCGGTATTTGCGGTGGCGCGCACCTCCGGCTGGTGCGCCCACATCCTGGAGCAGTTGGAAGATAACCGGCTCTTCCGACCCCTCAGTGAATACGTCGGCGAACCGGTGGGCAAAAAGGTCATACCGATCGATCAACGGCCATAGGGCAGATCGCCGGAATCCGAAAGTCCGGGGAACACGTCCGTCTCGAGCGTTGGCGAAAGCACCTCGCTTTCGCGGACTTACCAGTAACGTTTCGGCGAGACGCCGAAAGCAAGGCTTGGGACGGCCGTGCTCACCGGAACCGCAAACGGCCCGGCCAACCTTTGACATTTCGCGCGGCATTCGATACAAGAGTTGGCCGCAGTTCTACGGCTTCCCCCCTTCATTTCATGCCTTATTCGTTCAGGCGTTTCACGCCACGCCCGTATCTGCTTCTGGCTGCGGCGCTATCTTGCGTGCTCGCAGTTATCGCGTACGGCCGAAGTCCGGCGCGGATCCCGGTTCAGTTTTCAATCACTGTCGACGTCGGATTTGGCAACAGTGTGTTTGTGGTGGGCGATCATCCCGATCTCGGTGGCTGGGACGTAACCCGCGCATTGAAGCTTCGGTTCACCTCAGGGAATGTTTGGATCGGAGAGATTGCGGTCCAGGCCGGCACCGACTTTCAATTCCGGTACTTAAAACGATCCACGGCTCAAGAGAACTGGTGCAACAGCGCGAACGCAGTCTACCTGACGGGTATTCTCAGCCAGTCCATTGCGCCGGAACCCCCTGCGCCGTACAACGGGAAAACAATCTACTATTTGAGTGGTTGGAGCGCTGCGAGCCTGGTCTACCACACCGGCGGTGGAAACTTCGCCGGTCTTCCCATGATCAGGGTTGGTGACGGCCGGACAGCAGGCGAATCTCTATTCAAAATCAGCGGCGTCGGTGAAGCGGGTGAAAACTTCGAATTCGTTTTCACCGACAACAATAATCATTGGGACAATCCATCGGGCGGCGGCAACTACTTAACCGCCCTCGATGTATTCTGGCTGCAGGACGGCAACATCTTCTCCTACTCGCCGCCGGCCGTTCTATCGGCTCCGCACGTGCTCGCGCCACATTTGGTTAACTCGAGCGTGCCTAACATCGCGGCGAGGAATGTTCGCGTGTGCCTGCCGCGAGGATACGATCAAAATTTGGGCCGGCGTTATCCTGTCGTCTACTTCGAGGACGGACAAAACGTGTTCGATCCTTCAACCGCGTTTGGCGGTGTGGAATGGCAAGCAGACGAGACGGCGAACAGGGAAATTAGCCAGGGGCGGATGCGAGAGGCAATCCTGGTGGGGGTCGACAATACGGCAGCTCGCATTCCAGAATACCAACCCCCTAACGACTCCTATCAGGGCACCCCGGGCCGGGCCGACGCCTATGCCAATTTTCTGATCAATAATGTGCGGCCATACATCGATAATGCGTTTCGGACGCTGAATGATCCAAAGAATACCGTCACCATCGGCTCTTCCATGGGTGGATTGGTCTCGCTCTATCTGGGACGCGAATACACCACGTTCGGGAAAATTGCAGTGATGTCGCCGGCCTTATGGATCTCACCTAACTACATGGCACAGGTCAACGCCGGGTTTAAAAAGTCCGTTCGTGTTCACCTCGACATGGGCACAGCCGAAGGCCAATCCGATTTCGACAACTGCCTGGCCATGTACGACACCCATTTAAACCAGGGCTTTGTGACTAACGGCGATGTGGAATTTGTCGCTGGTTGCGGCCAACAGCATAACGAGATGGCCTGGGCCGCGCGGCTCCCGATGGTGCTCGATTTCCTTTTGCCAAGTCGCGAAGACCCGCCGGAACTGGCTCTTCGCGATTTCCCGCCACGGTTGTCGGTCGGCGTTCTCGATCTGCCCAATCAGTCAGTCACGCTAAATTATCCCGCGTTGTTTGGGTTTAACTACGCGCTCTCCCGCTCTTCCGATTTCAAAAGCTGGTCTCCTGTTTCGATGAGCACGGAAACGCAGCCGTGGGCGCAGCGTTCAACCGGCGACAATGGATTTGCGCCAACCGGGCCAGTCTTCTGGCGACTGCAGGCCACGCTATCGCCCTAACGGCGATAAGTTACCGCCGGACCTCGCCGCAGGTTAGCTGGGCCGCTTTCCAATCCATTGCCATTCGAATTCGAGTACGGCCGCTCGGATGATCGAAGAAGATCACCTCTTCCAGAGGTGTCGGATTCAGTTTGCGGTAAGCGCCGAGCTTTAGAAACACCCGCGCCATTCCGTCCGGCTCTCGTGACGTATTAACGCCGAACCGATCGGCTTCGATCTCGGTGGTGCGGACAATCGTATTCGTCACCGGAGTTAGCAGAAAAAATAGCACGTTAAGAATCAAGACCAGCAGCGGTAACCCTGCCGGATCTGCGATGCCGCGTATTCCCCATCGCTCTCCCCAACGTGCAGTCGCCAAATTGAACAACCCCGCGGTGGCCGCGAACGCGACGAAGAACACGAGGCTTTGATAGATCACCAGCTTCACCAAATGGTTTAGCACGTAATGTCCCATCTCATGGGCCATGACTCCGCGAATTTCCGGCAGGCTGCATTCCTTCACCAGATTGTCGTTAAGGGCGATGCGAGTGGTATTGAGAAAACCAGCGACGTTAGCGCTGATTCGAGTGGTTTGTCTGGATTGATCGACTACCAATACCTGCTTAACCGGAATCTGATTGGCCCGAGCCATGGTCAGAATCGGGTCGCGAACCGTGGCGTCAGTGAGGGGAGTGTACTTGTTGTACAGCGGCTCGATGTAGAGCGGCGCGATGAAAGCACCGAAGAACTGAAAGCAGGTCACGACCACTGTGGCCCAGAGCCACCACGTGCGAGGCGTTTTCCGGAGCACGGCATAAAGAATGATCAGGGCGATCGGAAGCCCGATCAGTGTAACGATCAGATCTTTCATCCGTTCAGCTAGCCACGGCCCGAGACTCTGGGTGGCCAGGCCGTACTGGTGTTCCCGGAAATAACCCTGATACAGGGTCAAACCAAAGCTGAGCACCACCACGATCAACACGTACGGAATTGTGTAGATCACTACCTGAAGCGCTTTGAACCGGGTCGTTCGCTCGGCCAAATCTCGGAGCCGGGCGGAGATTCGCGTCTGCAAAAGCAGGATCGAGATGGCGCTCGCGAGCAGAAAGTTCCACAGGATCAACCAGTAGCCGCCTTCGAAGTATGCATCCGATTTGGCTCGTTTATCGGCTGGAACGCTGTTCAGCCATGCCGTGGTCGCCGCCGCTGGATCAAACGCGCCCGGGTTATCGGCCGACATCACCGCACCTGCCGGTGGTGGTGTCTCCGGCACGTTTGCGGCCGGTCCGGTAACGGTTAGGCCAACTAAGAGAGCGAAACACAGCAGGATGAGACGATGCATGAGATTGTTCACTATCGGTTTGCCCGGCGGAAGAAAAGCCTCGAACTGGTGCAAGCACGCGGGTCCAGATTGCGGAGCGGATAGTTTTCACGCTGGACGTGGGCATAGCTGTCGCGCCACAATTCGGTCGTGAGCTTCAGAGCGTTGGCAGCTTTAACGCTGCTGTTGATGATGAACAGTCTCGGTGTTTGTGCTGACCTATCGCCAAACGCCTCCCCGGATCAATGCGGACCGTTTCCCATCACTTATAAGGATATCATTTGGAGGTGGATGCAGAAAACGCTGGTCGATGCCGACAGCGCCAAAGTGGGGTGGCAGGGAGAGCCCACCTGCACCGATATCGGAAAGGAAGGCCAGCATGAATTCGGCTGGCTGGTCAATTTTACGGTTAATTCGCGAAATCGGTTCGGCATTTATACCGGAAAACAGCAGCATGGAGTATTGATTCGAAACGGCGAAGTCGTTAAAGGAATTGGCTTCGGCTACTAAAATATGAAACTAAACCGTGGCTCTCATCACAGAACCGCCGGAGATGGTCTCGTCGTTGTCATCATCTTCCTGGCACTAATTGGCATCGGTGTCTGGTGGCTTTACTCCCACAAAAACGCGATGGATAAGGAGGGCCGTCAGTTCGGCAGGCAAATGATCGAAGCGCTGTCCCTGAAACACGACCTCTCCTTCTTCAAGAGCAATCTGGGGCCTCAGGCGAAGCTCGACTATCCGCCCTCGACCCAGGATATGCTGATTCAGCAGTTCCAGCAGCTGGGCGTGCCGGCGCAGCCGATCAAGATTGAAGAGAACATGACGTGGGAAAATCAATTTTTCGAACCGCACGGGTTCTTCACGGCTCACCTGAATTATCCAGCGCGGGGCGCGACGATGCGGATCGCGATTTCGCATCCGGTCGGAAAATGGCAGCTCGATAACATCGAGTTTGTCGCCGATAAGGAGCGTTAGCGGAAGCAGGCTTAATTGTAGCTGCGGCGCTCCATCGCGGCGTTAATCCGCGTCCTGCGTTAGGCCGACAACAGTCGGTCCAGCGCATCAAGGCAGAGCTGCGACCAGTTCTCGAGCATTTCTTTGCGGCTGGCCAGTTCCTGTTTGCTGAGAAACGACAGGTTGGTGATTACTGCTTCGCGCTTTTCGACTAGTGGCTGCTCCAATTGAAACACGTGCACCACGCCAAGATGGACGCGACCTACTTCGGTGCTGTCGTCATTCAGTAGGGCGACGATTTTGTCGGCAAACGGCGCACCGATACGGATCTCCTCGGTGACCTCGCGTTCCACTCCGGCGCGGTAAGCCGCTTCATCCCAGGCGAAAAGTGATTCGTCGGTGTCATTCAGGTGACCGCCAATGCCGATCGATCCTTTGGCCACCAGACGCTGTTCGCCTGCTTTTTTGCCGCGGACATAATGAAGCACCTTATTTTCGTGAGCGATCAGGACATACGGAATGATTTGTTTGTGGCTGGGATCGTTCTCCGCCTTGCCGCGTGCCAAAAAGAAATTGTTTCCCCGCGAGAGAATACTGCCCAGATAGCGGTCAGGTTCAAAGTTCAGCCCTTGAAATGAGCCTAACTGGTCGAACAGTTCGCGCTTGATCACTAAAATGTTCTCGTCAGGCGGATTCATCGAAAGCGATTAGCTGATCCGAAGTTCGGGCAACGGGTTTCCTCTAAAACGAATAACCGAAGCCGACCTGCGGGCCGAGCAGATTCAGGCTGGGGTTCGGCGAAGTTTGGCCGGCATTCGAAAGATGCTGGTAGAGCAATCCCACTTCTGCCTTCCAATGATTGTCGATCAGATAGGAAACGCCCGCTGCGGAGAGGATGTTGAAGGTGAAATCCTGGCCCTGTGCCCCGAACACATTAGCGTGGCTGTCGATCCAGCCGAGACCAGCGCCACCGGAAAAGTAAGGAACGAACCGGCTGTGTGGTTGCACGAAGTTGTAACGGAAACCAAAAGATAGGCCAAAGTAATGAGTTTCCGGTCCGCGAAAGATTGGCTCCGCCATGGCGAGAACATAAAATTGATTGTAGCCCCGAAACCAGCCGTCGCTCTGGTTTACACCCCACCGAATCCTGCCGGTAAGAAAGCCGGCCCCTATTTCGTAGCTATTCGGGTTATTGATAATGCCCCACATGTATGCCGCGTCGGCGCCCACCTCGAACCGCGGCGGATCGAGCACTTCGGGACGGGGACCGAACGCATTGGGCCGTTCCACTCCGCCGTGCGCTACCAGCGGAATTGAAACGAAAGCCAGCCCTATCGCGATCCACCCCGGAACAGTTCTCAAGCGCGGCTACAATAGGAACACGGAGCTGGATTGCAATTTCGCAGGCGCTCCGGGGGAACGGAATCGGGAACAACGGCAACTGTAAGGCGTCCGCCGCGGCGCACGCCATTTGGTTGTGTGGCCGTCTAACCCATCGACGCCAGGGCTACGGCCGGCTGGCAGACACGGCCTTCAATTGCCCATTGGCGGATTCGCCGCCAACAAAAGCTGCCAGGTCGGGCGGCAACGGGCTCTGCCAATCACCCACTTCTTCAATACATAATCGTGATGAATGCAGCGCATGCCGCGGCAACAAAAGCTCGGATTCCAACTTCGGGGTCCAGCCGGTTTCGATGAATTCAAGATACAGTTCCTCGTTAGGTCCGTAGATCTTATCGCCGACGATGGGATGACCCGCTTCGGCCAAATGGACTCGGATCTGGTGTGTCCGGCCCGTGCGCGGAATTGCCCGGATCACGCTGAATCTTTGGGAACCCACTCCCTGAAATCGTGTTTGCACCAGCAAGTCGGTCTGTGCTTCAGCCCCTTGCCTAACCACTCCCTGTTTTAGCCAGATCCGGGACGGCTGATGTTTGCCAACTCGGTCCAGAGGTCTATCAACTTTGATGTGTTCCCATTCCGGCCAGCCCCAGACAACCGCCTGATATTCCTTTGCGATTCGGTTTGCTTGCATCAATAGCCCGAATCTTCTCGCCGCCGCCGCAGTTTTTGCGACCAGAACCAGGCCGCTGGTTTCACGGTCGAGGCGGTTGATGATTGAGATTTGACCGCCGGTTTGCAACTCGAACGCAAGTAGTTGCCGAAGTTCGTCCCACAATGTCCGAGGACCGTCCGGTTTGGTCGGATGCACCAGCAGAAATGGGGGTTTATCCACGACGGCGTAATCGTCCGTTTCGGCGACGATCGCGAAGTTCGCGCTGACCATTTGGTTGATCACAACGGTTAGCACAGAGCCGGAAATGATCACCGGGAACTTCGAGGGATCGGCAGGCTGGGAGCCGCGCTTTCAGCCCATGCCCCCCGCGCGACCGGAGCCTGGGGCTTACCCTTGACTTGACCTCTCCGGCAAAAGCGCTTTACCTAGCCCCTCCAGCACCCGCCACCGTGGATCTAAAAGACATCAAAGCCATCATCGACCTGATGAAGAAGAACGACCTCTCGGTGTTCGAGTTGGAAAAGGATGGCTTCAAACTGAAGCTGCAAAAAGGGGCTCAAGGGCAGCCGATCCTGACCGCGCCCATTGCCATCGCCCCGGGAATCGCAGGAGCTGCTCCGGTCTCTGCCGCCGCGGCGCCTGCCGAAACCACCGCGTCGGCGTCCGAACAGGCAAGTGCGGCCGGGTTAAGGGACATTACGTCGCCGATGGTCGGAACGTTCTATCGAAGTCCCTCTCCGGAATCGCCATCGTTCGTCGACGTCGGTAGCACGGTGAACGAGGACAGCGTGGTGTGCATTATCGAGGCGATGAAGGTGATGAACGAGATCAAAGCTGAAACCGGTGGCGTCATCGCTGAGATATTGGTCGAAAATGGCAAGCCCGTGCAATTCGGTCAGGCGCTGTTCCGGGTGCGATAGACTCGGATTCGCGACTGCCCGCGCCTAACTGTTGTCGCTCGCCGCTGGGCGAGACTCCAAATGTTCGAAAAAATTCTGATTGCGAATCGCGGCGAGATTGCGCTGCGCGTGATCCGAGCCTGCAAGGAGCTCGGTATTCGAACTGTGGCGGTGTATTCAGAAGCCGACGTCGACTCGTTGCATGTGCAGCTGGCTGATGAGGCAATCTGTATAGGCGCGCCGCCCAGCAGCGAAAGTTATCTCAAGATCGATCGGATTCTGAGCGCAGCCGAAGTCGCTGATGTAGACGCGATCCATCCCGGCTACGGATTTTTATCGGAGAACGCGCATTTCGCGGAGGTGTGCAAGAGCGCAAACATCAAGTTTATTGGACCTCCGGCGAGTGCGATGCACGCCATGGGCGATAAGAATGCGGCTCGAGCTTCTGCGAAAAGAGCGGGCGTTCCGATAACACCCGGAAGCGATGGTATTGTCGAAAACGAGCAGGAGGCGCTGCGGGTTGCCAAAAAGATCGGTTACCCACTGATGATCAAGGCCGTGGCCGGCGGTGGTGGACGAGGAATGAGAATGGCGCATAACGAGCCAAGCCTCGTTACCGGTTTCCATAGCGCGCGGCATGAAGCGGACAAGGCGTTTGGGAATCCGAGTGTTTACATCGAAAAGCTGATCGTTAATCCGCATCACATTGAATTCCAAATCATGGCCGACGAGCACGGTCGGGTTGTTCACCTGGGCGAACGCGATTGCTCGCTGCAACGCCGCAATCAAAAGGTCATCGAAGAATCGCCGTCTCCCATTGTGTCCGATGCCTTGCGGAAAAAGATGGGCAACGCGGCGGTTAAGCTCGCCAAATCGGTGGGTTACCAAAATGCCGGCACCATCGAATTCCTGGTCGATTCGGATCAGCGGTTTTACTTCATCGAGATGAACACCCGGATACAGGTGGAGCACACCATCACCGAAGAAGTGTACGGCTGCGATCTGGTGAAACAGCAAATCCGCGTTGCTGCGGGCCAGCCGCTTTCACATCATATCACCCATGCCGTGCCACGGCTGTTCGCCATCCAGTGCCGAATTAACGCGGAGGATCCGGCCCGCGGATTCCAACCCTCTCCGGGGAAGATAGATTTTTATTATGCGCCGGGCGGCCACGGGGTGCGCATCGACTCGCATGTCTACACCGGGTACGTGGTGCCACCATATTACGATTCTCTGATCGCGAAAATTATTGCGGTCGGTGCGGATCGTGATTCGGCAATCGATCGAATGCGCCGGGCATTGGACGAGTATTACATCACCGGGATCAAAACCACAGTACCTTTCCATGCCGCAATGATGCGCAGTGGCGAGTTCCGGGCCGGGAAGTACGATACCGGCTTTGTTGAGCGTTTCATGTCGTCGGACACCTTCGAACTGCCCGTGCCGGACCGTCGGTTGCACGACTAAGCACGTGCGGAATCTCACCGATTGCTATCTCTACGGGATTTTGGATCTCGGCTATGTGGCGCCGGCGCGTATCCATGACGTGGCGGAAGCACTCATTGCCGGCGGCGTTGATGTTCTTCAGTTGCGAGGCAAAAATGTACCGGTCCCCGACCTCATCGGTATGGCCACTGAGCTGCACGAGCTAACGGCAGCGTCGGACGTGCCGTTAGTCATTAACGATCATCCGACGATTGCCTGTGAAGTTCCGGTGGAAGGGGTGCACGTGGGACAGGATGATGAAGCGATCGGGGCTGTGCGCGAAATCGTCGGCCGGCCGATCTGGGTGGGTAAATCTACTCACAGCGTAACCCAGGCGGTGGCGGCTGAACGGGAAGGCGCCGATTACATCGGGTTCGGACCTGTTTACGCCACGCCGACGAAACGCGATTACACGCCTGTCGGCTTAAACGATATTGATCAGGTGCGTCGACTTGTGAAACGCCCGATCTTTTGTATTGGCGGTATCAAGCTCCAAAATCTGCCTATGGTCATCGCAGCTGGGGCAAGACGTGTGGTCATCGTTTCCGGATTGTTGCTGGCGGACGACATTACGGAATACGCCCGGTCGTGCCGAAACCTGCTCCAATCGGCGCCGCAGCCGGCCTCTGCCTAACTTCCATCCTAGATATCATGTCTGTTCTGGTCGTCGGTTCAATTGCACTCGATACAGTCAAAACTCCGGTGGAAGAACATGCGGATCTTCTCGGCGGCTCCGCATCGTATGCCGCTTTAGCGGCCAGCTTTTTCACACCGGTTAATCTCGTCGGAATTGTCGGCAGTGATTTTCCCGCTGCCGAATTCGATTTTTGGAAATCGCGCAACATCGACGCGCAAGGCGTCCAGCGGGTGGAAGGGAAAACCTTTCGTTGGTCAGGTGAGTACGCCTGGGATCTGAACACTCGTGAGACTCGGTCAGTTGCGTTAAACGTGTTCGAGAATTTCCAGCCGTCGCTGCCGAAGTCCTATCGACAGACCGAGTTCGCTCTGCTGGCCAACATCGCACCTGCTTTGCAGTCACACGTGCTGGACCAAATGGAGCGGCCCCGATTCGTGGTCGCGGACACGATGGATCTCTGGATCCACACTACGCGGACCGATCTCGATGCTTTGTTGCCGCGAGCCGATCTGCTCATTTTAAATGATAGCGAAGCGCGGGAGATGACGAAGGAGACCAGCCTTATTAAGGCCGGCAGGCGCATTCGACAGATGGGCCCGGGTTACGTCGCCATAAAAAAAGGCGAACACGGCGCCCTGCTTTTCGGAGAAGATGAATTCTTTAGCTGCGGTGCCTATCCACTTGAAGACATCCATGATCCGACGGGGGCGGGGGACAGTTTCGCTGGAGGTGTTGGAGGGTATCTGGCCGCGCACGTTAAACGTGATGTGACATTTTCCGACCTTCGTCGCGCAGTGATTTACGGCAGCGTGCTGGCCAGCTTCTGTGTTGAGGCGTTCAGTCTGGAACGCCTTCGGAAATTGACGAAAGAAGAAATTCTCGACCGCTATCAGGTGTTCCGCCAGATGAGCCAGTTTGAGATGGAAGCCTAGTGGACAGTCCCACTCATTTCCTTCAGCGCGCAGCATTTTTCGCCGTCGCCATTCTGGCGACGTCATCGATCGGGCGCGGTGCCGCGTCGAAAGAGTGGGTCACAATGGAGCACTGCGAACTCGTGCCGTATCCGGATAACGACGGCGACAGTTTTCGATTTCGTTGTCAGAACACGGAGTATCTAGCCCGACTGTATTTGGTGGATGCGCCGGAGACCGAGGGGGGCGTCAACGCTGGCCGGCTAATCGAACAAGCCGCATATTTCGGGGTCACAGTTCCGGAGGTGGTGGAAATCGGTGAGCAGGCGAAAAAGTTTACTGCGGCAAAGTTGGCGACGCCGTTTACATTTCTGACCCGAAAAGCCTCAGGAATGGGGCGCAGCAACATCGAACGGTTTTACGGGTTTGTTCAGACTAACGAAGGGGATCTTGGGCACTTGCTTGTGACTAACGGATTGGCTCGGGTGCATGGCACTCACTCGGGACGGCCGGGCGGCTCCAGTGCTGCCGATGAAATTAAGATTTTGCAGGGATTGGAGCAGCAGGCAAAGCAAGATCGGCGGGGAGCGTGGGGCGTGAAATCGGGAAGCTTGAGCGCGAGTCCGGCGCCCCCTCTTGCGTCACGAACGGTCCACCCGCCACCGACAGGTACTCCGACGATTGCACCGCCACCGCTTGTAACTCCCGCGGCCACACCCGCATCCACTTTCGCCGCTCCGGTGCCGCGAACTTCTCCGGCTCTGGCTTCTGCGGATACAATCGACATCAACACTGCCAGCAAAGAGGAGTTGAAAAAAATTCCGGGGATCGGCGACGCACTGGCAGAGCGGATCATCGCGGCACGGCCGTTCACAACGGCAGACGACGTCAAAAATGTGAAAGGTGTCGGTAGCGGCAAGAAGTATGAACAAATCCGGCCGCACTTCCGCTAATTAACGGATCCGGAATTGCAGGTATTGGGTCCGAATAGATCGGGAGAGAAAGGGATTGACCCTGACGTCGCCGAACGGGTACGATTGTCTTATGAAATCTCTGTTGTTCCTCTCCCTGTTGTGCAGTTGCCTTGCCGCATCCGAAGGGATTGCGGCCGGTAACGAGAAAAATTCCGTCGAAGTAACCCTCAAAGATATGCACGGAAAACCCGCTGCTGGAGTCCAGGTCTGGCTGGAAAGGCGGCAGACAAAGACCGGTACCAAACAGCTCGTAACTGATAATGCCGGCCGCGCGGCTTTTCCAAATGTTGCGCCGGGAGACTACAAAATTAGCGCGTATGATAATCGCATCCCCGCGGCCGCGGCGACAATCGTCAAAGCTTCAGGGGTCGGAGTTACCTCCGTTACCTTGTCGTTAGGCAAGATGGTCCGAGCCGGGGGGTCGGTCAAAAAAGCCAAGCATTACGTGTGGGTTTCGGAAGAGACGGGAACGCATATTGGTGGCGGGCGCTGGGTAGCGGTCGAGGACGATGTGAACGGAACGGGCAGCAATCCAGTCGAGAAGCGCGATGGTCAAATGTTTACCCAACCTCAAAGTCAGCAACTCCGCCCCTTCACTGGACCGAGTAATTAAGTCGTAAGTGTTACTGGCTCGCCGGTGGCGGCCAAGGACAAGAGTGTCTCGGCGACCACAACGAAGCGTTGCCGGCGATGCGTCCGGAATTCGATCGACCGAACCGATCCGATTGCGGCGCGGCCGCCGGTCTCCTCGGTGTAGCGCTCCACAATCTGATCTAGGGCGAAGTCATATCGTTGGCAGGCGCCGCCAAACAACGCGATGGCGACGACCCGGAGAAGGCGGCTGCAGCGCTGACTTATCATTGCAGATAAGACGCCACCGGGCCGCGCTGTTGTCTGAAAATCCTAGTTGATCGTGCCGATCGCGAGGGTTTCCTCGCTGGCCGTAGGCGCGGAACTCGTTAGGGGTTAACCAGTCCTAAATGATCTGTTTTAAGTCCTCACGCAAAATTGAACGGGCCTCTATTCTGCCGGGCAAATACGAACCAGCTGCGGCTACGCAGCGTGTCCTTAACCAAATACAGAATGGAGAAATTAATGATCAGAAACCTGTTCAAATCGTTAGGCCTGCTTCCGATCGCTCTCGTAACCATCGGAATGTCGCTTATCACATCGAATGCGTTCGGCCAGGCGGGCACTACCGGTGCTCAGTCGGCGGCCGGCACAACTCAGCCGGGCGGACAACCCGCCGCCGGCGCGCCTACCACGGGCTCGGCCGAAGCCGAGCGTGTCATCGTCACCGGGTCAAACATCCCCACCGCCGAAGAAGTTGGCCCGAACCCGGTGCTCGCGTTGAACCGCGATCTCATCGAAAAGTCCGGCGAGCGTCAGGCGGCAGAGTTGTTAAAAGATCTGCCGATAGCGAATGCTAACGGTGTCCCCATCTCGAACAACGCCACCGGATTCACTCCCGGTGCCGCATCTGTTTCGCTTCGTGGATTCACTCCGGAAGCGACCCTGGTGCTGATCGACGGCCGTCGAGTCACGCCTTATCCCGTAGGACAAAATGGTGTCGCATCGTTCCAGGATTTGTTTACGGTTCCGCTGCCCGCCATTCAAAGCATCGAGGTTTTGAAGGATGGTGCGTCTACCACCTACGGAGCCGATGCCGTTGCCGGCGTCGTTAACCTCAAATTTTGGAAAGATTTCCGCGGCACCCAGGTCACTCTCCAATACGGCAACACCCTGGACAAGGATGCCGCCATCTATCAGGGGGACGTCCTGTTTGGTATCGGCGACGACAAAACGCAACTGAGCGGCGATATCTTCTTCTATCACCACAATTCGCTGTTCAATCGTGATCGAGGCAACTCTGCCACGCCTCCATTCCTGAGCACGAATTCCAGTCCGGAGAACCTTCAGGTGACGAGAGCCACCGTCCTGCCGGCGCTGAATTTGAAGCAGGACCCGATTCCGAACCTGAACCCGGCCACGAATCCCACGTTCTTCACCACTGACGCCGGTGGTCATACCTTCCTGAACGCCGCCGGGCTGGCTTTGGTCGGCAGCGGTGGAACTGGCGTGAACGATGCAGCCAATCTCGCGGCCATTCCAGGCGTGAACAAACTTACCGCGGTTCGCTCTAACGGCACGATCATCGGATTCGTCCCTAACAACATCTTTTTCTCCCATGCCCCGACTGGGACTAACGGATCGACTCCGGCGACCGGCTTTGTTTTCAGCCAGGGACGATCATCGGTGTTCAACTTCAACCAATTCTCCGGTTCCTATCCGGAGCAGGAGCGCTATGGCGGTTACGCTTCCTTCAATCACAAAGTGTGTGAAGACCAGGTCCAGGTATATGGGGACTTTTACTACACCAAGGTGAAGACCCATAACGAATTGGCGCCGGGCGCGAGCGGCTCTTTCTTCACTCCAGGTCAAGTCACAATCTCGATACCGCCTCACATGCCGCTGAATGGAGTTGCCCCTCCAGGAACTCCGCGATTCGTGGGTGAGCCCGGATCCGGCCCGGGCGGGGCCTTGGCTGCGGGAGAGACGCCTACCAGCGTTCCGATCGATGCGTTCAATCCGTTCAATCCGTTCAATCAAATTCTGTCTGGCGGCACCCGGGCCCGCCTGGCCGAATTCGGCAATCGGACATTCGACAACACCAGCAACGCCTTCCTCACGACGTTAGGCGTGAAGGGCGACAAATTGTTGGATGGTAACTGGGGCTACGACGCAGGATTCCGCTACAGTGAGATTGAGAACGACAGCACCCAGACGCAGGTCTCCTCGTCTCGTTACAACCGGATTCTGAACGCAGCCGATCCGATCTTCGATCCTAATTCAGACCAATTCATCGGAACCACCACGCCGTTTAATCCGTTTGGGGATTTCCGGGTGCCGATTCCGACGAATGCTGCCTCGGTGGCGTTCGCGACGGTGCATCCGAAGGACATCGACATTTCGAAAATGACCGAGCTGGATCTGAATATCTACACAACCGAGCTGTTCAAATTGCCTGCTGGTGGGGTTGGTTTGGCCTTTGGCGCACAATTTCGGCGAGAAAGCCTCGAGCAGGATCCCGACACGTTGGAAGTGGAAGGAGATATCCTCGGTAATGCTCAAACTGCGATCACTCACGCCGGGCGAAAAGACTATGCCCTGTATGGGGAAATCCGCGTACCACTGTTCAGCCCGGAGATGGGAATCATGGGCTTGCACTCGGTCGAGGTCACTGGCGCATTCCGATTTGAAGAATTCCTGAACAACAGCACAAACGTATTGGTACCGAAGGTTGGATTACGATGGCAGCCGTTCGACGAACAGCTGACGATTCGCAGCACCTGGGGCGAAGGTTTCCGTGAACCTTCCCTGATTGAGCTATATGCGTCGCCGACGTTCACGCTCACTCAGACCCGATTCAACGGCATCATCGAGCCGGAAACAGCCACCCAGCTCGCCAGCAACCCGAACCTCCAGCCGGAGGACTCCCGTGCCTGGACCGGTGGCTTCGTTTGGACCCCGAAGTTGATTCCCGATCATGGTTGGGGCAGCCTGACCTTCTCGTTAGACCTTTGGGATATCGAGCGAAGCGGCGTTGTAACCGCTCCCACCAGCCAGCAGGTGGTTAACCGATTCGTGCGCAATGCGCTGCTGCCAGGCGAGATTGTGGAGATCGATCCCGGCACTGGATCCGTTAACTTCGTTCGTACCGCGTTCCAAAACGCCGGACGGCAAAATGCCCGTGGCGCGGACCTCGGATTGCAGTACCAGATGCAGACCCAGGTCGGAACGTTCACGGTGCTGAGCCAATTTGCCTACCTCGATCAATTTGTGGCCCAGCCAACCACTGACGCGATAGGCAAGAATATTGTCGCGTATGTGACGAGCAATCTGAATGGAGACGGATTGGTTCGTTGGAAGGGTACGAGCCGGCTCGATTGGACATGGCACAACTTCGACTTAAACGCCACCTGGCGTTACATCGGCGGTTTCCGTGAAGCCATCAAACTGAGCGGCGCAGGAGGCGTTGATCACCTGCACTGGACGAACCCGACCAATTTTATCGATGGTCAGGCTGCCTATAGCCTCGTGTTCAGTCCGCCGGTTGAGCAGGCGCCGGTCGCCGGTTATTCGAAAGGTGGCAAGGAGGTCGTGACCAGCAAGGACGGCAAAGAGGTGGAAAGCACTGCGGCATACTCGATGCCGTGCTGGAAAACGATCCTGAACAACAGCACCGTCACCGTTGGATGTAATAACATCTTCGGCCAGGATCCGCCGCAGATGTACGGTCTGCTGTTCGCGAATGCGAACAATTACCCGGGCTACATGTACGACAACATCGGCCGGTTCGTTTACATCGAGCTGAAGAAAAAGTTTTAGCAGGCCATATTGGTTAGGATCATAAGCGAAAGGCAGCCCTTGAATTTTCGGGGGCTGCCTTTTCGCTGTTCGGCATTGGCCGGGCTGGTAGGGGAGGAAGATCTCGGCGAACGCCGAACGCCGTGCGTCGGACCCAAACGGTCAACGTCCAACGCTCGGGGACATCGAAGCGAGGGGGACCTGCACTTTGCTGATTACGCCAGATCGGCGACTGCACGTTCATTTTTCAACGAACACCCACCCGGCTGCATCTATCGGGCAGCTCCGATTGAGTCGCCGCCGGACCCGGGACGAGGTCAGGCGTTGGAATCCCGAACGTTAATTGAACGCGGGTGGCCCCTTCAGCACCGTCAGAATCTTGTCCATCCGCGGGTCACTGCGGAGACTGTCCCACGCCGGATTGAATGCAACGTCTCCGTAAGGCGGCCCGTTAGGCATCTTCGCCACTTTGGCCAGCTCGGTCAGCGCCGCTTCGGTGTCGCCGGTAAGCGCGTGAATTTCGGCCAGCGTCATCATCCAGTTCGGGCAATCAACCGCATCCTGCTCGGCCGGCGCCAGCTCAGCAGCGCGTCGCACTTCGGCGATGGCATCCGCCTTTTGACCCAACTCCACCAGAGTCATGGCCAGCCAGCCGTGCATGTTCGGGTCTTCGGGCGCTTGTCGCAGACGTTCTTCCAGTAACTGTTTGGCCTCGAGCACCAGCTGATGTGATTTGTCCATGTCGCCAAGCTGCCGTTGCACGTGCGCTTCAAATATCGCGTCCGAAGGATCGCGCCACTCCTTCTTTATGCTGGCCAAATGCCTGGCTGCTTCCGGGTAATCGCGCTTGTAGTAGGCGACCATGGCTCGCATGCTCGGCTTCCACGGCACCTGAGCCGGCGCCTTCTCAATCGCTTCCGAAGCTTTATCCAATGCGCCCGTCGCTAACGCCACATCGCACTTGTAAGCCCACATGTTCGCGCCGCTAGCGGGCGGAAGTTGATTGATCAAATCGTTTGCCACCCATTCCGCCTCTGAATACATCCGGAGCGCCCGGTAGGTTTGGATGAGCACTTCTGCAGTCGTCGGTTCCCGCGGATTCAGGGAGAGTGCTTTCTCTCCATCGCGCAACGCATCTCGCCAATGTCCGAACCGGCGTTCGGTGACCTGCTTTAAAACCAGGAAATCCATCTTTCCGCTTAACGAGTTGCCCGCCATGGCCAGTTCGCGTTCAGCGCCGTAAAAGTCGCGCATGCCATGATAATAGTAGAGCGCCTGCGCCAGATGCGATTCGCCAAGGTCTGGCGCGACCTGCAATGCCAGCGCGGCCGCTTGCTTCGCTTTAGCCAATCTCTCCGGAGTATGCTCGTTGTACCGGTAGAGCAGAACGTTGACCTCGGTAGCGAAGCAATAGGCCAGCGCGAATCTTGGATCGCGCGCGGTGGCCTGGTCTAACAGATCGGCCATGTCTTGAAACAGCTTCGTCTCGACGCCGAACGGCGGCATCAGAGCTCGAGCTCGTAAATACAGCGCGTACGCTTCCATGTCCTCGGTCGGCCGACGTTCGATCGCGGCTTTCTCGGCCGGAGACAGGCTCGCTTTCAGCTGGGTGACGATCGATTGAGCCAATTCGCTCTGCAGGCCGAGCAAATTGGCAATCGTCCGCTCATAATGTTCCGACCACGTCTGCGCGTCGGTCCGCGTGTCGACGAGTTGAACGTTGACCCGGAGATGTTCCCCGGATTTTTGCACACTTCCCTCAAGTACATAACCGACGTTCAGTTCGCGGCCGATCAATCGCGGATCCTTCCGTTGGCCGCGGTAACGTTCGACGCCGGATCGGCTGATAACTTTCAGCTCTGAAACCTTAGCCAGGTCGGTGAGAATGTTGTCCTGCACACCGTTAACGAAATAGGTGTCGTCGGGGCTGTTATCCAGACTGTCGAACGGCAGCACAGCGATGCTTTTTTGCCCGGCTGCGGAATCGAATTGTTTGGCGGCAGCCAGTTCCCGGTTTCGATTCCTGAGACTGATGACGAAGGCCGCCGCCAGGAGCAGAATCAGCGCAACCACCGCCATCGCGGTGTGGCGCCGTCGCGGATTCGCATTCAGAAACTGGTGAACGCGATACGATGTTGTCGGAGGGCGCGCTTCGACCGGCCGAGAAGACAGATATCGGCGAACGTCTTCTGCCATCTTCTGCACCGTCGGGTAACGTTGGGCCGGATCTTTCCGCAGCGCACACAGGATAATATTGTCGAGGTCGCCTTTCATTTGCTGCCGAAGCGCCGGAGCGCCGGCGACCTGGCTTGGCGGTGGCACATCCTGCTGGCAAACAACGCGCGCTAGTTCTTCTGGCGACGGTCGACCACTGGAGAACCGATGCGGAGTTTGGCTGGTCAGCATTTCATACAGCAACGCGCCCAACGAATAGATATCGCTGGCTATGGTGATCGTCTCACCGCGCGCCTGCTCCGGCGACACACACGTGGGCGTGAACCGTTGCTGCTGCGTGGCTGTGACTTCAATGAAGCCGGCATTTGAGTCGAGCAGCTTTGCGATTCCAAAATCGAGAATCTTCGGCTCGCCATCTTCCGTCACCAGGATGTTGGTCGGCTTGAGATCGCGATGGACGATGCGATCGCGATGCGACCGGCTCACCGCCGAACAGATCTTTAGGAACAGCTCAAGGCGTTCGGCTACCGACAGGTGATGTTCCCGCACAAAATGTGTGACTGGCACTCCGTCCACAAACTCCATGACGAAATACGGCAGGCCGTCTTCGGTTGACCCGGCGTCGATCAGCCGGGCGATGTTCGGGTGCTCAAGGTTCGCCACAATCTGCCGTTCGCTGCGAAAACGGCGAACAATTTCGTCGGTGTCGGTGCCGCGCTTCAACAGTTTGATCGCCACGTTCTTTTCAAATTCGCCGTCGGCGCGGGATGCGAGAAATACCGTGCCCATGCCGCCTCGTCCGATCTCCCGAACAATTCGGTAGGCTCCAATTCGCGATCCGACGCGCGAGATGGTGTTGCGGACTGTGTCGCGAAGATTATCCGCGCAGGCATCGAGCGCTTCGCCAGAAAGACCAAGGTAGGTTTCCACTTTTTCCCGGAGCTCCGGATCGTGGGCACAGGCTTCGGCCACGAATGCGGTGCGTTCCTCACCCTCTTCCCGCTGCAAGGCTTCGCTCAGGATCTCTTTCACTTCGTGCCAAAGTTGGGGTGCCATGACGCAAAAAAGTTAGGTCACACTGCGCGAGGCGGAGTCCATCTCCGAAAGTTGATGTTGCAGCCATAGCTTCGCTGTTGCCCATTCCCGTTTCACAGTTGCCGGAGAAATCTGGAGGAGCTTGGCGATCTCTTCGACAGTTAGGCCACCGAAGAACCTTAGCTCCACGATGTGTCCCTGCCGTTTATCGAGCTTCTCGAGTTCCGACAATGCCTCATCGACTGCGGCTACACTGATGTCGTTCCGGTGATAAAAATCCATCGCTTCATCCAGGGTTACGCGCACCGGCTCGTTTCCGCCACGTTTCTGCGCATGCCGCGCGATCGCATAATTTCGAAGCACGCGCCGCATCATTCGGGCTGCGATTCCGAGAAACTGCGGCCGGTTAGTCCAGTCGACGCGGCGCTGTTCTCGCAGTCGCAAGTAAGCTTCATGGACCAGCGCGGTAGCCTGCAGGGTGTGGTTGGAACGTTCACTGGAAAGATAACCTTCGGCGAGATGTCGCAGCTGCTCGTACACGTCGGGTAACGTTCGGCTGAGCGACTCTTCGTCAGCCATGTGATCCCAGCCTTCCCCAGCTGGGGTGGAAGGCCCGGGAACGCTCGTTATGTCTGAAGGTTCCATCGCCGTAGGCGTTTCCATCAACATTGTACGAGTCTTGGGCAGCTAATTCCAGCGTCAAAAAGAGACGTTTTGATGAGCCGCTTTCATCGTCTTTCTTGCGTTAGTGGTATGGGACATAATTGCCTGCACAAGGAAAGCGGCCGGAATGTCGGGGTTCCGACCATAACTGGCGCTGCCACGGCCGAGCCGAATGATGGATTAGATGTCATAGCCCACAGCGATCCTGGTCGCCGGCGCATTGGTTTCATCGGCTTCGACGGAGTGCGCACGCTGGACCTGGCCGGGCCGCTCGATGCATTCACCGCCAGTCGCGGTATCGGCACGGGGCTGGCGAACCTGCAGGACTCGCCCTATCAGATCGTGGTCGTGGGTCTGAAACAGAAAAGCTTCGTCTCCGAATCAGGGATCACATTCCGCGCACAGGAGACTACCGACACGGTTGGGTCGTTGGATACAATCATCATTCCGGGGGGCAGCGGCTTGCAGCGGAATGAGACGCTGATCGAATTAGCGGCCTGGCTGGCAGCGAATGCCGGACAGGCGCGACGTGTCGCTGCGGTGTGTGCCGGTATTTATCCGCTCGCCCACAGTGGTCTGCTGAACGGGCGTACCGTCACCACGCACTGGCGGCTGGCCAACGATCTGGCCAAACGATATCCGGCGGTGCAGGTAAAAACCCATTCCACGTTTGTCAAAGATGGCCCGTTTTATACCTGCGGTGGTGGCGCTGCCAGTATTGAGATGGCGCTGTTGTTGATTCAGGAAGATCAGGGGCCGGCGGTCGCGCTCGCCCTCGCCCGGGAGATGGTGGTGCGTTTGCGTCCGCCGGGTGAAGAGGAAGGTCAGCCGGACATTTCGATGTACCAATCGAGTCCTTCGGACAAGATTGCCGAGCTGCCGGCCTGGATTGTTGCTCACCTAAATCACGATCTTTCCGTGCAGGTGCTTGCTCAGCGCGCTTGCGTATGCCCGCGGCATCTTCGCCGCCTGTTCCGATTGGCATTCAAAAAGAGCCCTGCAGAATTCGTGGAACAAGTCCGACTTCGCGAAGCCGGACGCCGTCTCCAAACATCCCGCCACAGCATCGACAGCATTGCGTCGGCGGTTGGTTACGCCAGCGCGGATGTATTTCGCCGCGCGTTCGAACGTCGGCTGGGATTAACTCCGCGGGAATACCGCCGTCGGGCTTCGTTGCAGCCGGCCACAGCTTCCGCGGCTGCATGAAGCGAATCCGGGTGGGAATCCTGGGCTACGACGGCGTTGCGGCTATCAACGTCGTCGGCCCGTTGGAGGCTTTCTCGAATGCCTTCAGCATCGATTCCGATGGGCGGCAGGCGCCTTGTTACGAAGTCCTGATCATCGCATGCGCTGGAGAACGGTTCGTCACCGATACTGGCGTCACATTCCAAGCCCGGAGCTGGCAGTCTAACGATCTGCCGTTTGATACGATTGTCGTCCCCGGCGGCCGCGGAATGCGGACGGAGGTGGCGGTAGGCCAGGTGGCGGACTGGATCAAATCGCACCACCACAACATTCGGCGAATCGCGTCGGTATGCACCGGCGTTTACGGGCTCGCCGCCACCAACCTGCTCGATGGGCACCGCGTCACGACTCATTGGCAGAATGCGATGGACGTGGCCAATCGATTTCCGAAGCTGCAAGTCGAGGAAAGTGCGCTCGTGGTTAAAGACGGCAAATTCTACAGCGCGGCGGGCGCGACCGCGGGGATCGATCTGGCACTCTCCCTTATCGCCGAAGACTTCGGTCTCGATACCGCTGTAGCGGTCGCGCGGAAGCTACTTGTTTACATCCAACGCGATGGCGGTCAGGAACAATACGCCGAGCCGCTTGGGTTGCAGATCCGCCGCCGGCAGCCCCATGCAAGTCGAATGGATCGGTTAGTCAAATGGATGAACAAGCACCTCGCCGACGATTTGCGGCTGGAGAGTCTGGCAAAACGCGCGCTGCTGTCGAAGCACGATTTCATTCAGGAGTTTACCGATACCTTTGGCGTACCGCCTGGATTGTTCGTCAAGAATCTACGGTTTAACGAAGGGCGCCGGCGTTTGATGTCCGGACAATCCGCGACTGCCGTTGCCCGATCGGTCGGGTTTGCTGATGCGGCCTACTTCATACAAGAATTTCGGCGCCGATACGGGATGCTGCCTTCCGAATACCAGCGGCGTTTCGGTTCGCAGGAGTTCGGCCAGAAAGAGCAACCTGCTAACAGCATCGAAAAACACAACGTGACCGCTTCGGGAGCTCGACACAATCATCAACGCCCGCGGATCACATCCTTCACCCGGTGCATTCGCCGGCACATCGCGGAGCCGCAGCTCGCCCGCGCCTAACCTGCCTTGCGGTGGCCGCGGTCTCTTACCGTCGCATGAATTGCACACTGCGGCTTCCAATCGGTCAGGGATGCGCCGGAATCTGCGGCCGCAGAAACGAGTCCGACCGTCGGAGACGGCCGCTACAACGGGCGATAGCTATTCCAGCGCGTACAGATATCCGTCGGCGCTGCCAAAATAGACGACACCATTCACCACCAGCGGCGATGAAAATACAGCGCCGATGTTGAACTCGCGATCGGTTCCCACCGCGGGCGCTTCACGCCAGGTCGAATAGAACAGCAGGGGATTGTTGAACTTTCGATCGGCGGTCAGCACCCAGCCGCTGTTCTGCTTGGATTTCTCAACCTGATATTCCCACAACCGCTCTCCGGAGTTGATGTCCCTCGCTTCCAGGGTTCCGTTCAACACGCCGATCAGCACCACGTCCCCAGCAACGGCTGGTGATGAAAAGATGTAGGCGCTGGATTGCTGCTTTTGGACTGATTTACCGGTCGCCGCATCCACTGCGTGATACAGGCTGCTGTCTGAGGTGGCGAAAAACACCTTGCCGCCGGCCACCGCCGGAGACGCATTCACCCAGCTCAGCTCGTTATTGAACCGCCACTTTTCTTTGCCAGTCGTTTTATCCAGCGCATAAACGTTCGAATCACGACAGCCGGTGTAGACGATCCCGTCGACCACCGAGGGTGACGATTGGAATCCAACCTGGTTGTGCGCTAACGGATCCTCGCCGCCGTGAAAGCGCCACCGCTCTTTTCCGGTGGTAGCATCAATCGCATAAAAATAACTATCCCAGCTTCCGACGTAAACCATGCCCTCCGAATACGCCGGAGAGGCGTGCACCACATCACCCGTTTTGAACTTCCATTTCAGCGCGCCCGACTCGGTATCGAGGGCGTAAACATTGCCGTCGCCGCTTCCAAAATACACCGTTCTCTGCGCCACCACCGGACTGGACAGATAAACGTCATACTGGTCGGCGATCGTTTGATTCTTCGGCAGGAGGCCGTGTATGCCTTTCGCTTCAAACCGGCGCTCGCCTTCAGTCGAGAATTTCCACTTCGTTAGGCCGGTTTTGGCGTCCAGTGCGTAGAACTTTCCGTCATAGCTGCCAAGGTAGACGGTTCCGTCTACTACCGCGGGTGTCCCCGGCGCTGGCCCACCGGTCGGATATTTCCAGAGTTGCATCCCATTTTGGGCATTGACCGCGTAGATGTTGTTATCGTCGCCCCCGAAATAAATCACATTGTCGGCAAACACGGGAGACGAAACGATGCGGTCTCCCGTCGCGAACTTCCATTTGACCCGATGAAACTGCCTCGGCGCCGTGCCGGCGTACACACCGCTGTGAGTGGGATCACCACGGAACATCGATTGGCCCCGTCCCGTGGCCGTTAGTCCCAGAACTATCGCGGCAATTGTCAGACATCGGGAACGCGAAGATGAACTCATTTTCGTCGAAGGGTGAGAGGAGCCTCCATCGATCCCTGGGAAATCGAACCCCGGATCTCGTTGGTATCCTTTGAAAGCCGGCCTTCCAGGGTGATGCCGGTCTCGTGTGAATAAACAGTTAGGAGCGTTCCCTCCTGAGTGATGCGATCGACCGGCAAATTGTTGACCCGTTTGCCGACCACGACGAATTCAGCCGTGGGTGCGGCTTCTCCTTTGTTGAAGAGTTTCAGCGTCACCTGACGCGAATATCCCAACAGCTCGTATTGGCCTTGCCACTCGCCTTGCACATTGGAGGCCAGAGGCGTGCTGCGGGGCGGAAATTCTACTTGGGCCGGGCCAACCTGCTTGAGCTCAACCGGTGCGGTGTTGCCGGCCTGAGTGAAATCGCCGGTTAACTTGCCGTCGCCGTTAACGTGACCCTTGAAAGTGGCTTCCAATCCTCCAGCGGCTCCCATTTTTATGCCAAAGCTGAGGTCAGGGACTTTTGCAACCAGATCTTTGACAGCCAAGCCTTTGATATCGAGCCCCGGCACAATCACCGACCCGGTCCACGCTCCGGTAGTGTCGGATGCCAGGTCAATCACCAGGGTCAGTTCGTTACCGGGAATATGGACCGTTCCCTCCCACCGCCCGACTAACGGATCCGCCGCGAAGCAACTCAGCGCGGAAACGGCAACGAACCAGATTACCACCGGCGCAGTGCGCTTCAAAACCATCGATGTCTTTATGTTTTCTCCAAACTAATGGTCTCGATCGGTGGACATTGAGACGGACAGACACTACACGCCGCCATGAAGTGAGGCGCAGGACATTTGACCGATGTTTGCGGACCGGTGTGTCTGTCGTGATGTTCTGGCGAATGCTTTCCAAAAAACCGAACGGCGAATGTAAATCACAACGAGGCGCGAAGCTTTTGGTCCGTGTGTGATGAAGGCGCTTTCGATAATCGGATACCTCGTTATCCTGGCCGGGTTATTCGGCTTATATCGAGTGGGGTCCGCGTTCGCATCCAAGCCATTGTTCGTAGCGCTGCAGGTTGCCGCGGTGGCATTAATGATATGGGCGCGGCTGACGTTTGGACTCCGCAGTTTTCATCCTGCCGCTAATCCGACGGCCGGCGGTTTGGTGACCAGCGGTCCTTATCGAAGGGTACGGCATCCGATCTACTCCTCGATATGCCTGTTCGCGTTGGCCGGGCTGATTAACCGATTCAGCCCGCTCGCTCTGGTCTTCTTCACGATCGTCGTCGCCGGCGCAATCATTCGGCTGGCATGCGAGGAACGGCTTCTCCGGCTGACCTACCCCGAATACGCGCAGTACTCGAATCGCACTTATCGTCTTGTGCCGGGTATCTTTTGATGGTCGCCACCGCCCGCTGTACAGGTTTTGCGGACCCGCGTTAGCCGGGGTTCCGGCTCTTGCTCCACTGCGTAGAATCCTCCTTCCACTCTGGCCGTCGTCCTGCCATCCTGCCCGCAGACAACCAAAATCTCAAACCGGAGAACATATATGACGATGCGCATCTTTATCGCAGGGATCCTCGGAGGAATTGCGATGTTTATCTGGACATCGATCGCTCACATGGCGGTGCGGCCGCTTAGCGAGGCGGGTATTCGCACGCTGCCGAACCAGCAAGCGGTGATGGATGCGCTACGAACAAATCTCGGGGACAACCACGGTCTGTATGTTTTTCCTGCGCCCGCAGCCCAGCCAGACGGCAGCGCCGAGACGATGGAGCAGATGGCCGAAAAAGTGAGGACCGGGCCCTCCGGGTTTCTGGTTTATCATCCACATCGGCCCCTTAATATGGCCAAATTGTTAGGCGTGGAATTCGGCACTGAGGTTCTGGAGGCGATCCTGGTGGTGTTTCTACTCTCTTCGACGCGGCTGTTAACTACCGGCAGTCGGATTCTCTTTGTTACGATCGCTGGAGTGATGGCGGCGATTGCCACAAACGTCTCCTATTGGAATTGGTATGGGTTCCCGAAACGTTACACCCTGGCCTACATGTTCATTCAGATCGTCGGATTTTTCCTGATCGGTCTCGTGAGCGCATTCATACTGCGGAACCGTGATCCGGTCCGGGAGAGCGACCAGGCGACTTCGCCTAACGTATAACCTCGGCGGTCTCAGTCGCAACAACGGCAGGCACACATCAAGGTTCCCGACTCTCCGTGGGTCGCTTCTCTGAAAATCAGCGACGAAGCCCGCAACTGTTAGCTCGACCCGAAACCTCGGACCGATGTCAAAAACTGAGATAGAGCTGGGCGCCGTTGATCCTTCCGAACACAGGCTGAACAGACACTTCAGCGTATTTTGAATTGATCCGGAATACCGTGTACGCCACCGTGGGGCGCGAGCTGCGACGCTCCGATTGAGCGTCCGAGACAAACTGGCTGCTCACGGTTGCTCGAGCCGCGGGCGCTCTTAACATAACAGCCGGATCAGGAGTCGAGGAATAGTTAGTCGTGAACGTGGTGCCGGTTTCAGTGTCGGCAAAGGCGCCAAGTGAAGAGATGAGAATTCCGGCCACAGTGAGTACAACGCCTTTCATGCACCCTCCTGTGTAATTCGTGTTTTACAGCACGGCTGCGCGTATCGCCGACCTTCAATCCGCTGACGCTGGGGCGGCAAAAGAGCCTTCTAGAAGTGCTTGCCCGACCTTTTCTTCTTTTTCTTTTTCGGCGTTGCTGCTGGCGCTGGGGCTTCGTTTCCACTCGGCCGCACTCTTGGTTGGGCTAACTGACCAATGTGCTCCTGCTTCGCTCGGGCGACGGCAGTTTTGAGACCGGCGTTTGAAGCCTTGGCCGACATCAAGTTGTACTTCAGCTGGTAGTATTCGCGAAGCCGCTCGCGCTTCTCCAAATCTGTTCGCGCCGATGCAGCAGCATCCTTCGCCGAGATTACGTCCTGATCGCGTTCCACCTGGTTCTGAAGATCGCGTAGCGCAACCCGCGTCCGCAGTTCATCCGATTCTTTACCGAGACTGGTTTGATTAAAAGCCTGGTCTAACGCCGACAATTCCGGCAGTTGAGGAGTAGCGGATGGCAGTTCCGGCGGCGGCGCGGGGGTTTGCTCTACCGCACCGGCAGGGACATCTACCGCCGGTTGAGCGGCGTCCTGCGCGCGCAGCGGCAAGACGCCAATGAAGCTCGTTAGGCTGAGGAACAGAAGAAGCCGACGCTGCATAGATTCAGCACAGGATTAGTCGAGAAGGGAAAAATCGGGGCGACAGGATTCGAACCTGCGACCTCGTGGTCCCAAACCACGCGCTCTACCAAGCTAAGCTACGCCCCGGAACGGCTATATGCCTATCATGCGCTACGGGGTTGCGCATCCGCTACTTTCGGGGACTTGCTCGAGGAACACTGGTGGTGGGCAACGGCAGCCGTGACCCTCGCGAGGGAGGGATACTTCCAGAGGGGGGAGATACGATACGAATAACATAGTTTTTAGGCATTTTGCTTGTAATTCGGCTCCCAGCCTGCCTCAATTAGCTGCTTATCCCTTGGTCGGCTTTTCGCATGATCGCTCCCCGCGTTTCGTTAACAAAACTCGTCGTCTCCTTCGCCTTCGCGAGCTGGACTGCGACCGTATTCGGTGCCACCGGCGCCGGTCCGGACGCGTTCGGCTACACTGCCGCCGCGACCACCTTTTCGTTCGAGGATCTCACGAATCCCGATGTGCCCTCAACCGGCATCCTGGAGGGTACTGACGATTCAACCGTTACTATTCCCATCGGCTTCCCGTTCACCTATTACGGGGTGACCTACACGTCCGTAACAGTAAGCACGAACGGAATCCTCACTTTTGGGGGTGCAAACACCAGTCACACCGCGATTAATATCAACACCACCACCACGTCGCCCGATCTGCCCACGATCTGCGTGTTCTGGCACGACTGGACTTTTGTCTACAAAGACACCGACGAAGCGCTTTATGCCACTCTTGGCACCCCGGGTAACCGTCGGCTGATCGTACAATGGGATTTCGTGCTGGCGGCGTTGCCTTCCCCATCGCTGGACACGGTGACCTTCCAGGTGAAGCTCTTCGAAGGAACGAATAACATCGAATTTCATTACGATGACGCGACTGTCACCGATGACGCTACAGTTAGTAACGGCAAAGCGACAACGGTAGGAATTCGCGACACTCATGGCCAGGGTGCCACTAACCGTGCGCTGCAGTGGTCGTTCAATCAGGCAGTGATCCAGGATGGGACCGCAATTAAATATACTGCTCCCCAATTTAGCGTGAACGCCATCAGCCGGATTTCGGCGACCCAGGTTCTATTGGATTGCACTGGCGCGCCGAGTCGCGTTAACCATGTCCAATCGACTACGGCGTTAGGCCTGGCGTTCGCAACTCAGGCGAACGTCACCGCCAGCGCGACGGGACATTTCACTTACACGGATTCGAATGCGGGAGCCGCGGTTCCGCGGCGGTTCTACCGGGTCACCAGCCCGTAAGTATTGGGTAGAGGCGGTGGCAGTTCTGGAAGGTCTTCCTCGACGCAGGTTCGAGGAACGTGCCCAGGAGTCACTGCGAAATGTTTGCCGTTGTAGGGCAAGCGCATCGCTTGCAGGGGGTCTCGGCCTGGCCGGGAATTATTGGGACAGACGAGCTCATCCCTCCGATTGGATTTGTTGCAGAGGCGGTTAGGCCTACCCCCCTTTGTTGAGTTTCGGTGGTTGGCACAACCACCGCTACAACGATCAGCGCGAGTGTGGCGAATCCTTGCTCGTGCCACGAAGCATAGGTTTGTCATCCCGAGCGAAGTCGAGGGACCTCGCTGATTCGTGGCACGTCACGCGAGTAGGAGGGGTCCTTCGACTTCGCTCAGGATGACAACTCTTTGGGTGCTTGGGTTCAACGGCATGCAATTCGTTGCCCAGCGCCTAACCTGTCCAGAGGCGGTTGGATCAAACCGCGAGTCTTTGAGTTTCGGTGGTTGGTACAACCACCGCTACACTCGTTCAGTGCGATGACAGCAGCGCAGCAGCGATGACACCTTCCGACAGCGACCGCTTCAGATCAGGCGGCATCGTAGGCCAGGTTTTGGCCCAGTCGCTTTTCGATTTCCGCTTTGGATTCGCCGCGCCGGCGGGCGTAATCAGCAACCTGATCGCGATCAATCTTGCCTACGCCGAAATATTTGGATTCGGGATGTGAGAAGTAAAGACCGCTGACGCTCGAGCCGGGATGCATTGCGTAAGATTCGGTCAGTTGGATTCCAGTGCACTTCTCAACATCAAGTAAACGAAACAGGGTGCGTTTCTCCACGTGATCCGGGCAAGCCGGATAACCTGCCGCGGGACGAATGCCCTGGTATTTCTCTGCGATCAAGTCTGCCCTGGAAAGACCTTCGTCGTTGCCATAGCCCCAAGCCATTCGAGCCTGTTTATGCAAATACTCCGCGAAAGCCTCAGCCAGCCGATCGGCCAGGGCTTTCACCAGAATGGCGTTGTAATCGTCGTGATCGGCCGAAAACTTCTTCGCCAACTCGTCAGCACCATGAATGGAAACAGCGAAACCGCCCAGGAAGTCGCGGGAAGGTTGATGTTTCATGTTTGAGGGGTGATCGGCTGAGCCGGCGACCGGTGCAACAAAGTCCGCCAGGCAGTAGTTAGGCTGCCCGGCAGGCTTTTGCATCTGTTGGCGCAGGAAATAGAAAGTCGCCAGATTCTCGGTTCGCGACGCATCGGTGAACAGGGTGACATCGTCACTGTTGCTGTTGGCCGGCCAGAATCCATGCACGCCGCGGGCAATCAGTGATTGATCGGCGAAGATTTGGTCCAACAGTTTCTGCGCATCGTCAAACAACTCTTTGGATTGCGGTCCGATTACCGGGTCGTCGAAGATGGCCGGATAACGACCACGCAGTTCCCAGGTGTGGAAGAATGGGGACCAGTCGATAAGCTCAGTGAGTGTCTCGAGTGTCACCAGGAGCCCAGGGTTCTCCGAGGATTTTGACAGCGAGACGCCTTCGATCGCGCTCGAGCCGGGCGTGCTCCGCGGAGCAGAGGAGTAAACGCGCGGCCCAAGAAAGTCCGGCTGGGGCGGAGCGTAGCTCTTCCAGTCTATTCCGATTCGATTAGCGCGCGCCTGATCGATCGTTAGCAATTTTTTGTCGCGAATTTTGGCGGCATGTTGTTCACGAAGTGCTGCGTACTCAACTCGGGTGCGAACGTCGAATGCCTTTCGTTGCTGATCATTCAGCAGCGAGCTCACCACGCCGACTGCCCGCGACGCGTCGAGCACGTGCACGGTGCTCGATTCGTAATGCGGAGCGATTTTGACCGCGGTATGAGCCCGGCTGGTGGTGGCGCCGCCGATCAACAATGGCAGGGTAAACCCCTCCCGCTGCATCTCCTGGGCGACGTGCACCATCTCGTCTAACGAAGGAGTAATTAGCCCGCTTAATCCAATAGCGTCCGCGTTTCTCTGACGCGCCGTTTCCAAAATCTTCGCAGTCGGCACCATCACCCCGAGGTCGATGACCTCGTAGTTGTTACATTGCAGAACCACCCCCACGATGTTCTTGCCAATGTCGTGCACGTCGCCTTTTACAGTGGCCATCACGATGCGGCCCTGAGGCTTGGATCCCTCGGTTTTTTCCGCTTCCATGAAAGGCATCAGGTAAGCGACCGCCTTCTTCATCACTCGCGCGCTTTTCACCACCTGCGGCAAAAACATTTTTCCAGCGCCGAACAAATCGCCAACCACACTCATGCCGGCCATCAGCGGACCCTCGATCACATCCAGCGGCCGTTTGCACTGTTGGCGGGCTTCTTCTGTATCGGCGTCGATGAAATCGGTAATGCCGTGCACCAGCGCGTGCTTAAGCCGTTCTTCCACCGGCTGTCCCCGCCAGACGTCGTCTTTGACTTTGATTTTACCCTTTGCCTGAACCCGCTCGGCCAGCTCAATCAGGCGCTCGGTTGCGTCCGCTCGTCGATTTAACAGGACATCTTCTACGCGCTCCCGAAGCTCCGGGTTAATGTCTTCGTAAACGGCCAGCTGCCCGGCATTCACGATCGCCATGTCCAACCCCGCGCGGATGGCATGGAACAGGAATGCGGCATGCATCGCTTCGCGCACGGTATTGTTGCCGCGAAACGAGAAGGAAATGTTGCTCACCCCGCCGCTGACTCGCGCGCCGGCCAGGTTTGATTTGATCCACCGGGTCGCTTCGATGAAATCGACGGCATAATTCCGGTGCTCATCGAGTCCGGTGGCAACGGTCAAGATGTTTGGATCGAAGATGATGTCGTTAGGCGGAAAGTTGATCCGCTTCGTCAATAGGTCGTAAGCGCGGGTACAGATCTCAATTTTGCGCTGCAAATTATCGGCCTGACCGGACTCATCGAAAGCCATCACGATCACGGCGGCACCGTACTGGCGAATTTTCCTCGCCTGGCTGAGGAATTCGTCCTCGCCGTTTTTCAGACTGATAGAATTGACCACCGCTTTTCCCTGCAGACATTTCAGTCCGGCCTCAATGACGCTCCATTTCGAGCTATCCAGCATCAGCGGCACCCGCGCGATCTCCGGTTCGCTTCCGATCAGATGCAGAAATCGCGTCATGGTCGCTTCGGAGTCGATCATTCCTTCGTCCATGTTGACGTCGAGAATGTTGGCGCCGCCGGTCACCTGTTGTCGCGCGACCGCCAGCGCGGCTTCGAAGTCGCCGGCCAGGATCAATTTCGAGAATTTCGGGGAGCCAGTGATGTTGGTGCGTTCGCCGACAATCACGAATCCCATGTCGGGTGTGATGTTGAGCGGTTCGAGTCCGGATAATTGTAACGTAGGAGGGGCCTCAGTATTCCGATCTGCAGGGGTATTGCTGTCGTCGCGCCCCTGAGGTCGCTGCCTAACGGTCCGCGCCGGAAACGGCTTCACCGCCGCGGCGATCCGACGGATGTGCTCAGGCGTGGTCCCGCAGCAACCACCCACCATGTTGAGCCAACCGTTTTCGGCCCATTTTCGCAATTTCGGAGCCAAAGTTTCCGGCGTTTCCGGAAAGCCGGTCTCAGAAAGCGGATCCGGAAGACCGGCGTTAGGATAGGCACTGGCGTAGTATGGAGAGATCCGCGACAGCTCCTCAATGTACGGTTCCATCTCGTCGGGACCGAGCGCGCAATTCAATCCAACAATCAGCGGATCGGCGTGCCGGATCGACGTGAGAAACGCCTCGACCGTTTGGCCGCTTAACGTCCGGCCAGATCGATCGGTGACGGTACCCGAGATCACCAGTGGCAACTTGCGGCCAGTTTCTTCGAATACCTCGCTGATCGCGAACAAAGCGGCTTTCGCGTTCAACGTGTCGAACACCGTCTCGACCACGAGGAGATCGACTCCGCCTTCGACCAGGCCGCTGACCTGATCGTAATACGTTTGCCGAAGTTGATCGAAGTTGACCGCGCGAAAGCCAGGATCGTTAACGTCAGGCGACATCGAACCGGCGACTGGCAGCGGGCCTAACGCCCCGGCCACGAAGCGGCCGGCGTTGGTGTCGTTAGCCACGCGGTTCGCGCAACCTTTCGCCAGCTTCGCTGCGGTGACATTGATCTCCCGAATGAGCGCCCGGTATCCGGGATCGTCTACCAGCGCTTGGAAGAACTGCTGGTCTTTACGCTGGCCGTTCGCTTCGATCGGGTACAGGAAATCATGCAACCCGATGGTGGTAGCGCTAAAGGTATTCGTCTCGATGATGTCAGCGCCCGCCGCCAGATATTCCGCATGAATCTGTTGGATCACATGGGGCTGAGTGAGCAGGAGCAGCTCGAGACAACCCTTTAGATCTTTGCCTTTCCAATCGTGGAAACGTTTTCCGCGATAATCCTGCTCGGCCAGCTTGAACCGCTGGATCATGGTGCCCATGGCACCGTCGAGGATGACGATGCGCTGCTGGAGCAGAGACTCGAGCGGGTGCGGACCGGGGGTCATGTGGTGGGGGAATAAAGCGCGAGGCAGCGGGGGATCAAGCAACAAATTGACGTATCATGATACGTCGATGCGTTGTTTTTGGCAATGGCCGCCGATGGCCATTTGATTACCACCTCGAAAGGGCCGTGATCATGAGCGTTGCCATCCCGGGTCAGAACCACAGAGCCGTCTACGCGCTGATAATTATTGCAGCACTTGCAGCACAGCTATGTCGTCCTGACGCGCGGGATCGCGACTGGGTGGAGCGCTGACCTCCCAAATGCGGAATACGTCACCCAAGTAGCAGGGTCTTTCGACTTCGCTCAGGATGACATAGCTGTGCGTGGTAGTTTCCTCGCCAACGCAGGCTGGGCGCTGACCGCGAAAACCTGCGACTCGTTGCCCAAGGACGCGGCCTGTGTCCCTCGCGCAGAGGAACTGACGTCTATAGATGAAGATCAAAGGAACGTGTTACCGCGCCCCCGACTCCGGATTGGACGACGCAGCGCCCGCGACGAGAGCCGTCGCATAATAATTCCTGGACGCGTTGTCGGATTGAATGGTGATAATCGCGCTGCTCTTTTCGGCAGTCGCCGCCGGCGGCTGAATTTCGATCTGAAATTTGCCTTCTCCCACCTTTTTCACGTTTGCTTGAAACGCCAAATTGGAAGAAATCGCTTTGATCGATTTCACCGGAAAATCCTTGGTTAACATTACAGTGATTATTTTCGGCTTCGGAGCCTCGCCGCTTTCCCAATGAACGAAGGTCGGCTGGACCTCGAGCAACTGGGGGATAGTCGCTTTCAGGGTGAGAACGGTTGTGGCGCTCGCGGAATCAGAATCATCGGTTTGCACCTTCACAGTTTTTATCTGAATGCCGGTTCGATCGCCGATGTGAAACGACGCGGTGATCTCCCCGGTTTCTCCGGGGGCGACGTGGTCTGCGTGCGTTTGCACGCTGGTACAACCGCATGAAGGCTTAACCGATTTCAGCCGAACCGTCGTTGTGCCGACGTTTTGATATCTGAAATGAGCGATCGCTCGCTTGTCACCGAGAGCTGGGTGAAGGTCAGCCGTAGTCTGTTCCCATTTCAATTCCCCGTAGGCGGCGGCACACAACGAGACCGAGAACGCGCAAATGAACATCCCCGTTTTCATTGGTCGAGTAGCCTACGCACGTAGCTCCAACATCCAAGCTGGATAAAGGTGCTGCCGAAGCTGCGTGAGCCGCCACCGGAGTCGGAGGGACGAGCTTGTCTCGTCCCACTATCCGCTTCCACGGGAAGCTAACAGTTTCACCTGCAGGAAAGCGCCGCGACGCAGTTGTTCCAGAAACCCGATTCCCTGACTCGCCAGTTTCTGCTCCAATTTTGCCGTGCAATCGCAATCGCAGCAGGCCCACGCTTCAGTGCCGTTCTCATGTCGGCAATCCCTTCTCGAATGGGCATCGGTTACTTTCAGTACATCGAAATATTCCTCCCAATAGGGCCGTTCCTCTTCCAGCGGCTGATCGCAAAAGCAGCATTCCACCCACGTGGCGACACCCTTCTCGTCGAGCCGCGCTTCTCGCATGTTGTGCAGATACTCGTCGCCCGCGACTGATCCTTTGCCGAGCGTCTCGTTCTGAACAGCGAGCAGAAGGGCGGCATTACAGCCTGACTTCACCTTCGCTTTCACCAAATACCGCACGGCCGGAATATATGATGTCGTAAAACCGAAAGCCAATCATGTGACGAAAATGAAGCGGTGGCGCGGGCCAAAACTGTAGCCGCGGCGCTCTGTCGCCGCGATCTTCGCCTCGACGGAGCGAGGCGGCTACAACCAGCAATCCCCGAATGTTGTGTTTGGTTATTGCGCTCACCTTTGAACAAACCTCGACCTGTCCGCGAAGTGACATTTAGATGACAAAAAGATGGAAGCCCTGAACATGTTCCGTGCACTGAGTCGCGAGCAGCGAAACACGTTCATCGCCTGCTTTCTCGGCTGGGCGCTTGATGCGCTGGATTTTTTCCTTCTGACTTTCGTGCTGCTCCCGGTCGGTCGTGATTTCGGGCGCACCGTCCCGCAGGTGGCATTCGCCATTACTTTGACCCTGATGATGCGCCCGGTCGGCGCATTTCTGTTTGGGCTGCTCGGGGACCGGTTTGGCCGCCGCATACCGCTGATGGTCGATATCGTTTTCTATTCGGTCATCGAATTACTCAGCGCGTTCGCGCCTAACTTCACTGTGTTTCTGATTTTGAGGGCGCTCTTTGGGATTGGAATGGGAGGGGAGTGGGGCCTCGGCGCGTCGCTCGCCATGGAAATGTTGCCGACACAGGCGCGCGGACTGTTCTCAGGAATCCTGCAGCAAGGATATGCTTTCGGCTACCTGCTGGCAGCGCTGGTTTACTGGCTGGTATTCCCGACCTTCGGCTGGCGTGGTTTGTTCGTGGCCGGCGCGTTACCAGCGTTCCTGGTGATGTTCATCCGCGCGCGTGTTCCGGAATCGCCGGTGTGGGAACGACAACGCCGCGATACCAAGACCGAACGATTCAGCTTCGGCGGCATGATTCGCCAGCATGGTCTGCTGTTTTTGTATGCCGCGCTGCTGATGACCGCCTTCAATTACATGTCGCATGGGACGCAGGATCTTTACCCCACGTTTCTCCAACATCAGCGCGGCTTCGCCGTGGGCGGCACCGCCGGCATGACCATGATCTACTCGTTAGGCGCGATCTGCGGCGGCACGATCGTTGGTCATCTCTCTCAGACCTGGGGGCGCCGCCGATCTATTATCAGTTGCGCCGCTTGCGGTATCCTGCTCATTCCGCTGTGGGTGTTTTCGCCTTCTACCGGTTTGTTGGTTGTCGGCGGCTTCCTGATGCAATTCATGGTTCAAGGCGCGTGGGGAGTTGTTCCGGTGCATTTAAACGAGCTATCACCGGCGCAATTTCGCGGGACGTTTCCCGGTTTGGCTTATCAGCTGGGTAATTGCGCGGCCGCGTTTGCGGCGCAGCAGCAGGCGCGATTGGCCCAGCGGCTCCATGACGCGAAAGGTCAGCCTAACTATGGCCTAACCATGGCAATGGTCGAACTGGTCGTATTTGTCGCGATTATAATTGTGACCGCGATCGGCCGCGAAGAGCGCGGCAAGGAATTCTAGCAGAACCGCCAAAAACGGCACGATTGTTAACAACCTGTGCGGCACGCTGGATCTCTGTCTCCGCGGGTGCGGCGTGAAGATTAGTGCGTTAGCCCCTCTTTGTCATTTCGGCCCAAGTGGACAAATCTCTTACTATGGATTCCTCGCTCCGCTCGCCAGAGTGAGAGATGTCTCGACTGCGCTCGCCATGACAAAATGCGGGCCTTACGACCGGCGTTTTTTTCGCGTTATTTAGCGTTCTTTCCGCGGTCGCTGCTCCGCCCCGCCTACTGAGGACGCAAACTCGTCGGAGCCAGCCCCGGACCTTCACTCTCCAACTGCGCTGAGGCCTGAGCTTTGCGCCGGTAAACGCCGGAACCGTAACGTTGCTCCACAATCGCTTCGGCAATTCTATCGGCTAACAACTCGCGGTATTCCGTGTCGCGAGCCTCTCCGCCTTCTAATCGATTACTGAGGAATCCGCATTCCACCAGGACCGCGGGATATTGCGCGTTCCGCAATACCCGGAAATTGGCGGTATGAACGCCGCGATTGGCCGAGTGCGGAATCGTCATCAGCTTGGCTTGAATCCGTTCGGCCAGGTCCCGCGAATTCGCCGAGTGATAGTACGTTTCGTAACCGTGGATGCCGCGGCGGCGTGAGTCGTTGAAGTGCACGCTAACGAAAATCGAATTCTTCTGGCGGTTCTCGATGGCGACGCGTTCGTCCAGCGGAATGAACACGTCAGTCGAACGAGTCATGACCGTTTTTAACTGCGACTCACGAAGTTTTTGTTCGAGGCGCTTCGCCACATCCAGGGTCACGGCCTTTTCCGGAGGGCCATATCGACGGAACGCGCCGCTGTCCTTTCCGCCGTGCCCGGCATCCACCACCACGGTGGTGAACGTCTTACTGGTGTTCCGCGCAGGCATCAGGTGGATCGAGCTGCAGGCGGATAGCGCGCTGAACAACGACAGAGCCAGGATGAAACGGGTCAGAGAAAGCATTGTGAGGATTTTAGTCAAAAGCGTGATTTCGCAAAAGTTTGCAGGCGACTTCAACTACGTCGGCGTGTTCTGGTCCCCGCCCCGCCGCCCATCACAGCAGGAAATCTTCCACGGAGAGAGCCGATCCGATCCGTATCACTTCCGTATATCGGAACGCTTCGCTCCGCCAGTCGCGAAAACCAAGCGATGCGTCCGCGCTTTGAATAAAAACGCTTGTTTTTTGTCCTACCACACTTAAAGGCCAGTAGCTCGAGTTATGCTCATCCGATTCGCAATTTTCCCCATCATTTTTCTGTTCAGTTTGTCCACCTGTAAGCGGCATTCGGCCGTCATTTCCAATGCCCAGGCGGCCAGTTCACCGAGTGCAACTGCTGCGGCATCACGGCCTCCCAGCGATACCAGCGCGGGAACGACCGCGAGTCCCGCGGCCATAGCTGGATCTGGAGCGCAAAAGGTCGGCGGCAAGGCGGTAGTCGACCAAACCGCGCAAGTGATCATCTTCGGGTGGCATCGATTTGTCGATAAGGTGCGCCGGCCCGACACCGAGATCACGCCACAAGATTTCGAGAAACAGATGCAGGAATTAAAGCAGCGCGGCATTTCCGTGATCGGTATGCAAGATTTCCTGGCATGGAAGCGAAGTGAGAAAAACATTCCTCCGCGATCGGCTGTTCTCACGTTCGATGATGGTTGGAAATCGCAGTACGAAGTCGCCTGGCCAATCCTGAAGAAGTTTGGCTACCCGGTGACGCTGTTCATTTATACGGAAGGCGTTCGCGGCGGTCATTTTGGCGGCGGCGAAGCGATGACCTGGGAAATGCTGGCTGAAATGCGGGACGCCGGTGCGGACATTCAGGCGCACTCAGCCACCCACCAGGATCTGCGCAAGCCCTACGACAAGGTAGCAAAGAAAAAACTCAGCCCACCGGAATACGATCAATGGCTGCAAAATGAAGTGGTCGGATCGAAACAACTGCTCGAGCAACGTCTGGGGATCAAGGTGAACTGTTTCGCGGTGCCTTACGGCTTTTACAACGAGAAGATCAAGGAAGCTTGTAAGGCTGGCGGCTACGAAGCGGTTTTTACCGTCTACGGTCAGCCGATTACATTCCATTCACCGATGGACAACTTGGGCCGGTATTTGATCGAAGCGAATAAGCCCAAAGTTTTTGATGACGCGGTCAAAACGATCGGCACCTCGAGCGGCGGTGCAGCGGCCGTGGCCGAAGTGGGCTCCGCTACGCTCGCGACTCAACCGGCGGATGGTGAAACGGTCCGCACGGCGCTACCGCTGATCAAAGCAAATCTCAGTTCATTCGGCGCAATTGAGCCTAACAGTGTACAGATGCGCGTCAGCGGCCTGGGCCAGGTGCCTGCCAGCTTCGACCCGAAAACTGGAATGGTCTCCTATCAGGTCACGCAAAAACTGCGGGACAAAACCTGCACCGTCATCATCAGCGCGAAGTCCGAAGGGAAGAAGGTTGAAGCGCACTGGACATTTGGAGTAGGAGACGCGGGACCGGCTCCCGCTGCGTCCGCATCACCGGCCCCGAAAAAGTAGCGTCTTTGTTGTGGCGTCGGCCGGTGTTCCGTTACGAGAGCATTCCGACTCGCCGATGCGATGACGGAACCGCACTTGACCTGATCACCGACCATGTTTTCACAGTTAGGCGATAAGCTGCAGGATATTTTCAAGGATCTCCGCGGTCACGGCAGCATAACCGAGGCGAACATCGACGCTGCTCTGCGGCAGGTGCGCCTGGCCCTGTTGGAAGCCGACGTAGATTTTCAGGTCGCGAAGAACTTCATCGCGCGGGTGAAGGAAAAGGCGCTTGGCGAGACAGTGCTTCGCAGCATCACGCCTGGTCAACAGATCGTAAAAATCTTTTATGACGAACTGACTCAACTGTTAGGCGGGGACTCGGCGCCTTTGAGCATCGGCGCCCCGGGCCGCGTGTTGATGGTCGGGTTGAATGGCTCGGGCAAAACGACGTCCTCAGCCAAACTTGCGCTGCTGCTGAAAAAGCAGGGGCAGTCGCCGTGCTTGGTCGCCTGCGATTTGCATCGGCCCGCGGCGATTGAACAACTGGCCACGTTAGGGCGGCAAATCGATGTGCCTGTTTTCACGCCTGAACCAGGCGAGACAAATATTCTGCGAGTAGCCAAAGCCGCATTGGCGTGGCAAAGCGACGCCGGCACCAGGAACGGGTCTTCGATCCTGATCTTCGACACCGCCGGCCGACAGGAGATCGACCAGCCGTTACTCGAGGAACTGAAAGGGCTTAAAGAATTTCTCCAGCCGCAGGAAGTACTTCTGGTGGTCGACGCCGCAACCGGTCAGCAGGCGGTAAGTGTCGCCACTCACTTTGATAAGGCCCTTCAGATCACCGGCATCACCCTAACCAAACTGGATGGTGACGCCCGTGGCGGCGCGGCCTTATCGATGCGGGAGGTGACCAACCGGCCGATCAAATTCGCCGGCGTCGGCGAGAAACTCGATCAGTTCGAGGTGTTTGTGCCCGATCGACTGGCGGGGCGCATTCTCGGAATGGGGGATGTGCTTGGCCTGGTCGAAAAGGCGGCCGAGGCGATGGACGAGGAGGAGGCGGCGCGGATGGAGCAGAAGCTGCGCACCGCCTCGTTCGACTTCAACGATTTCCTCTCCCAATTCAAGATGATGCGGCGGATGGGGCCGCTGGAGAATATCCTTGGCATGCTGCCCGGCATGAGTAACTTGCAGGGCGTTTCGGTAGACGAGAAGCAGTTGAAGCGGACGGAAGCCATCGTGCTTTCGATGACCCAGCAGGAGCGAACGCGGCCCGACATTTTGAATGCGCGGCGCCGTCAACGCATTGCTCGCGGCAGCGGCAGCACCGTCACCGAAGTGAACGATTTGCTGCGTCGCTTCGATCAGATGCGAAAGATGATGAAGAGCGCGGGCAAAATGAAGAAGATGATGAGGCGGCTCGGTGGGATGCCGGGCCGGCGTTAACCAGAATAATTTTAACCTAACAAGAACATGGCAGTTTCAATCCGATTACGCAGAGAAGGCGCGAAAAATCGCCCGTACTATAAAATTGTGGTCGCCGACAGTCGCAGTCCGCGAGACGGCAAGTTCATCGAGATCCTCGGCACTTATGACCCGAAGAAAACCGGGCATAACAGCACGGTAAATATCGATCGCGCGCAGTACTGGATTGATCGAGGTGCTCAACCGTCCGACACGGTTCGCAGTTTGCTGAAGAAGAATAAGAAGCAGGCCGCGACCACCGCCCCGGCAGCAACTCCGGAAGCGGTTGCCGCTCTGTAAATGGCGGCACACGCGCTCGCACTCGGCGGTGTGTGCGTGGCATCGGCTGGTAAGGGTGTGCAATCCTCAGTGTTGACGGTTGCCGTAAGCGACCGCTACAAATTGAACGGTAGTGAAAGAATTTTTAGAATTTGTCATCCGCCAGCTCGTTGAGTTTCCCGACGAGATGATGCTGACCGAAATTCCGGGTGGGAAAACCACCATCTTCAAACTTCAGCTCCGGCAGAGCGATGTCGGCCGCGTCATCGGACGAAACGGTCAGACCATTCAAGCCATCCGGGCTTTGCTTGCCAGCTCCGCTGCCCGTCATGGTCAGCGCGCTTCGCTCGAAATCATCGAGTAGGCGTTTTCCAGGTAGGGACGCATCTCCGAGGCGTCCCATTAATTTCCGTGCGGCCGGAACGCTCGGGCTACGAGTTCCTCACGACCCTACGCATTAGCTGTTTTTGTCATTTCGACCGAAGTGGAGAAATCTTTCGCTCTACGGTTCCTCGCTCCGCTCGCCAGAGTGAGAGATGTCTCGACTGCGCTCGATATGACAGAGCAGGTAGCGTGTCCGGATGTTGGCGCCGGTGGTCGGCGGTTAACGCCGAGCGGAACCGATCCAGTCCTCACCCGATCTGCAGTACAATCTTCCCGCTGCGCTTTGGCTGTGAGGCGTGAGCTATCGCAGCCAGCACCTCAGTTAAAGGATAGAGCCTCTCCACCTTGCTCTGCAGAAGCCCGCGCTTCGCCATATCAAAGATTGGATCAAACGCTTCCATTCGCTCTTCCCGCGTCGCTCTATCGTACCATTTGTTAATCCAGATGCCGCGGAACCGAAGATCTTTAAAGATCAGCAAACCGTTAGGGATTTTCAACGGCTGTAAACTCATCGCACCATAGGTCACCATGGTTGCTTCCGGCGCCAGCGCGTTCATCAATCGCAACGCGCTCTCACCTCCGACAGCATTCAGCGCTAACCGAATCGGTGCGCCTCCGGTGGCCGTCTTCACCGCTCCACGCAGATTCTCATCATCGAGCAGAACAACCTCAGCGCCTTCGGTCCGAAGCTCATCAATTAGCTCAGGCCGCCGCGCCACGTTTATGACTTTGTGGCCGAGTTGCTTTGCAATTTGCATGACCGCGCGGCCGGCCCCGGAATTCGCCGCATTCTGGATCACCCAGTCGCCTCGCTTCAGCTGCACATAGCCATGCAAGAGCCGCCAGGCCGTTAGCGGGTTGATCTTCAACATCGCCGCCTGGATCGGATCAATACCGGCGGGAAGCGGCACCACGTCCGATGCCTTTACCACCACTGCTTCACGCCACGTGCCAACATGATGTGGTAACAGCACCTGCGTCCCTGGCTGCAGGTCCGTAACGTCGTTACCGACGCGCTCTATTGTTCCGACGCCTTCCATTCCCGGAGTAGCGGGCACTTCCGGCCGCCCCGGATATTTGCCTTCGATTGCATTGAGATCGGCAGGGTTAACCGGTGCCGCCAGCATTTTGACCAGGACCTCGCCGGGCTGCGGCTCAGGGCATGGTTGCTCGACGATATTGAGGACCTGCTCTGGTTTTCCGTGCGATTCGTAGATGACAACAGCTATAGTTTTTTTCACGCGATGCCTTCGGCGATCCATCGTAGCTCGAACGTCTCCATTAACAATCTGCAAACCGGCGCGCGGGTAGCGCTCCTCGGTTTGGCCATCAACATTGTACTGGCCACCGTGAAAATCTTTGTCGGCATTGTGGGAAATGCCTACGTGCTGATCGCTGATGGCATCGAGTCTGCCTTGGACATCGCCGGTTCCGTCGTAATCTGGGGTGGGCTAAGATTCGCCGCACGTCCGCCTGACGCGACTCACCCCTACGGACACGGAAAAGCGGAGCCCATTGCCGCAATCGTGGTTTCGATTGGAGTGCTGGCGGCAGCGCTGGGCCTGGCGATTCAAAGTGTGCGTGAGATTTTTTTGCCGCACCACGCGCCGGCGTCGTACACGCTGATCGTTGTGATCGGCGTGATCATCGTGAAGGAATTTCTGTATCGTTATGTCAACCGGGTGGGACGGGACGTAGCGAGCACCGCGGTACAAACGGATGCTTGGCACCATCGAACTGATGCCATGACGTCGGTCGCGGCATTTATCGGAATTTCGGTGGCGCTGATTGGTGGGGAAAAATGGACGAGCGCTGACGATTGGGCGGCGCTCTTCGCTTGCGCTCTGATTGGGGCTAACGGTTATCGTTTGCTTATGCCTGCACTACAGGAACTCATGGATACCGCGCCCCCTGGAAACATATCTGCGTTGGTGGAGAAGGCGGCCTGCGCCGTTCCGGGCGTCGCCGAGGTTGAGAAATGTTTTGTCCGGAAGATGGGCCTTAGCTTTTACGCCGATCTCCATGTGGGTGTGAGCGGGGATATATCAGTGCGGCAAGGGCATGACATCGCCCACGAAGTGAAGCGGGCAGTGCAGGAAGCCGAACCTCGAATCGCGGATGTGCTCGTTCACATCGAGCCCGCGCGCATACTGTAGCCGGGGGCGGTGACCCCGGCTTTGATATCGTGCAGCGCGGATCGGCGCTCACAGACCGCCGCTACAGCTGTTCGAGAAAGGAATGCATGAGCCCCGTTTTTTCCGCGTTCTTTCGCGTGTTCGCGGTCGCTTCCTTCATTCTTTAATCAGCCTTTTGGCAGCAGCCCAACAATCTCCACCAGCGTGTCAGCAAGGATCGCGCGCACGTTTTTGATTCTCTTCGCGAATTTCATCAGTCCCATCATAGCCGATGGGTGCCCTAACAGATAGGGGATGAGGGTGCCGAAATTTGTTTGCTGACGGGCCACGTCAAACAACACGTCAGGTGGCGCTGGAAATGGATCAGCCGGTGAATCGCTGATCACGCGCAGCGACAACATCGGAATTGCGCGCGCTCGACAAATCTCCGCGATCACATCCGTTTCCATATCGACGGCATCAGCCTGATGTTGCTGGGCAAGTCGCTCCCGTTCTTCCCGCGAATGCGCGATTGCGTCGATCGTAAGTATCGTTCCCCAGTGGAATCGCAGACGATCTGACGAAGGGGCGACCTTCCGCGAGCCCGGTCCGAGGCGGACTCCCGGATCCGGCGGCGGCGCAGGAGCTCCACCCTCCATCCTGGTCGTTAGACGAGGATCGGAATAATTGCGCGCTAAGAAAACGTCCCCCACGTTCAGCGTTGGGCTCAAGCTGCCCGCAAATCCGGAGCTGATCAGGAATTCCGGCCGAACGCCCGAGAGGAAACTATTAAGCGCCCGCCGGCAATGGCCGCGACCCACTCCGGTGTGGCAAACGGCGATGTCCTGACCTTCCAGCCTCAGGAGACCTGCGCCAGTGGTTGGATTGGCGTGCTTGTCCCCCATTTTGCGAACCAGTTCGGAACTCTCCGCCGGCAGCGCAAACGTGATCGCGATCATCCGGGCTGCTGCGTAATGCGGATCTGGAGAATTGCGTTACCGCTGGCTGGGGAAGCATTAGTGGATGGAGCTACGACCGCGCCCAGCTGCTTCAGCGCATTGTGAAACTCGGGAATTCGGCCCGCAGGAATTTCAGCGAACACCAGTGTGCCATTCTCATTGCTGACGTTCTTTACTGCCGATCCGGCAACCTGCTTTGCCGCAGCAGTGATCTTTTCCACCAAAGCGTCGATTTGCCCGGCTGGTGCAGCGATCTTGATTTCATCAACGTCCAGTGTGGGCGTGGGCAACGCGCTTGCCGCAGCGTTCTGCAACGCAAGTGCCATGTCCTTACGATTCTGCTCCGCGGCAATGCGTGCTCGGCTCTTTCTATTTTCGAGAAATCCGATGGCGACTACGCCGGCGATGGTGTTGATGAAAATCAGCGCCAGAAACACGATCATGATGCGCCGCATGATCTGACGGCCACGATTCGCTTCAGGCGGTGCATCATCCAGAATCACTTCGCGAACGTTGCCGCTCATTCGGTCATGGATCTTGCGGGCCATCGCGAATTCGCGTTGTAATTCCGGATCCCGAATGAGCTGATCCTCCAGCTTTTCGCGTTCCTCGATTGGAAGGTTCCCATCGAGGTAGTTGAACAACTTATCCGGATTCATCTTTCGCTTACGATAGCGGGGTTCACACGCCTTCGCCTAAAGCTTACGGTGGCGCAAGCCCGCCAGCACTTCCGATCACAAGTGTTCCTGTAGCCGCCTCGCTCTGTCGAGGCGCAGATATAGGAAAACCCGGACTGGGCCGTGAAGGTTAAATTCACCAATTCAAACCAACTAAGTTAGGCGATCCGGGCGGGAAGCGGTGCCGGTTGGGGGGCATCACCGCCCGCCGGTTACAAAATCTCGTAGCCGATGGGTTTAAATGAGTGGTTATTCGATTTCTCAGCCGAGCAGGCGGTTAGGCCGACAATCAAATCCATTTCGGCCCGAAGCATGATACTCTCACCGGCTCGTGATTTCGGAGGCAGGATCGACAGCTCTCCGCGGACGTCGATCTCCACGTTCATGAAAATATTGAACGTGGTCGGAATTGCATCCGGTGCGATTCCGAAGTTTCCGAGATTAGTCGCCAGATTCTCGAAGCAACTCGGGTGATAGTTCTCGTCCCGATAAATGATCTGGAAGGTCTCCGGGCTACACGGCGTCAGCAGAAAATCATGTCGGCCCACATCATCGGCAGTGATCGTGAACATTGGCCGGCTGCGGTTCGAATACAAAATATCCCTGGTCGTTAGGTAAATGCGGTTCGCGTAATCGATACTTCGCCCGGCCGAAAGCCATTCCGCCGTATTCTCCGCAGCAAATGCCATCAGATCCGCAACCTGTTCGCCTTCCAGATCAATGACCCGGAGCGATCGGCCACGCTCGAGCCGAAAGGCGGTGCCAGTTTGCGGTTCGATTCGATGCATTTCGATTTTGGCAAGCTTACACGTCTTGTTGATCGTCAGCTAAAATTCGAATGCTTTGGATTGCGCCACTTTTTCGTCACTAAGAGGCTTCCGAATGCTTACGTAGGGCCTAGCTCCGCGGCCCCGCTTCTCTACCGCCATCTTCTCGCCCACCGCGTCGCAGGAGCTCCGCCCTCCATCAACGAAAGCGTGAGTCTTCTCTTTGGTTGGGTGTTGGGCGTTGGGCGTTGGACGTTTTGTTCATCCATGCCCAAACGGGCACTTACCCTCGCCTCCAGCCGGCGGCGACCAATCTTCCGGCACCGCTCGACCAGAATACTGGCGCGCTTCGGACTCCTGGCCGAAGTCGCTCAGCATCGGATTCACACTGCCTTGGAGCACCAGTTCGCGGGCACGGATCGCTGTTTGCATCTTCTTCCATTTGCCATCGGTGCGGAGTCGCTCGAAC